>JBEEFQ010000268.1:0-22761 GCA_041166245.1 Actinomycetota bacterium | reverse complement strand
CGGCGTGGTGTAGAAGGCCTTCTGCCCCTCACCTATCGCCTTGGCGACCGCGTACTCGGCCACGACCGTCTTTCCCGATCCGGTGGGCGCGGCCACCAGCACCGAGCGCCCCTCGTCGAGGGCGTCGAAGGCCCGCAGCTGGAAGGGGTCGGGATCGAAGCCGAGCGCAGCGACGAACTGGTCGCGCGCGCTCATCTGCTGGGTCACTTCTTGAGGAGTCGGCCGATGAGGATCGACGCCTCATAGAAGAGGTACATGGGCACCGCCATGGCGAGCAGGGTCCACGGGTCCTGGCTGGGCGTGATCACCGCGGCCACCACGAGGATGGTGACGGCCGCGGGCCGGCGCCACTTGCGGAGCTGGCTGGTGGTGAGGACGCCGGCCAGCTCGAGGAAGACGAGCACCACGGGGAACTCGAAGGCCAGTCCGAAGGCGAGGACCATGAGCAGGACCAGACGCAGGTACTTGACGGGGCTGTAGATCTCCTCGAAGGAGGGGCCGCCGACGGCCTGGAGGAACTCGAGGGCCCGGGGGAAGGTCACGTACGCCAGCGCCGCGCCGAGGGCGAACAGGATGATCGAGGAGATGATGAACGGGATGGCGTAGCGCTTCTCCTTGGGGTGCAGCCCTGGCGTGATGAAGCGCCACAGCTGCCAGAGCACCACGGGGAAGGCGAGGAACAGGCCTGTGTAGCCCGCGACCTTGAGCCGGATGGCGAAGCCATCGAGGGGGTCCTGTACGAACAGCGAGCACGCCCGTCCGGCCGGGAGGGTGTCGCAGTAGGGCTCCTTCAGGAACTCGAGGACGGGGTTGTAGACGATGAACCCGACGACGGCGCCGACCGCCACCGCACCGACGGCGATCATGAGGCGCCGACGGAGCTCCGTGAGGTGCTCCACCAGGCTCATCTGCCCACCCTCGTGGGTCTGTTCGTCGGTGATGCTGGCGATGGCGAGGCCTCAGTTCCGGGACGGGTCGTCGCGGCCGGGCTCCAGCGGATCGTCAGCGTCGTCTGCGCCGTCGGAATCAGCAATGTGCAGTTCGGCGTCGGCCGGCGTGGCGGGCGCGGGAGGGAGCGGAGGCGGCACAACCGCCGCGGGCGGTGCCGGCTCTGGGTCCACCGAGGTGGTGGTCTCGAACGCGTCGCGCATCTCGGCCTGGAGCCCCGAGCTCATGCGACGGAGCTCGGCCACGGCCTTGCCCACCTGACGGGCAGCGTCGGGCAGGCGCTTGGGCCCGAGGATCAGGAGGCCGGCGACCAGGATGACGAGGATCTCCATGGGGCCAACACTGCCCATGGAGGCGAGCCTACTTGGGGCCCGTGGGGCTCCAGCGGTCGCTGTGGCGGGGGTCGTTGCGCAGCTCGACGACCGCCATGTGGGTCGATCGGGCCTGCTGCTCCACCAGCCGAACGGCGGCGACGAGCGAAATGAGGCCGCTGATCAGGCCGATGCTGGGGAGGAACGCCTCCATCAGACGGCGTCCCGCCGGTCGAGGGCGACCAGGCGGTCGAACCAGTCGTCGCTCCTGAGCTCGAAGTGGAACTCGAGGAGGTCGTCGTAGCCGATCGGGGGACCGCTGTGGACCTCTTCGAGCTCGGCCGGAAGCTGCCAGACAGACAGGCGCACGCCGGTGGACACGAGGAGATCGACCACGCGGGGCTCGGCCGGCTTGGTCACCGCGATGTCACAGGTCGGACACTGGAACGCGTAGCTGCTGACGTGGGTCGTCGAGCACACGAGCACAGTCACGTCACTGCTCGTCAGCTCCACATCACCGCAGGTCGGACAGCTCGCCCGGATGGTTGCCACCGGCTCCTCCTCTCGCTTCCGCATTTGCATCGGTCCACCCTCTCTGGGACTTGAGCGCTTCGTGGTCTGCCCACGCTGCGTACTTTCATCGGTCGATGTCCGTATCAACCGAATGGCCCACATGGGCGGTTTGCATGGGTCAACCGGACTAGTGCCGAGGTGCTCGTGCGTGATTTGGCCCTCCCCTCGGTAAAGGGGCAGGTCTGGGGCACCGATACATGGGCGTGGCCCAGCTCGAACGGCTCCAGCAGGTCCTGCGGGGCCTGGCTGCGGGCGGCGATCCCATGCGGCTCCTCAACGAGGTGCTGGGCGGCGCCGTGGGCGCCCTCGGCGGGCGCAACGGCATGCTCGTGGGCGTCTCCGACGGGGTGGTCGTGCCTCTGGCTTCCACGGGCGCCATCCCCACCACGGTCATGGAGACCGCTGAGCAAGCCGTCTCCACCGGTCGGTTCGTGCGCCGCCGCGACACCGGGACCGGGATGCACGTCGTGGCCGAGCCGGTTCGCGTGGGCTCGCGGGTCGTCGGCGCCCTCGTGGTCGGCGGCGACTTCTCCGGCCTCGATCCCGTGACCCTGCTGCTCTTCGCCGACGCGGCCGCCATCGTGATGACGAGGCGCCCTGCGGTCGGCACCGCCTCGGTGCCCGAGTTCCTCGACGCACTGACCAAGGTGGGCCACGACCTCGATCGCAGCACCATCCTCGTCCGCCTCTTCGACGCCGCCGAGCGGCTGTTCGGTGCCCGGGCCGGCTTCTGCGCGCTGTACGAGGACGAGGGGGCTCGCATCGCCCACTTTCGGGGCGTCGATCGCGAGCAGCTGCGCAACGCCACTCACGTGGCCGAGTTCAAGGACCTGGTGACGTCGCCGACCCTCCGGGTGGACGATCCGACCCACCCGGTCGTGGCTCGCCTCACTGACGGCGCCGAGTGGGCGGTCAGCCTCCCGCTGGTGGCCGGGGGCACCCGGCTGGGCCAGCTCGTGCTCCTGCTGGGCGACGACCCCGACGCCTCGGGCCGGGCCCTGCTCAACGGGTTCGCCAGCCACGTCGCCCTGAGCCTGCGGTCGGCGGATCTGCAGCGCCGGATCAAGGAGCGCGACGACCAGCTGGCTGCGGTCGTTCACTCCATGCCCGACCCCGCCCTCGTCGTCGACGAGACGGGCCGGTTCATCATGCTCAACGGCGCGGCGGGCGAGCTGTTCCACGTCGCCGGCACCTTCGAGATGGGCCAGGCCGTCGCCGGCCGCCTCGGCAACCCGCTGCTCGAAGCCATGCTCGCCGGGGACGATCACCGCGACGGCCAGGTCGAGGTCGCCCTCGGGCAGCCGCCCCGCGCCTACCGGGCCGCTGTCCGCCGCATCACCTCGGCGGAAGGTCGGGTGCTGGGGCGCATCATGGTCCTCGACGACATCACCACCGAGCGCGAGACAGCCCAGATCAAGGCCGACCTCGTGGCGGTGATGGGCCACGAGCTGCGCACGCCGCTCACCATCATCAAGGGCTACGTCCGCACCCTGCTGCGCAAGGGCGCCGAGATCGACGACAAGGCCCGCACCATGGCTCTGACCGCCCTCGACGCCAACACCGACCGTCTCGAGCGCCTGATCGAGGACCTCCTCCTCATGTCGGCCATCGAGACCAGCCACCCCCGGCTCCACCTCGAGCCCGTCGACGTGGCCGCCGTGCTGTCCGACCTCAAGTCCGAACGGGTCGAGGTGCGCCGGCCCCGTGCCGAGCTCGTGGTGCAGGTCGACAGGCCCAAGCTCGACCAGATCCTCGACCACCTCCTCGACAACGCCACCAAGTACAGCGATGGGCCCGTCATCCTCGAGGTGAGCGACAAGGGCGAGGACGTGGAGGTCTCGGTGACCGACTCGGGTCCCGGCATCTTCTCGGGCGACATCCCCCTGCTCTTCGAGCGCTTCCAGCAGCTCGACGGGTCGTCGACCCGTGCCCAGGGCGGCACCGGCATCGGCCTCTACATCTGCCGACGTCTGGTCGAGGTCCTCGGCGGGCGCCTGTGGTGCGAGAGCCGTCTCGGCGTCGGAAGCCGGTTCGCCTTCACCATCCCCAAGGACCAACCGATCGAGGAACCCCTCCCGATCGACGAGATCGCCGACGTCGACGACAGCGACCCCATCACCCGCGTCGGCATGTAGTCCCCCCAACCCCATTGGGTGCACTTGGGGGCGTATATGGCCACAAGTGCACCCAATGGGGTTGGGTAGCTTGCGGTGGGTGGATTCGATCTTGCGGCCGGCGATCGGGTTCGCGCATCGGGGGGCGCGGGCGCATGCGCCGGAGAACACGATCGAGGCGTTCGCGCTGGCGCTGAAGCTCGGTGCGAACGGGCTGGAGAGCGACGTGTGGCTGACGGCCGACGGTGTCGCCGTGCTCGACCACGACGGCAAGGTGCGGCGCCGCGGCATCGACAGGCTGGACAGGGTTGACCTGCCCGGCCACATCCCCGCACTGGCCGAGCTGTTCCAGGCGTGCGGCACCGACTTCCAACTCTCCCTCGACGTGAAGGACCCTGCGGCTGCCGGCCCGACCATCGAAGCGGCGCGTGCGGCCGGCTTCGATCTCCGGCGGCTGTGGCTGTGCCACCACGACTGGCAGCAGGTGGCGGCGTGGAGGGAGCTGGCCCGCGACGTCCGCCTGGTCGACTCCACCCGCCGTACCCGCCTGAAGGAGGGCGCCGAACGGCGGGCCGCCACCCTGGCCGAGGCGGGCGTCGACGCGGTGAACATGCACTATGGCGACTGGACGGGCGGCCTCACGACCCTCTTCCACCGCTTCGAGCTGCTGACCTTCGCATGGGACTGCCAGCACGACCGAGTGCTCACCGCCATGCTGCGGATGGGTGTCGACGCCGTCTACAGCGACTGGGTCGACCGCATGGTGGTCGCCCTACAAGAGGCCGATCGATGAGATGGGCCAGACCCGGACGAAGGCGCGGCCCACGATGAGGTCGTCGCCGATGGCCTGGAAGTAGCGGCTGTCCTTCGAGTTGGCGCGGTTGTCGCCCATCACCCAGTAGTGATTTGGTGGGACCTTGTACTCCTCGAAGGCTGCCGTCCTCACCCCCGAGGGGAGGTAGGGCTCCTCCAGGACCTTGCCGTTGATGAGCACGTGGCCCGACTGGTCGCCGCTGACCGTCTCACCAGGCAGGCCGACGACGCGTTTGATGAGGTCCTTGATCTGCGGATCGGTGGGCTCGCTCGGAGGCCGTTCGAACACGACGATGTCGCCGCGGTGCACGTCGTGCAGCCGGTAGCTCAGCTTGTTGACGAGCACCCGGTCGCCCTTCTCGAGGGCGTGGACCATCGATTCCGACGGGATGAAGAACGCCTGGATCAGGAACGTCTTGATGAGGAAGGCAGCGAGCAGCGCGCCGCCGACGATGAGCACCCATTCGAGACCACCGCGGAACTTGCGGCGCCTGGTCGCTTCGGCCTCGTCCTCCTGCTGAAAGTGCAAGTTGGTCAGGTTACCGGTTGGGTGCCGTATCGCAGCAGCAGACGACGGGCCGCGTCGCGGCCCACGTCTCGGTCGCCGGCGACCACCTTGGCGTCGGGACCGAGCCTCAGCAGCAGGCGCTCGAGCCATCCGCGCTCGCTGATCCTCAGCGTGACGCGCACCTTGCCCCGAGCCCGCTCCGCGACCTTTTCGTGCGGGTAGGCCTCGAGCACCCACCGGGCCGTGGGTGCGAGCTCGAGGGTGACGGTGGGATCGTCGGGCCGGGGCGAGAACACGTCAGCGGGCGGCGGCTGCTTGCGCGGCTTGAACGTCTCGTCCAGCACCTTGACGGCTCGCATGCGGTCGACGCGGAAGAGGCGGTCGTCGCTGACTCGGTGGCACCAGGCGGCCACGTACCACTGGCCCGCCGACCCGAACACCCGGTGGGGATCAATGACCCGTCGCGTCCACGAGTCGCGGCCATAGGAGTAGTACTCGATCTCGGTCTGACGGTGCTCGGCCGCGGCCCGCTCCAGGTCGGCGAGGAGCTGCGGCGGTGCCGATCCCAGTTCGACCTCGACCATCTCGTCGGCGTCGACCCCGAGCACCGCGGCCAGCTTGGCCAGCCCACGGGCGAGCGGCTCGCTGTCGGTGGTGACCGGCGAGGTGAGGAGGGCGGCGCCCGCCGCGACGACAGCCAAGCCCTCGGCCGGGGTGAGGCGGAGGGGTCGGGCGAAGACCTCGGCGTAGCGGATCCACACCCGACCCTCGGCGATGTCGACCTCGATCAGCGTGTCGGGGGTGAACGGGTACAGCCCGCAGAGGAAGAGGCGCTCCAGGTCCTCCATGAGGTCGTCCTCGCTGCAGTCGAAGCGCTCGCACACCTCGGCGATGGCGGGCCCGTCATGGGCTGCGACCCACGGCACCAGCGCCAGCAACCGCCGCAATCGCTTGTCGGTGGGGTTGGGCTGCGTCACCGGCGCGCCGCCAAGTCGCGTCGCAGGTGCCGCTGAGGCGCGCCGACGATGGCGCCGGTGACTACGTCACAATCACATTGGCTCGCTCGCTGGCGCTCGCTCACGATGCAAGGGCCTGGAGCCACGCGACGAGCTCGGCCCGCAGCTCGGGCGGCCCGAGTAGCTCGGCCCGGTCGAGTCGGTCGAGGACCCATGACCTCAGCGCGGCCCGGTTGGTCACGCGCAGCTCCACGACGACGGCGCCATCGTCGCGTCGCTCGACCACCGCCTCGGTGCCCAGCTCGTCGATCACCCGCTGGGCCTGGTCGCCGTCGATGAGCACGCGGGCCGTGACCTCGTCCTCGTCGCCCATCTCCCACGGCGCGGGCGGGCGGGTCAACGGGAGCGGTGGGCGCTCGAAGGCCCCGGCCGGCCCCGCGGCGGCGGGCGTGTCGAGCCGGTCGAGGCGGAACGAACGCGCCGCCTGCTTGTCCCTGTCGAAGCCGGCCAGGTACCAGTAGCCGTTGCGGAAGGCGAGCCGGTACGGGTCGACGGTGCGGGTCTCGCCCCGGTATCCGAAGGTGACCGTGCGCGACTCGGCGACCGCCCCGAACAGACTGGCCAAGTGCTCGCTCCCGGGTAGCGCGGCGACGACGCCGGGGTTGAGCGAAGCAGTGCCACCGAGCTTCCACAGTGCGGGCGCCGCCTCCGAGCCCTCGAGCCGAACGGTCGTCACGGCCAGGTGCAGGGCGGCCAGCTCGTCGGGCGCCAGCTCCGGATCAGCCAGGTAGTACTCGTCCTTGGGGATGCGGTACCCGATGGGCGAGTCGGCGTTGGTGGGGTCGACCTTGGTGAGCAGCAGGGGAATGCCCATGTCCCGCAGCGCATCCTTGTCCCGTTCGAAGGCTCGCCGGAAGCTGGCGTCGTCCTCCGCGTATCCGGGCACCCGCTCCCGCAGCTCCTCGCGATCAAGAGGGCGCTCGGCCGCCAGCAGCGCGGCCACCAGGTTGATCAGCCGCTCCAGCCGGTTCACGGAGTCAATCTAGAAGCGCGTTCGCTGCATACACACCGGCCGCGGCGGCGTACGCGAAGAACGCGGGGTCCTCGTTCCTCGTACGCCCCATGGAGGTCACGTCGAGGTCGCCCAGCTCTGGGACGTCGACCTCGACGACGTCGTGATCGCCCACGTCGGGACGGGGCTCGCCTCGCGGGATCGGGACCACGGCACGTGCGGTGGTGACGTCGAGCACGGTGCGGGCGTGGTGGCTCACGCCCTGATGTCGCTCACGGGGGTCGGCGCCGCTCACGCGAAGCGCGACGACGGGCTGGAACGACATGGCCTCGGCCGCCTCGAGCACCGCGGCCACCTCCATCCCACTGAAGCCGAACTCCGTGCCCGTCCCGAGCGAGCCCGGTCCCATGCCGACGACGACCGCGTGCTGGTCGGCGCAGAGCTCGAGGGCGTGGTGCACGTTCACTGCCTCGCGCTCGCCACCAAAGGCCTGACCCGCGGAGACGGTGACGTCGAGCAGCCCGTCGTCGCGTAGGCGAGCCACCAGGTCGCTGAAGGCGAGCGGCAGCGCTCCGCCGTCTGTCATCACGTAGCCGAGGGAGCGTCCGGGCGCCACGTGCTTGAAGGCAGCGGCGACGACCGCGACCTGGCTGTGCAGGAAGCACGCGACCACCGGGGGGTCCAGGCGGTTCTGCCACTCCCCCGGCTCCGGCGGCGGGGCCACCCCGGCGTCGACCTGCATGCTCGTGTACCGCAGCTTCATCTCGTGTCCCGCGCCAGGCTCCGACCACGCATCGCGCGCGAGGTTCCAGTGCACGACGTGCCAGCCGCCGGTGCCGAGCCCGAGCTCCACTGCGGTGGTGTTCATGACGACGCGATCCCCCACCGCGACGGGTCCGATGACCTGGGTGATGACGTAGGCCCGCTCGCCGTCCACCTCGACGCGCTGCAGCCCGGGCCGCTCGCTCAGGATGGAAGTGACCGTGCCGGTCCGATACGACGGCACTACAGCGAGGCGATGAGCTTCTCCACCCGCTCGTCGCGGGCCTTGAACGGGTCCTTGCAGAGGACGGTGCGCTGGGCCTGGTCGTTGAGCTTCAGGTGCACCCAGTCGACGGTGTAGTCGCGGCGCCGCTCCTTGGCTTTGCGGATGAACTCGCCGCGGAGGCGGGCCCGGGTGGTCTGGGGCGGCTCGTCGATGGCGGTGTCGATGGCCTCGTCGGTGCACACCCGGTCGACCAGGCCGCGCTCCTGCATCCGGTAGAAGAGCCCCCGCTCGCGGGACACGTCGTGGTACTGGAGGTCGAGCAGCGCGACCTTGGGATGGGTCAGGGGCAGGCTGTGGCGGTCGCGGTAGCCCTCGATGAGCTTGTGCTTGATGACCCAGTCGCACTCACGGTCGAGAGTCAGGGGGTCCTTCTCGATTGCGGTGAGGCAGTGCTCCCACATGCCGAGCGCCTGCTCCTCGAGCGGGGACAGACCCTTGCTGGCGTGGTAGCGCATGGCCCGGTTGAGGTACTCCGACTGGATGTCCAGGGCGCTGGCGTCTCTGCCGTTGGCCAGGCGCACCCGCCGCTTGCACGTGATGTCATGGCTGATCTCGCGGATGGCGCGGATCGGGTTCTCGAGCGTCATGTCCCGGAGCACGACATGGGGGTCCTCGAGCATGCGCAGCAGGATGCTGGTGGTGCCGACCTTGAGGAAGGTCGCGTACTCGCTCATGTTCGAGTCGCCCACGATCACGTGCAGGCGGCGGAAGCGCTCGGCGTCGGCATGGGGCTCGTCGCGCGTGTTGATGATGGGCCGGCTGCGGGTGGTGGCGCTGGAGACGCCCTCCCAGATGTGTTCGGCCCGCTGGCTGATGCAGTACATGGCGCCGCGCGCCGTCTGCAGCACCTTGCCGGCGCCGGCGAAGATCTGCCGCGACACGAAGAACGGAATCAGCACCTCGGCGTAGTGGCCGAAGTCGTCTCGTCTGCTGGTGAGGTAGTTCTCGTGGCACCCGTAGGAGTTGCCGGCCGAGTCGGTGTTGTTCTTGAACAGGTAGATGACGCCGCGGATGCCCTCTTCACGGAGGCGCTGCTCGGCCGACAGCAGCAGGTGCTCGAGGATTCGCTCGCCGGCCTTGTCGTGCACGACGAGGTCGTAGATCGAATCGCACTCGGGTGTGGCGTACTCGGGGTGGCTGCCCACGTCGAGGTAGAGCCGGGCGCCGTTCTCGAGGAACACATTGCTCGAACGCCCCCAACTCACGACCCGGCGGAAGAGATATCGAGCCACCTCGTCAGGGCTGAGCCGCCGCTGACCGCGGAGGGTGCAGGTAACCCCGTACTCGTTCTCCAGGCCGAAGATGCGGCGGTCCATGGTTCCTCCCCGCGCCACGGTACCGTTCTCTCGGTGCGTACAACCCGCATGGTGCCGTTGGTCCCTGCTCAGGGGACCTTCCACGCCAAGGTGATTGCCGCTCGCCTCGGCGCCGAGGGCATCGCCACCCAACTTCGGGGATCGGTCGACGGGCCCTACCCCTGCTTCGGTGAGGTGACCGTCTACGTCGCCACCGAGGACCTCGAGGTGGCAGCCGAGATCCTCCTGGTGGACGAGGTCGAGGCCACCCTCGACCCGGTCATGCACGCGACCGATGACGAGCCGGCCACCTACACCCGCCTCACCGGCTGGCTCCCCCTCGCGTCGATGGCCGTGGCGACCTGCACGGTCGCCGTCCGCGCCTTCGCCTGAGACGAAGGGTCTAGGCGAGCAGGGCTGCCGCTTCGTCGTCGACGATGCGGTGGAAGGCGCGGCGCCCGTTGGAGCGGGCGAGGATGGCGATCTCGAGCTCGCTGGACGGGAGCTGCCGCTCCGGGCCCGCCAGTGCCGCGACCGCGGCCTTGAGCGCTGCACCCAATCCCCACGTCGCGTCGAACGCCGCCTGCAACCGTTCGGTGATGGCATCGGCCTCACCGCCGAGCACGGTGTAGTTGTCCTCGTCGAAGACGGTGCCGTCGTAGAGGATGCGGAACAGCTGGTCGCCGCCGTGGTTGTCCACGCCGACCTCGGCCACCAGGATCTCGACCTCCAATGGCTTCATCTCGTGGGTGAAGACCTGGGTGAGCGTCTGACCGTAGGCGTTGGCCAATGACCGGGCGTCCACGTCCTCGCGGCTGTACATGTAGCCCTTGGTGTCCGCGTGGCGCACGCCGGCCTGGCGCAGCTGGTCGTACTCGCTGTACTTGCCCACGCCGCCGAAGGCGATGCGGTCGTAGATCTCGCTGATCTTGTGCAGGTTCTTCGACGGGTTCTCTGCGCACAGCAGGATGCCTTCGTCGTAGACCGTCGCAACGAGCGGCCGGCCCCGGCCCACGTTCTTGCGCGCGAAGTCGGCGCGGTCCTTCATCACCTGCTCGGGAGCTACATAGAACGGCATGCTCATAGCGACGCCTCCTTCGTCGGCGTCGATGAGCAAAAGCACGCTGTTCTCATTGGTTCGCTCGCAAGCTCGCTCACGAGCGACGCCTCCTTCGTCGGCATCGATGAGCAAAAACACGCTGTTCTCAGTGGTTCGCTCGCAAGCTCGCTCACGCCATATGCCCCTGGGCCGTCTTGCGCTCGATGAGCGCCCGGAACCGCTCGGCCACCTCGGTCTCCTCCACGCGCTCGAAGCCCTGGACAGTGATGGTGGCGACGGTGGGATAGATGCCGCGGACGACGTCGGGACCGCCGGTTGCCGAGTCCTCCTCGGCCGCCTCGTAGAGGCCCTGCACCGCGAGCTCGATGGTGGCGGCCCGGTCCATGCCCTCGGTCCACCCGAGCTTGATCGTCGTCCGGGCGTCGCGACCGCCGGAGCCGGTGGCGTGGAGGTCGGCCTCCTCGTAGCGCCCGCCGGTGACGTCGTAGGTGAAGATGCGTCCCGTCTGCCGCCGAAGGTCGTACCCGGCGTAGATCGGCACGACGACGAGGCCCTGCATCGCCGCGGGCAGGTTCTGCCGGATCATCTGGCCGAGCTGGTTGGCCTTGCCCTCGAGGCTGAGGGCGGTGCCCTCGACCTTCTCGTAGTGCTCGAGGTTGGTCTGGAACAGGCGGGTCATCTCGACCGCCGGACCGGCGGCGCCAGCGATGGCCACGCCACTGTGGCGGTCGGCCGGGAACACCTTCTCCATGGCCCGGTGGGCGATGGAATGCCCCTCGGTGGCCCGGCGGTCGCCGGCCATCACCACGCCCTCCGCGTATCGAATGGCGACGATCGTCGTGCCGTGGCGGAAATCGCTCGGCTCGTTCGGGTCGGGCAGCGGCATGGTGTGCCCCAATCGCTGCAGGAGGTTGGTGAAGCTCGGTCCCGGGCTGTCGCCGGGCGGGAACATGGGGAGGCTCATGACGACGCGCAGGCTAGTTGGCGAGGTCCGGTTACTCACTCCGCTCGAGCATGTACGGGATCAACTCGGCGACGAACCGACGCGCCGGCGAGTCCGGTGCGTCGGCGAAAGCCACCTGGAATGCCGCGGTGGCTGCCTCGGCGATCCCCTCGCCGAAGCGGCGGGTGAACTCGAGGCTCCCGTACTCGTCGAGGAGCCTGCGCACCTTGTCTACGTCGTCGGGCGTGCGGTCGGTCCGCTCGGCCCGCAGGAACGCCTCCAGCCACCGCCGCTCGTCGGGCGCGGCGTTGGCGAGCAGGTGGATGAGCAGCAGGGTGCGCTTGCCCTCGTACAGGTCGCCATCGCGCTCCTTGCCGTACCGCTCCACTTCACCAGTCAGGTTCAGCATGTCGTCCTGGATCTGGAACGCGGCCCCGAGGTAGAAGCCGAACCGGGCCAGTGGGTCGGGGTCAACGGTTCCCCATCCGCCGATGAGGGCACCGACCCGGAGGGGGTGGATGGTCGTGTACCAGCACGTCTTGCGCAGGATGAGGTCGAGATAGT
The DNA here is from genome assembly GCA_041166245.1 of Actinomycetota bacterium. Lineage (GTDB taxonomy): Bacteria > Actinomycetota > Acidimicrobiia > Acidimicrobiales > JAFATL01 > JBEEFP01. The sequence continues at coordinate 10,616 of JBEEFQ010000268.1, read as the reverse complement.
CCTCGGGCGTGAGATCGAAGACACCGTCGCGTCGCCACGCCAGCTCGACGGCCTGACCCTCGACGGTGTGGCGGGCCATCTCCTCGAACTCCTGGGCGATGAGGTCGGCCATGCGGCCGCCGAGGTGATCGCGGTTGGCCCGCAGCGCCTTCTGGCCGAGGAGGGCCAGCCCGTCACCCGCGTTGATGGCCGACGGCACGTCCCATCTCGCGTGCAGCGTTGGACGACCTCGCCGCAGGAGGCTGCCGTCCTCCACGTCGTCGTGCACGAGGAACGCGTTGTGCAGCAATTCCATGGCGACGGCCGACGGCAGCGCGTCGCGGAGCTCGCCACCGAACGCCTCACAGGTCGCCAGGCACAACGCGGGCCGGATGGCCTTGCCGCCGCGCCGCGGGTAGTCACGCATCATGTCGCCGAGCGAGCCCGCTCCACCGGCGGACGGCAGGTGGGTCGCGACCGCCTCAGACGTGATCGCCGCGTAGCTCGCGAACATGGTCTCGAACGACGACTCGGTGAGGGTCACGCCACGACCTGGGCCCGGACCGCGAGCGCGATCTCGGGCAACCCGTCGACCAGCACGTGGCCGTGATAGCTGCCGGCGGGGACGTCGTCGGGCGCCCGCAGCCGAACCCTCGTCGTCGGAGTCGTCTGGCCACCGTTGCCCGTCGTCGTCGGCACCAGCACCGCGGGCTCGAAGCCCATCGCGTCCGCTGGCACGGTCGTGCCGTCGTGGGCCGTGAGGGCGGTGATGTGGAGCCGGGCAGGTGCCGTCAGCCTCCCAGGCGGTGCGTGCAGCCAGAGGTCGGCCTCGACGGTGTCGCCCGGCCGCACCGGACCGAGCTCGAGCACCTCGGGCTCGGCGCTTCCCTCGGCCAGCCCGAACACCCCGTCGAGCAGCTGGCGGGCCCAGTCGCCATAGGCGTCGAGCACGCGCTCGGCGTCGGCGCGCGCCCGGCGGAGCTGCACCTTGCGGTCGGCCGGTGGTGGGGCCTCGCCGTTGCCCGCTCCGCCGTCCCAGGGGATGGCCGGGAGCGCCGCGGTGCCCGGTCGCCCCAGCGTGAGGATGCGCTCGATCACCGCGGCCGCGGCCTCGAGGCCGACCCGCGGCGCCTCGGCCAGCGCGCGCATCGCGGCGGCCGGGTCGTAGCCGTTGTCCGTCACGATCCAACTCCGTGGGGTTCGAACCCGGTGGTGCCGTGGGTGACGGGACGACCGAGGGCGGCGTTGCCGGCCTGCAGCCCGCTCAGCACCGCGGCCTCGATGCTGCCCACGTTCAGGCCGCTGTCGATCCAGTCGCCGGCCAGGAAGAGGTTGTCGAATCCGCTGCCGTCGGCCCGGAGCCGGTGCCCGTCGCTGCCGGGGAGGGCCTGCACGTAGCGATCGGACGGATCGACGTTGGCCCGCGCGTACTGGTCGCGGATGAGCTCCCAGCGAAAGCCGTCCGGGCCGTAGGCCGCGGGCCACAGGTGCCGCACTCGTTCTGCGAGGAGGCGGCGGGCTCCGTCGCGAACCACGCTGGTGGCCGCCGCCTCATAGCCCTCGGCACCCGGCTCGGGCAGCAGCCCGTCGGCGAGGGTGGCGCAGAACGACGCCTGCGTCCGAGGCCGGTCGTCGTCGGGCCACGTCTCGAAGGGCAGGACCTCGGTCGTCGAGGAGAACGTGTCGAATGGCAGATCACCGCCCGCCATGGTGGCGCCGGGGTGGTCCCAGCCGAGCGACCGCTCGTCCGGGCCCAGCCACACCTGCACGGCCTGGGTGGCCACGGTGCCGAGTCGGGCCACCATGGCCCGCCAGCGCTCGTCGACCGCGAGCAGCTCCTCGCACACGTGGGGCACCATGCCGATCGACGTCGCCAGCACGACCGCATCGAAGTCTCGTCCCACCTCGATGCGCACTGGCTCGACCTCTGGCCACTGGCACCAGTAGCTCTCGAGGTCGTGTCCGAGCAGCTCGGGCCCGGCGTCGAGCTGTGCGAGGTCGGGTTCGCTCGGGAAGACCGGCAGGCTGCCGACGCGCACGAGCGGCTCGTACTCCTCGACGCCCGACCGCAACCCGACCTGGCGGCGCAGGCTGACCGCCGCGATCCGTCGGCCATCGAGGTGCAGGGACTCGAGCCGGTGCAGCAGGTTGAAGCGCACCCCGCGCGCCCGCAGGGCTTGGTAGAGCGGAGCGATGGCGACGTCACCGAGACCGGCGCGCACCTTCCAGAACAGCGAGCCGCGGTACCCGAAGAACATCTTCACGCCCAGCTCCACGCCCGCCGCGGCCGAGAAGCGGGGGCGACCGCGGTCACCGCGCTCGTAGGCAAAGCCCAGGTCGTACATGGCCCGCAGCAGCGGTGAGGCCAGGCTGGCGGGTTGGGCGCCGTGCCTGCTCAGCCACTCCAGGAAGTCCTCGTCGTCGATGACCTTGAACCCGCGCTTGGCGATGTCGTCGACGGCCAGGCCGCGCAGCATCGCCGTCATCACGTCGACGAACGTCATGCCCCGGGCCACACTCCGTGCATCGGGCGGGCCGGCCCGCATCGCATCCATGACCGCCGTTGCGACCGGACCGGCGCGGCGCGGGGAAGTGGGGCGGGTCGACAGGATGGCGGCGGCGGGGACGGGCGCCGCCGCGAGCGACGCCACGAACTGACCGATGAGTGCGGTCCCTTGGGTCAACAGGCGCGTCAGCCCTTGCACCCCACCCACGTCGACGCCGTCTCCTGGCACGAGATCATTGGTCGGGAAGGCAGCCAGCCAGTCGTGCCACTCGCCGTCGTGCTCGTCCTCCAGCCCGATGACCGACGAGGGTGTGAAGCCGTCGCGCCAGGTCAGGATGGGGCACTCGGGATCGGTGCGAGGGCGATCCAGCTCGGCGTACACCTGGCGCATGAGGCGAAAGGCGTTGTCGTAGTAGCCGAGCCACACGTGCAGGCCATGCTCCTCGATGCGCCCGTTCCGGCCACGGGAGCTGGCCGCCTTGCCGCCCAGGCGCCACCCCCGCTGGTAGACGGTGACGTCGGCTCCGGGTCCGTCGGGCGAGGTCAGCCGCCAGGCCGCGGCCAGTCCGGCCATGCCGCCACCGAGGACGGCGACGCGGGGTCGCGACGTCATGTCCCGAGTGCGGTGCGAGCGGCGTCCATGTCGACGACGGGAGCGAGGGGCGAGTCGTGCGCACCGCCGCTCTCGACCTCGGCCAGGAGGGCGGCGAGCACAGCGCCATCCTCCTGGCCCGGGTCGTGGCGCCGCAGCGCGGTGCGGGCCCGCAGCTCGAAGAGGCGCGCGCCCTGGCCCTCGGCGATCCGCACTGCGGACGCGATGCTCTCCACGCCGGCGCGGTCGCCGAGCTGCAGCCGGGCCTCGCCGATCAGCCGGGCCGTCTCCGCCGCGACGAGCAGCGAGCCGGTGCGCTCGGCGATGGCGGCGCCTTCCTCCAGGGTCGCGAGGCCGGCCTTGAGGTTGCCCCGCAGGATCTGGCCCTTGCCCTGTTCGACCAGGAAGGCCGGCGTCCACGCGTCCATCCCCGTGAACCGCCACACATTCATCAGGGCGGCCACGCGGTCCTCGGTCTCGGGCTCGTGGGCGATGGCCGGGTCAAGCACCGCGGCCAGGTTGCCGGCCAGCGTCCAGAACGCGAAGCCGTGGCGGTCGCCGATGGCGGCCGCTTCGCTCGCTGCCGCGCGGGCGCCCACAGCATCGCCGGCCTCCCGATGCACGAGGGCGCGCATCACCGCGTTGTTGCCGCGGGTGAACGCGCCGTACGGGAACGGCCACTGCGCGGCCCGCATGTTGGCCCGGTGCATGTGGCGCTCGGCCTCCTCCCACCGGCCCGAGAGCATGCACGCGACGGCGCTGAAGCTGAGGGCCACGGCGACCGGATCCGTGGGGTTGGGCCAGTCCTGGACGATGTCGGGGCCCGACGTGTCGTCCATGAGCGGGTGCGGTGAGGCCAGGTAGGCGCGCGTCTCGCGCGCCATCCTTGCCAGGTCGCCCCGGAAGAAGGAGATGAGCTGCCGGCATCCGGCCTCGACGTTGATGCCCGGCCACGCCTCGCCCATGCGCTCGGCCTGCGCATCGAGGACGTCGTCGGCCCGGTCGAGCTCCCCCTTGAAGAGGTAGAAGATCCACACGCCGAGGGCGGCGGGGAGGTACTCGGGCCGACTGGGGAGGCGCTGGCAGATCTCCAGGCAGCGTTCGTGCTCGGTGATCGCGTCGGGCGCCATGTACCCCATGCGCGCAGTGGCCGCGAGCCCCCGCAGCTGACGGAGGGCCAGTTCGGACGACAGGCGGGCTTCCTCGTCAGCCACGCTGTCGAGCAGGGCAACGCCGTGGTCCAGCGTCTCGTCCACCTCGGCGACCGCGCCGGCGGCCATGCCGCGACGAGCGGCGTTCGCGTAGGCCCGCACCGCGTCGGCGGTGCGGATGGCTTGCTCGAGATGGGCGCCGAGCACGGCGCCGTCTGCCGCGTCGAACGCGCCGGCGCGCGCGACGAGGGCGTCGGCCACGCCGCCGTGCCGGGCCACGCGTGCGGGCAGCAGCTGCATGCCGTAGACGAGTTCCCAGAGCAGGCGGTGGTGGAAGCGGTAGATGGGGGCGCCGCCGTCGTCCTCATCGCTTCTGGGGGCCCGCTCGATGAGCCCGGAGCCCTCGAGGGCGGCCAGCGCGCGGTCGAGGGCGGCGACGTCTGTGCCCCACACGGCGGCAAGAAGATCGGCCGGCACCTCTTGGCCGATCACGGCCATGGTCTGCAGGAGGCGGACGTCGACCTCGGGCGCCTCGACGCGCGCCAACAGCGGGCCGATGAGGCTCGGCGGGAGGTCGTGCTTGAGGGCCAGCGCGACGGGCCGGCCGGCGTCGACAGACTTTCCCGCCACCAGAAGGAGCTCCTCGAAGTAGAGGGGCACCCCGTCGCTGCGGTCGATGGCGTCCTGCAGCCCCTCGTCGGCCGTGTCCCTGCCGGGGACGACACCCGCAGCGATGAGCTCGAGCTCGTCCCGGCTCATCGGCCCCAGCTCGATGGTGGTGGCCGCAGTGTCGGGCCACGGCAACGGCACCCCCACGCGGCAGGTCATGACGAGGAACAGGCCCGGTGCCTTGGCCGTGATCACGCGGTGGAGCAGCTCTAACGTCGAGGGGTCGGCCCACTGCAGATCGTCGACCAGCACCAGGCGGGGCTCGCGAGCCGCGGCCCGGGTGATCCATCCCACCAGCGCATCCATCGTGGCCTGGCGCAAGGCCGCGGGTGCCAACTCGGGCGCCGGGTTCCACGGCTGGGGCGGGAGCCCGAGCAGCGACGCGAAGAGCGGCAGGGCCGACTCCTGGCCATCGATGGCCAGGGCCCGCTGCACGCGACGTGTTGCGTCCTCGGGGTTGCTGCGGGGCGACACCGCGCACGCGAACTCGACGAGTCGTCGGGCCGCCCAGAGGTGCGACGTCGTCCGCTGCGGCGAGCACCACGCGGCCAGCGTTGCTGCGCCTTGATCGGCGATGCGCCGACGCATGACGTCCGCCAGGCGCGTCTTGCCGATGCCGGGATCGCCGACGACGAGCGCGACGGCCGATCCGCCCTCGCTGGCCGTGCGCCACAGCCCTTCCAGCTGGTGCAGCTCATCGGTGCGGCCGACGAAGGGGCTGAGCCGGTTCCTGGCGTCGATGCGGGTGTCGGCCAGCCCTTCGCCGACGACTTCGAACACCTCGACGGGCCGAGTCAGGCCGCGCAGCTGCACTGGCCCGCGTCGCTCGACGATGAAGAATCCGCGCACGAGGTCGTAAGTGCTGCCGCTGATCACCATGGAGTTGGGGCGGGCCTGATCCTGCAGGCGCGCCGCCAGGTTCGGTGCCTCGCCGACGATGGCGGCGGGCTCCGGGTTGCGCGACGTCCCCATGTCGGCGAGCACGACCATGCCGGTGTGCACCGCGACCCGCAGGGCGATCGGAATGCCGTGGGCCCCTTCCATCTCGGCGGCGACGGGCGCGAACTCGGTGGGCAGGTCGAGGCCGGCCCGCACGCCGCGGTGGGCGTCGTCCTCGTGCACCACGGGATGGCCGAAGTAGGCGAGGATGCCGTCGCCCTGGTACTTGGCGATGCGGCCGCCGTGGCGGGTGATCACGTCGTCGCACACCTGTTGGTAGCGCTGGAGCACCTCGCGGTAGGCCTCGCCGCTGAGCTGCTCGGACAGGCCGGTGGACCCGACCAGATCGCAGAACATGACGGTGAGCTGTCGCCACTCCCCCTCCTCCGGACCCGACGCCGCTCCCCCCAGGAGGCGCTGGGCCTGGTCGTTGGTGGGGTCGAGCACCGCCGCCGCGCCGGCCAGCGCGCGCGCCCGGTCCCAGGCCTTCTCGGCCGCGGCCTGCTCCGCGTCGGCAATGAGCTCACGGACCCGCTGTTCGACGATGTCAGCCATCAGGTCCCTGGGACGGAGATGAGGACCCAGAAGAGGTTGCCCACCCGTGAGCCGTCGGCGACGTTGACCAGGTGCCCGCGGTGGTTCCCGCTTGGGGTGTCCTTCGGAACGGACTTGACGTGCACCGTGACCTCACTCGACGTCGCGCCCGGCAGGTCGAGCGGATCGACGGTGATCTCTGCGCCGGTCAGCACCCTGTTGGTGTTCTGCAATACCAAGTCGGAGCAGCACAGCGTCATGGCTTTCGGTTGGGCGGCCACGATCACGGTCGTCGTGCCGGCGACGGCCGACACCCTGTCCTCCTTGCCGTGGATCTCGAGCAGCGCGTCCAGATAGGTCTTGTTGACCGCGAGCGCGTTGGAGACCACCTTGGCCCAGAGGCTCAGCCACTGTGCGAGCACGGTCGGCGTCTCCTGGCTCATCCTTCGGGCTGCTCGTCGGCCTCTTCGCCGGAGTCACCGCTGACGATCTGGGCGGCCTTGGTCCAGTTGGCGAGCACGTTGCCCACGTCGTTGACGTAGTTGGCCGCGGCGGCGGCGATGTCCTTGCTCCAGTCCGCAGGGTCGACGTTGCCCGCGGCCATGCGCTTGGCCGCGTTGGTGGCAAGCTCGGTGTAGCGCTGCACCGACGCGGTCGCCTCGGTGAGGACCTGCTTGAACAGCAGGTCGAGGTCCGATGCCGTCTCGTCCTTGTTGGCGTCCTGCTGCTTGTCCTTGTCGTCGGGCACGGGTGCCCCTCCTTTGACCGGCGGGATCTCGTTGGTGGGTGGGGGGTCGACGTATTCGCCGGGGGCCCCCGTGCTGCTGCACGTGAGGGCCATGGTGATGGCCAGCTCGGTCCAGAACGTGTCGCAGGAGAGCGAGGCGCCAGCCTGCATCTCAGGGTCGGTGAAGTGGATGAGCTTGGTGCTGCTGACGTGGGTCGGGAGGTTGGGCGGCCCGGTGCCGTCCACCCGCGCCCAGAGGTTGCCCCGATCGAAGTCGATGTCGTTCGTGGGCTGCACCAGGTCGTAGGAGCAGATGACGTAATCCTCGTTGAGGTCCTCGGTGTAGTTGAACTCGAGGGGCGTCTCCAGCGTCTTGCCCGGGAAGCCGGAGACGACCTCCATGAATCGTCCCCGCCATCCCTGGGGTGGGCCGGCGACGCCGACGAGGGGGGTGATGGGCGCCATCGATTCGAAGTACAGACTGCAGTGGGGCCAGTTGCGGGGGTCGGCCCACGGCGCCATCTGCCCGACGGTGCGGTCGGTCCAGAACTCGACAGCGACCTCGGTGGCGTAGACGCCAGGCTTGGCCAGCACGCCGGTGCGGTCGTCGCAGCGCGGCCCCCACCGCTCGGCGTCGGTGAGACGGAGGGTCACGGCCAGCTGCTCCATGATCTGCTCGCGAGCTCCACCCGCCACGCCCGCCTCGGCCGCTCTGAGGAACAGCTGGCGCAGGTCTTCGGCCGCTTCTGCCGGTGGGGGCGGCGGCGCTGGTGCCGTCTCGCCGCTTTCGGGAGGGGCCGAATCCGGAGCGTCCGCCACCAGGGCCTGGAGGAGCCGGGTCATGCCGCCGCCCTGCTCTTCGAAGAGCGACTGTCCGTCCCGCTCGATCAGCCGGATGAGCGTGTTGATGACCATCAGGCGTGGCGTGACCCGGAAGCCCTCCTCGGTGGCCTTGGCCAGGTCGTGCAGGGCGCTCTCGGGGTCGACGAGCTCGCCCTCGGAGATGCGGTTGATCGTCGCCCGCAGCTCGTCGCGCTCGCGGTAGGAGTGGACAGCCAGGCTCAGGAGCGCGGTGCGCTCGACCTCCCGTTGCTCCTCCGTCGCCCTGCCCAGGCGCCCGGGTTCCGCCACGCAACACCCCCTGGCCGCCACCCCCACCAGGGCGGACGATTTCCTCGAATTGGTCGCGAAACCTAGCGCCCGGGGCTACTCAGGGCGAGGGACCTGGCCCGTTCCCTGATCAAGGTGTCCAGCTCGGGATCCCGGGTCAGGTAGTCAGCGGCGGCGTAGAGCCGGGTGGCGTCGTCCTTGAAGTCGCCGAGGGTGTTGTTGCAGGGGAAGCAGAGCAGCCCTCTGATGCGGCCCGTCTCGTGGTCGTGATCCACGTGCAGCGAGATGTCCTCGCGCGGTGGCCGCCCGCAGATCGCGCACCCACCGCCCTGCGCCTCGAGCATGCGGTCGTAGTCCTCGAGCGTCATGCCGTACTTGCGCTTGAGGTTGCTCTTGCGGTTCGACAGCGCCTTGGCGCCGGATTCCTTGTGCTTGCGCTGGTTCTCGGCGTAACGCTCGGGGTTCGCTTGCTGCCACCGGCGGGTGCGCTCCTTCGCCGCTTCGGGGTTGGCCATGTATCGCGCGTGCTTCGCCGCGAGGTTGCACGCTGTGCAGTCAGGCCGATGGCCGTCCCGTGTGCCGGACGCCTTGTAGAAATCGGTGATGGGCTTGACGACGCCGCACTTCGAGCACATCTTCATGCTCGGGAGTTTATCGAACGGGTGTTCCCCTTCGGAGGGACCTGTCCGATTTCGTCACTCTCCTCCCTTTTGCACGTACGACCGAACGAACTCCTCCGCGTTGTCCTCAAGGACCTCGTCTATTTCGTCCAGCAGATCGTCAAGCTCGGCCTTGATGTCCTCGCCGCGCTTGGTGTCGGCCGCGACCTCGTCCTCGACCACTTCCTCGCGGCGGGGGGCCGGCTTCTTCTTCTGCTCTCGCTCAGGCATGTCGACTTTTCATGTTGATCAAACCTCTCCTATGAGCCCAGTCGGTCCAACAACTCGGCAGGGCTCGAACATCCCTCCAACAAGCTATCGACCATGTCGGCCGTACCTTTGAGGGGCTCCATCATGGGTACACGGCGGAGTGGATCGCCACCGAGATCGAAGACCATGGAGTCCCAGTTGGCCGCGGCGATGGCCGAGCCCCACTTCTGGAGGCACTTGCCCCGGAAGTAGGCCCGGGTGCGCTTGGGCGGTTCGTGGGTGGCCTCGTCGACCTGTTCGTCGGTGGTGAGGCGCTCCATGGGCATGCGGGCGAACAGTGACTTCTCCGGCCGCACGTCGTGGTACTGCAGGTCCATGGCGGCCAGGCGGGGGCTCGACCAGGTGAGCCCGTGCCGGTCGCGGTACGCGTCGAGGAGTTGGTACTTGGCCACCCAGTCGAGCTGGTTGGCGAGCGACATGGGGTTCGTCTCGAGCGCGGTGAGCACGTGCTCCCACCGGCGCAGGATGTCGGCCCCGACGTCCTCCCCCACTGCCTCCAGGCCGCGGTCCTCGGCGTACTTGCGGGCGAGGTCGAGGTGCTCCCACTGGATCTCGAGCGCGGTCATGTGCCGACCGGTGGCCAGCTCGAGCGGCAGCGACAGGTCGACGTCGTAGGAGACCTTGCGCATGGCCTGGACGGGAGCGGCGAGGGTGAAGTCCCGCTCGCCGTACCAGTCGTCCTCGATCATGCACAGGACGATTGCCGTCACCCCCACCTTCAGAAACGTGGAGACTTCTGCCAGGTTGGCGTCGCCGACGATGACGTGCAGCCGGCGGTACTTCTGCGCATCCGCGTGGGGCTCGTCGCGCGTGTTGACGATGGGCCGCTTCAACGTGGTCTCGAGGCCCACCTCCTCCTCGAAGAAGTCGGCCCGCTGCGTGAGCTGGAACGGCACGTCGCCCGCGTTGGGCGCCTCGGTGCCGACCTTCCCCGCGCCGGTGTAGATCTGGCGCGTCACGAAGTGGGGCATGACGTGCTGCACGATGCGGCCGAACGGCACAGCCCGGTCCATGAGGTAGTTCTCATGGGTGCCGTAGGAGTTGCCCTTGCGGTCGGAGTTGTTCTTGTAGACGACGATGCCCTGGCCGTTGGGCAGGGTGCGGGACGCCGCCTCCATCGAGCGGGCGAGGATCACTTCGCCCGCCTTGTCGTACAGCACCGCCTCCAGCGCGTCTGCGCACTCGGGCGTGGAGAACTCGGGATGGGCGTGGTCGACGTAGTAGCGCGCTCCGTTGGTGAGCACCGCGTTGACGAGGTGGGTCTCCACCTCGGGAGCCATCGACCCTTCACGCGCGTAGCCCCGCGCATCGTTGCCGGGCGACTCGTCCTCGAAGTCCCACCCGACCTTGCCTGCCTCGCGCTGCAGCTCCGACACGTAGGCGTTGATGAGCACCGACGACGCGGCGATGGGGTTGGACTCGCCCGAACCGCGGAGCACGATGCCGTACTCCGTCTCGATCCCGAAGATCTTGGGCAGAG
>JBEEFQ010000267.1:0-3442 GCA_041166245.1 Actinomycetota bacterium | reverse complement strand
CCCGGTTCGAACTCGAGGTTGGTCACGTCGGCGAAGGACTTGAAGCCCTTGAGAGTGAGCGTCTTCAGGAACACCGGAGAGTCAGGGTAGAGGCAGTCGCGGCAGGCGCCGCGCACCCCGTCTGATCAGGTGTTTTCTATACCTGGCATTGCTCGCAGAGGAAGGTCGAGCGACCGCCCTGCTTGATGCGAACGATGGGGCTGCGGCAGCGCCGGCAGGGCTCGCCCTCGCGGTCGTAGACCTTGTGCTGGTTCTGGAAGTCGCCGATCTCGCCGAACAGGTCGCGGTACTGCTCGTCGGCGAGCGATGAGCCGCGGTGCTTGACCGCCTCCTGCAGCGTCTCGATCATGGCCCGGTAGAGGCGGCGCACCTCCTGGGAGGTGAGCGACTCCGAGCTGCGGTCGTAGCGCAGCCCGGCCGCGAAGAGGATCTCATCCGCGTAGATGTTGCCGATGCCGGCGATGAACTTCTGGTCCATCAGCAGGGGCTTGAGCTTGGTCTTCTTCGACGTGAGCCGGTCGCCGAAGTTCGTCCAGCTCATGACGTCCTCGAGGGGGTCGAAGCCGAGGTGGGTGAGCTCGGAGACGTCGTGCTCGAGCTCCTCGGGCGACGCCACGAACAGCTCGCCGAACGTGCGGGGGTCCACGTAGCGCAGCTGGCCGCCCTGGGTGAAGGTGATCACCACGTGGGTGTGTTTGATGAGCGGATCCTTGGGACCCTTGGCCCGCAGCAGCTGGCCGCTCATCCCCAGGTGCACGACGAGGAACGAGCCGTCGTCCAGCTTGAGCAGCAGGTACTTGCCCTTGCGCTGGGTGCTCGAGACCTTGCGGCCCTCGAGCAGCGACGTGAACGCCTTCTTCGTCTTGTGGCGCCGGATGGACCGGAGGCCGGTGACGTCGACCGCCTTGATGCGCTTGCCGACGACCTCCTTGTCGAGGTCTCGTCGGATCGTTTCAACTTCGGGCAGCTCAGGCATTCGCTGCCCCTCCTGTCGTCGGGGCGTGCTCTGCCTGAGCCGCACTCCGTTCATTTCGCTGGCAGCCGCCTTCGGCGGCGCTCGGTGAGTCAGGCATCGGGGCTTTCAGGCATCAGTGAGTGAGTCGATCGTCTGGAGGGACTGCCACGCGACGCGGGCGGCCTCCTGCTCGGCCTGCTTCTTGGAGCGGCCCTCGCCCCTGCCGTGGACGGCGCCGCCGACGGACACAGTGGCGTAGAAGCGCTTGGCGTGGTCGGGGCCCTCGTCGTGCACCTCGTAGCGGGGCAGGTGCTCGAAGCGGTGGGCGGACAGCTCCTGCAGGCGGGTCTTGTAGTCCTGGCCGCCCGGGCCGATGGCGGCCTCGGCGATGCGGTCGCCCAGCAGGCGCATGACGAGCCCCTCGGCCGCCGCCCACCCGGCGTCCATGTAGACCGCGCCGATGAGCGCCTCCATGGCGTCGGCGAGGATCGAGGGCTTCTCCCGCCCGCCCGACTGGTCCTCGCCCTTGCCGAGCAGCAGCGCGGCGCCGATGTCGAGCTCGGCCGCGACCTCGGCGAGGGCGGCCGAATTCACGACCGACGCCCTGACCTTGGCCAGCTCGCCCTCGGGCAGGTCGCTGTAGGTGCGGAACAGGTGGTCGGTGACGACCAGTCCGAGGACGGCGTCGCCCAGGAACTCGAGGCGCTCGTTCGACTTCGAGCCCGGGGTCTCGGCACACCAGGAGCGGTGGGCCACGGCCCGGGCAAGCAGCTCGTGGTCGTCGAAGACGTGGGCCAGTCGTTCAGCCAGGGCCTGGAGCTGCTTGCCTTCGCTCAGGCGTCAGCCCTCGAGCTTGGCGACCACATAGTCCACCGCGTCCCGCACTGTCTTGAGGTCCTCGAGGTCCTCGTCCTCGATCCGGAAGCCGACCGAGCGCTCCCCCAGCTCCTCCTCGAGAGCTTCGACCAGCTCGATGAGGGCGAGCGAGTCGGCGCTCAGGTCGTCACTGAACGAGGCCGCTTCGGCGATCTCGGTGGGTTCGATCTCGAGGATGTCGGCCAGACGGTCCCTGATGAGCTCGAACACCTGCTGGCGGTCGAGGGGACCTCGTTCGACGTGGGTCTCTGCGGGCACGGGCGACATGATACCGGCCGGCAGCTTGTACGCTTGTGATCGCCCATTTTGACCAATTCAGGCAGTTTTTTTGGCAATGGCTGCCTGGAGAAGCCCGACTAGGTCCTGCTCCACGGCGTCTCGGGCGACCCGCACCGCGTTCACGATGGCCCGGGCCGACGACGATCCGTGGCTGATCACACACACCCCGTCCACGCCGAGGAGCAGGGCGCCGCCCGTGCTGTCGGGGTCGAGCTCGCCCGCCAGGGGCGCCAGCGCCGGCAGCATCACATCTGCCGCTTTTCTAGCCTCGTCGGAGGACCCGAAGGCCTCGAACACCTTGCCGACGAGGAAGCGCATGGCCCCTTCGAGGGTCTTGAGGGCGACGTTGCCGGTGAAGCCGTCGGTGACGACCACGTCGACCTGGTCCGTCATGATGTCGCGGCCCTCGACGTTGCCGATGAAGGTCACGCCCGCACCCGCCCTGAGCAAGGCGTTGGTCTCCTTCACGAGCGGCGTGCCCTTGCTGTCCTCTTCGCCGATGGAGAGCAGCCCGACGCGGGGCGCGGCGATGTCATAGCGCTGGGTGGCAAAGGCCGCGCCCATCTGGGCGAACTGCACGAGCCACTCGGCCTGGCACTCCGAGTTGGCGCCGGCGTCGAGCATGATCGTGGGCGTCGTCCCGGGCACGGGGATCGGCGTGGCGATGGCGGGCCGGGACACGCCCTTGATGCGGCCCATGCGGAGCAGGGCGCTGCCCATCGTCGCGCCCGTGTTGCCGGCGCTGACCATGGCACTGGCCTTGCCGTCCCGCACGGCCTCGGCCGCCCTGACCAGCGAGGAGTCCTTCTTGCGGCGCACGCCCTGGGCCGGGTCGTCGTGCATGTCGATGACCTCGCTGGCGGCGAGCACCTCGAGGTCGCCGGCCAGTGGGCCGAGCACCTCGGGCCTGCCAACGAGCAGCACGGGCACGCCGAGGTCGTCGGCCGCCTGCCGGGCGCCGGCCACGATCTCGTCAGGCGCCTTGTCCCCCCCCATGGCGTCGACCGCGATGGGCTTCATTCCGCGTACGCCAGCGAGCGGTTTCCTACAGCGGTGGTCACGCGGAACGCGAGCCGGTCGGACTCAGGAGACGTCGATGGCCTGGCGGCCGCCGTACCAGCCGCAGTTGCCGCAGACGACGTGGGGCAGCTTGGCCCGGCGGCACTGGGGGCAGACGCTGCGGGGCGGGGCCTCGAGCTTCCAGTTGGAGGCCCGGCGGCTCCGGGTCTTCGCCTTCGATGTTTTCTTCTTGGGGACGGCCATGTCAGCCTCGGTGCTCTTTCAGCTCGTCGAGCGCGGCCCACCGGGGGTCGCGATTCGTGGGTTCACAGG
>JBEEFQ010000266.1:0-6536 GCA_041166245.1 Actinomycetota bacterium | reverse complement strand
TTCGAGGAAGGCCTTGTAGCGCGGGAACGCCGGCTTCATCGCCGGCAGCAGCTTCATCGCCTTCTTCATCGATCCGGAGATGGAGACCTTGCGCCGGGCCATGGCCGCCGTCATGTTCAGCCGCCCGAGCCAGAACTGGTGGCCCTCGTCGGCGCCCATGGTGAGCGCGATCTCGGCCTTGGTGTCAGCGGGGACGCCGGTGGTGACGACGGGTGGATCCTGCGTGCAGTCGACGAGGATCAGGGCGTCCGGCTCGGTGTAGTGCACGAGGAACGACGTGTTGGCGCCCACGAACTTCGGGCGCAGCACCTCGTCCTTGGTGACCTGGTCGAGGAACGTGCCCTGGACGGCGTACACCTCGTCCGTGTCCTTGAAGGTGGGCATGGCGCTCCTCTCAACCACGGCCGGCGGCCGCTTCTGTCGCGCGATCGCGGCCCGAGAGCCGGATCAGGTCTTCGTGCAGCTCGAACCACACCGTGTGGTACGACTCGAGCAGCGGATGGGCGATGTACTGGTGCTCACCCTTGTCGATCTGGGCCAGCGCTGCATCCAGGCCCTCGCGGTAGTGGCCCAGGCGCGCCAGCCCGGCGCCCGCCTGCTCGATGACGGGAACGATGGCCGGGTGGATCTCGTCGCGCAGGCGGCGGAGCACCGCCGCGTCATAGGCGGCGTCGCTGTGGTCGTTGGGGACCTGCTCCCCCGCCACCGTCCGCAGCTGCCAGCTCGTGACGACTTCCTTGAACGCGTCGTTGACGGCGTGGAACCGTTGGAGGGCGTCGTCGATCGCGGCCTGGCAGGTCGCCCGCTCCTCGGCGTAGTTGCCGTCGAGCTTCTCCTTCCCCGCGGGGGTCGGGCGCCAGCGCTCCTTCGTCGCCTCGATGAGTCCGGCGTCGCTCAGCGCCTGGAGTTGGGGGGCGACCGCGTCGGGCGGGGTCCGCAGGGCGGCGGCGACGGCGTCGATCGTCGTCCTTCCCTTGAAGGCCACGATCCGCAGGCAGTCGTTGCTGTCAATCGAGTGTCCCATAACCAAACAGTGTACGGTAAGATGCGCTGAGGATCAACCGCGCACCGAGGAGCCCACCGTGCCCGAGGCCCGCTACACCCGCACCCCCTACCTGATCGTCCACCGCGAACGGCAGGCCAGGAAGGACGTCTACGGGTCGATCGACGACGCCGTCGTCCTGCAGGCCCAGCTGCTGCGGGGCGCGGAGCAGGGGCCCACCGCGCTCATCGGGATGCACCCCATCGGCGCGCCGGGGTACCTGCCGATGTTCTCCCAGCTCGGCCGCGCGGGCTACGACGTCGTCGCCTGCGCCACGCGCTACTCCAGCGGCGACGCCGCCCTGCAGATGGAGAACGTGCTCTCCGACCTGGCCGCGTGCGTCCGCCACACGCGCGAGGAGCTCGGTTACGAGCACGTGGTGCTGGTGGGCTGGAGCGGCGGCGGGTCGGTGATGGCCGGCTATCAAGCCGAGGCCGAGCAGCGCACCATCACGCAGAGCGCGGCGGGCGAGCCGACCCCGTTCGCGGACACCGAGTTGCTGGGCGCCGACGGGCTGCTGTTGCTGGCGACCCATCGCAGCCGCCACCAGCTCCTCACCGGTCAGCTCGACCCGTCCGTGACCGACGAGCTACGCCCCGAGTCCCGTGACGCGGCGCTCGACCTCTACGACCCGGCCAATCCGCACCAGCCGCCGTACGACGCGTCGTACCTCGACACCTACCGGGCCGCGCAGGTCGCTCGCAACCGCCGCATCACCTCGTGGGTCAAGGACCAGCTCGACGCGCTGCGCACGTCCGGCCGGCCCGACGAGGAGCGCGCCTTCGTCGTGCACGGCACCATGGCGGACCCCCGCTGGGTCGACCCTGCCGTCGACCCCAACGGCCGGCGGCCCAATTGGACCTACATGGGCGACCCCCGCACGGTGAACGACAGCCCGGCCGGCCTCGGGCGCTACACGTGCCTGCGCAGCTGGTTGTCACAGTGGAGCCTCGACGACGCCCAGGTCGACATCGTCGACGCCGGCCCGCGGATCATGGTGCCGACCATGGTCATCACCGCCGGCGCCGACGACGCCTGCCCAGTGGCCCACACCGCCGCCATCGTCGACGCCATCGCCAGCGAGGACCTGGAGAGCCACACGGTCGATGACGCCAACCACTACTTCTCCGGGCCGGGCGGCAAGGCCCACCTGCAGGAGGCGCTCGGCCTCGTCGACGACTGGATGAAGCGCCACGGGTTCACGTCATGAAGTTCCAGGTCGTGAACCCGTCGACGGGTGCCGTGTTCGCCCACGCCCCCGAGTGCACCAGCGACCAGCTGGACGCGGCCATGGCCGCGGCCGCCGACGCGCAGCGGTCATGGGGCCAGGACCAGTCCGAGCGCCGGCTCGCCATGGAGAAGGCGGCGGCCGCCGTCGACGCCGAGGTCGACCGCATCGCCGCCGTGCTGACGGCCGAGCAGGGCAAGCCGCTGGCCCTGGCCCGCCGCGAGGTCGGCGGGGTAGCGACGCGGCTGCGCTGGTTCGCGGAGGTGGAGCTCGGGCCCGAGGTGCTGCAGGACGACGACCGTGGTCGGGTCGAGATCCTCCGCCGTCCCCTCGGCGTCGTCGCCGCCATCACGCCGTGGAACTTCCCCGTCGGCCTGGCCGGCTGGAAGATCGCTCCCGCGCTGCGGGCCGGCAACACGGTCGTGCTCAAGCCCTCGCCCTTCACGCCGCTGGCGACGCTCCTGCTCGGCGACGTGCTGCACGATGCCCTGCCGGCCGGTGTCGTCAACGTGGTGACAGGCGGCGATGACCTCGGCGCCCACATGGTGCAGCACCCCGTCACCCGCAAGGTGTCGTTCACCGGCTCGGTGGGCGCGGGCGTCGCCGTCAACCAGGCCGCGGCCGCCGGGCTCAAGCGGGTCACCCTCGAGCTGGGGGGCAACGACCCCGCGATCGTGCTCGACGACGCCGATCCGGCTGCGATCGCAGAGGGGCTGTTCTGGGGCGCGTTCATGAACACGGGCCAGGCGTGCGCGGCGGTCAAGCGGGTGTACGTCCCCGCCCGTCTGCACGACGCGGTGGTCGACGCCCTCGCCGCGATTGCATCGACCGTGCAGGTCGGCGATCCGACGGACGACGCCACCCAGCTCGGCCCGCTGTCGACACTCCCCCAGCTGCGCCGGGTGACCGAGCTGGTCGACGACGCCCGGCGGCACGGGGCGGTGGCGGCCGCCGGCGGCCGCCCCATCGACGGTCCGGGCTACTTCTTCGAGCCGACCGTCCTCACTGGCGTCGCCGACGGCGTCCGGGTCGTCGACGAGGAGCAGTTCGGCCCCGTGCTCCCGGTCATCCCCTACCGCGACCTCGAGGACGCGCTGGCGCGCGCCAACGCCACCCAGTTCGGCCTCGGCAGCTCGGTGTGGACCTCTGATCCCGAGCGGGGCGCCGAGGTGGCGGCCCGCATCGACGCGGGGATGACGTGGGTCAACGCCCACCCCGTCAGCTCGGTCGAGCACCCCTTCCTCGGCGTGAAGGCCAGCGGCGTCGGCGTCGAGAACGGCATCTGGGGCCTGCACACCTTCACCGACATGCACCTCGTGAGCCGCCCGCGCTGACCCACCGTTCTCGAGGCAATACGTGGGGGATTACGCCACGTATTGCCTCGAGAAACGGGGTCAGCAGCCGGTGGCGATCAACGCGGCGTTGGCGATGGCGTCGGGGACGAGGTCGAAGCGGCGGTAGAGGTCGGTGATGGTGCCCGACTGGCCGAACTCGTCGACGCCGAGGGGCACGACCGGTGCGCCATGCACGGAACCGAGCCAGGCCATGGCGTGAGACGCGGCGTCGTGCACCGTCACGATGGGCTCGCCCGGTGACAGCAGCGATGCGACGTGGGGACGCGAGCGGGCGGCGCGCACGTCGCGGATGGGCGAGCGGGTTGCCGCGGCCCAGCCCCGGAAGAGCCGGTCGAGGGAGGTCACGTCGACAACCGTGGCGGCCACGCCCTCCTCGGCCAGGTGGTGGGCCGCCTCGAACACCTCGGGCAGCACCGGTCCCGACGCGGCGATGGTGACCCGCATCTCGCCATCGGCCGCGGGCGGGTCGAGCAGGCGGTAGCCACCGGCCAGCACGTCGGCCCGGATGCGCTCCTCCCCCATCCGCGCGACGGCCGCCGCGAACGGGGCCTGGTCGATCGGACGGGTCGACAGCCGCAGGTAGAGCGAGTCGGCGCCGCCGTCGGGGTCGCCGATCTGCGCCAGCCCGTCACACAGCGTCCAGTCGAGGGGCTGGGCGTACGCCGGCTCCGCGAAGGTGATGCCGGGCAGCTCGAGGCCGATCGACGCGGTGATCGTCGACTGATGGGCGCCGCCCTCGGGCGCCAGGGTGACGCCACTCGGCGTGCCCGCGATCACGAACCGGGCCCCGTTGTAGAGGGCGTAGATGAGAGCGTCGAGGCCGCGGCACACGAAGGGGTCGTAGACGGTGCCGACCGGCAGCAGCGGCTCGCCCCAGAGGTCGCGCGTGAGCCCGAGCTGGGCCAGCATCGAGAACAGGTTCATCTCGCTGATGCCGAGCTCGATGTGCTGACCCTTGGGCGACTGCTCCCACCGCAACACGCTGCGCTCGCCGCCCAGGTCGGGGTGGTGGTCGGGCGCGAACACCCCGACCTTGTTGATCCACCCGCCCAGGTTGGTGGAGATGGAGACGTCGGGCGCCAAGGTCACGATCCGATCGCCCGCCTCGGTGCGCGCCAGCGACGACAGCACCCGCCCGAACGCCTCCTGGGTCGACGTCGGTCTGCTCCCGATGGCGCCGAGGGCGTGGCTCGGGACCGAGATGCGGGCCGTCGGGCGCTGCTCGTCGGGCCGCCGCAGCCGCTCGGCCGTGTCCGAACAGAGACGGCCGGCGTCGGAGTCGGCATCGAAGCGGTCCCACTCGGTGGCGGCGGTGAGGTCCGACGCGGTGCGCAGCTCGTCGACCTGCGGGGCCGACATGATCGCCGCGTGGTTGAACGGGTCGCCGGCGAACGGCAGGCCCCAGCCCTTCATCGTGTAGGCGAACACGACCGTCGGTTGTGTGGGGCAGGCGTCGGCCGCCGCGTAGGCGTCGAGGAGCGCCTCGAGGTCGTGGCCGCCGAGGTCGCCGATCAGGCCCCGCAGCTCACCGTCGACGTAGGGCTCGAGGGCGACCCGCACGTCGTCGTCGTCCAGGCAGACCGCGGCCCGCAGCTCTTCGGGCGCCAGACCGAACAGGGCCTGGTACTCGTCGTTGGGCATCTCGTCGATGCGGCGCCGCAGCCCCTCGCCCTTCGGGCTGTCGAACGCGGCCCGAAGCGCGCTCCCGTACTTGACCTCGAGCACCTGCCAGCCCGCGTCCTGGAACGCGCCTTCGAGCGACTTCACCTTCATGCCCGGCACCACGCGGTCGAGGCTCTGGCGGTTGAGGTCGACGACCCAGAGCACGCCACCGAGCTCGGTCACCGCCGGCTCGAGGATGGCCTCCCACACGTTGCCCTCGTCGAGCTCGGCATCGCCCATCAACGCGACGAACCGTGCCTCGTCGCGCCGAAGGCGCGCAGACGGCATTGTCGGCTCCCAATAGTGCAGGTCGAGGTAGCGGTGCGCCGCGGCCGCGAACAGCGGAGCGGTCGCGCCGAGGCCGACGGAGCCGGTCGAGAAGTCGACCGGATCGGGATCCTTGGTGCGGGACGGGTACGCCTGCAACCCGCCGAAGCTGCGCAGCTCGGTCAGGTAGCGGCGGTCGAGCCGGCCCAGCAGGTAGTTGATGGCGTGGAGCACCGGCGAGGCGTGAGGCTTCACGCTCACGCGGTCCTGCGCTCGCAGGTGGTGGAACCACAGCGCCGTCATGATCGAGACCATCGACGCGCTCGACGCCTGGTGGCCCCCGACCTTGATGCCCTCGGTGTTGGGCCGGTCGTGGTTGGCGGCGTCGATGATGCGAGTCGCGAGCCACAGCACCCGCTGCTCGACCGCCCGCAGGGCGCGGAGGTCGTTCATGTTCTGGCTATGCAGCAGCCAGGGCGGGGACGACGTCGGTACCCATGAGCTCCACCATGGTGAGGAACTCGTCCGCCGGGATGCCGCCCATGTCCATGTAACAGAGGTGCAGGGTGGCGCCGAGCATGTCGCCGAGCGTGTGGATGCGCTCGGCCACCTCGGCCGGGCTGCCGACGACCGCGGGCCCCGCTCGGCACAGCCACTCGTAGCTGAACGGCTTGAGCAGGTACTCGGGCACGTTGGGGTTCACCTGGCGCAGCAGACCCTGGGTCCACGCGTGGTAGCCCTCGTAGCGCTTCTCCCACCGCGACTTGGCGTCCTGGCTGTTGCGGCCGACATTGACGTGCCAGCTGGCGCCCACCTCGGGTGCGTGGGCGTGGCCCGCCTTCTCGAAGTGGTCGAGGTAGATGTCGACGGCGTCGCGGAACTTCTCGGGCGGCCCGAACGCGCTCGGCAGCATGATCTTGAGCCCGAGCTCGGCGGCGATGATGGCGGTGTCGGGTGAGCTGCCCCCGCCGATCCAGATCGG
>JBEEFQ010000265.1:0-17672 GCA_041166245.1 Actinomycetota bacterium | reverse complement strand
GCACTGGCGTGCCGTGGGGCAGCAGCTTCTCGTCATCGGGCAGGTGCTGATGGAGCGTCCCGCCCAGCGCCACGTTGAGGACCTGGTGTCCTCGACAGATTGCGAGGGTCGGAAGGCCACGCTCGAGCGCGCTGCGCACGAGCGCGAACTCGGTCTCGTCGCGGTCCCGCTCCATGCCATACAGGGTGGAGTGGGCGGGCTGCCGGTAGCGGGCGGGGTCGATGTCACCGCCGCCCATGAGCAGCAGGCCGTCGAACCCGGCGAGGAGCTCGTCGGCCGGCGCGTCGTCGCCCGGTGGCATGAACAGGGCGCGTGCACCCGCCCTTCGCAGGGCGAGCACGTACGGCTCGGGAACGCCGAACCCGGCCCGGCGCCAGCCCCGCACCCGCCCTGACGCCAGGTGCGCGGCGACGATGGCGATGAGCGGGGCGGGCACGGCGGCAGGGTACAAGCTGGGGGAAACGGGAATAGCGTTCCGACGTGCCCGACGAACTGACGCCGTACCAGGCCGTCAACCTGTTCTTCGACGAGGCCGCCGATCTCGTGCATCTGAAGGACGAGTTCTACGACGTCCTCAAGTCGCCCTACCGCGAGATCGACGTCCAGGTGCCCGTGCGGATGGAATCGGGCGAGCTCCAGGTGTTCCGGGGCTACCGCGTCCAGCACAACGGAGCACGAGGTCCCTACAAGGGCGGCATGCGGTACCACCCGTCCGCCGACCTCGAGGAGGTACGGGCCCTCGCGTCGCTGATGACGTGGAAGACCGCGCTCATGGAGCTGCCGTTCGGCGGGGCCAAGGGCGGCATCGCGGTGGACCCGACGGGCATGACCGCGCACGAGCTTGAGGGCATGACCAGGCGCTTCACCCTCGCCATCAGTCACGTGCTCGGCGTCCACCGCGACATCCCTGCGCCCGACGTGAACACCAACGCCCAGGTGATGGCCTGGATGATGGACGCGTACTCGAGCCGCCACGGTTACTCCCCCGCCATCGTCACGGGCAAGCCCCTCGATCTCGGCGGCGCGCCCGGCCGGGAGGCGGCCACTGGTCGAGGGACGGTGTACGTGCTCGAAGCCGCGGCCAAGCATTGGGACATCGACCTCAGCGACGTGTCTGTGGTCATCCAGGGGTTCGGGAACGTGGGCTCGTGGGCCGCACGCGAGCTGCACGAGCGCGACATCAAGGTCGTCGCCGTCTCCGACGTGAGCGGGGCGCGCTACAACTCGAACGGCCTCGATGTCGAGCGCCTGGTGGGCTGGGCGACGGCGCGCCGGCCCCTCGCCAACCTGGAGGAGGGCGACCAGCTCACCAACGAGGAGCTCATCGAGCTCGAGTGCGACGTCCTCATTCCCGCGGCACTGGGCGAGGTCATCACCCGGGAGAACGCGGACCGGGTTCAGGCCAAGATCGTGCTCGAGGCGGCCAACCACCCGACGACGCCCGAAGGTGACAAGGTGCTCGAGGACCGCGGCATCCGCGTCGTGCCCGACATCCTGGCCAACGCGGGCGGGGTGACCGGGTCGTACTTCGAGTGGGCCCAGAACATCCAGCAGTTCAAGTGGAAGGAAGAGCGGTTCAACGCCGAGCTGGAGGAGGCCATGGGTCGCGCCTTTGCGACCACGGTGGCCTTCGCCGAGAAGCGCGACGTGTCCATGCGGCGCGCCGCCTTCGCCATCGGCATGGAGCGCGTGGCACGCGCCGCCCGGCTCCGCGGGTACGTGTGACCCTCACCGCCCGCTGTTACAACGAGGGCGCTGTCAAGGAGATCGAGGATCCGGAGGAGATCTCCGAGTACCTGCACCGCGATGACCACCTCATCTGGGTCGACCTCGTCGATCCCACCGAGGACGACCTCCGGTGTGTGCAGCAGGAGTTCGAGCTGCACCCGCTGGCGATCGAGGACGTCCAGGAGCACAACCAGCGGCCCAAGCTCGAGCAGTACCCGACCCACGCCTTCGTGGTCGCCTATTCCAAGGAGCTGGCCGAGGTCGACTTGTTCATCGGGGCGGATTGGTTGGTGTCGGTGCGAGAGCGCAATGAGACGGGCGAGGTCTGGAGCCTCGACGCCGTGCGCACCAGGTTCGAGCGCACCAAGCCCGACCTCGCCACTGTTGGCTTCCTGCTGTACACGATTCTCGACCAACTGGTCGACGGCTACTTCGACACCGCGGAGGTCGCCGAGGCCCAGCTGGAGGACATCGAGGAGCACATCTTCCGGGACGCGGGCCGCAACGAGACGGTGGTCCAGGAGGAGCTGTTCGACCTGCGCCGCAGTCTTGTCATCTTCCGCAAGAAGGTGGTCCCGCTCCGTGAGGTGCTTGCCGCGCTGCTGCGGAAGGAGGTCGTGTGGATCGACGACCCGACGATCGTGCACCTCCAGGATGTCTACGACCATGTGCTGCGCAGTATCGACTTCATCGACGGGTTGCGAGAGCTGCTCGGGAATGCCGTCGACGCCCACCTCGCAATCATCTCCAACCGGATGAACGACGTGATGAAGAAGATGACGTCGTGGGGCGCCATCGTGCTCGGCTCCACCCTGGTGGCCGGCATCTACGGCATGAACTTTGAGCACATGCCCGAGCTGCATTGGCAGTACGGCTACCTGTTCGCGCTGAGCCTCATGGCGCTGCTGACCCTGGTCGGCTACTGGTTCTTCAGGAAGAAGGACTGGCTGTAGGCACGAGCTCGTCCTCGCCGGTCTCGTCGTCCTCGATCAGCTCGTACCCACACAGCCGGGCGATGAGCTGCTGGCCCTCGTCGGGACCGGTGGCGATGAGCTCGTCGCCCGCCAGCAGGACGGTGTCCTTTCGGGGCCGGTAGAGGTAGCGACCGCCGCGACGGATGGCCAGGAGGTAGAAGCCGGTATCCGTCTCCACCTGGAGCTCTCGCAGCGTGCGACCGTCGGCCTGTGAGCCCTGGGCCACGGGCATGCGCAGCACCACCTCGTCGGCGTCGCCAAGCCCGAGCGCCAACACCGGGTGGAGCTCCTCGCCCTGCTCGACGAGCCACACCATCTGCTGGGCCGCGTCGGCGAGCTCCTCGGCCGACTCGCCGAGGTGGAGCAGCCCGCGCAGGGGCGAAGGATCCACCTCGCCGTTGGCGGCTCGCAGCACCCACAGCTCGAGCTGCTCCCGCATGTCGTCGAGCCGGTCCTCGAGGTGGCTGACCTCGGCGGCCAGCCCCTGGTCCCGCAGCACCAGGGCCGAGTAGGCCAAACCCACCGCGACCTCGGACAGGTTCTTCATCTCCACCAGCACGTCGACGGCGCGCCCGATGTCGGTGAGGGCAGCGTCCTCGGACGCGAGGGGCGGATCGTACGGCGGCGCGCCGGCCATGGCCCGCAGCCGGGGGATGCCGCCCGCCGCACCCTGCAGGAACACGATGTCGCCGGGCATGAGGATCTCGTCGCCGTCGACGTCGGTGATCCACTCGCGGTCCCGCCTGATAGCCACCACTGTCATGCCGGCCTGCGTGGGAAGCTCGATGCCGGAGAGCGGCCGGTGGTCCATGTGCGACCCTTCGCGCACGCGGACGCGATGGGAGACCTCGTCGGCCGCCGACAAATCGGAGACGAGGGCACGCGGGATGCCGAGGTTCCTCGTGACGATGCGAGAGATGTCGACGGCCGCGTTGCCGATGCGCTCGATGGCGCTGATCACCTGCAGCACCGATGCCATGGCGTCGGCTTCGCGCGGTGACCTGGCGGCGAGGACGCACACGGCGCGCATCTCGTGCACGAGGCCGGACAGGTCCTCCTCCAGCTCGCCCACCGCCTCGGCCATGACGGGGTCGCTGAAGTACAGCGACGCGTAGGCCAGGTCGACCATGAGCTCGGACGCGTCTTTCGCCTCCGAGAGCATGGTCCGCAAACTTCGGGGCCGTTCGTCCATCGCCGGACTCATCGTACCCACCACTCCCTTCTCATACGAGGCCCAAGGCGGCGATGGTCACGACCAGCGCCACCGCGCCCACGAAGTCCACCGACGACGTCACGACCGGGATGCCATAGGTGTCGGGATCGACCCCGACGCGGAATGACGCAACCGACCCGTAATAGGCCACGAAGACCACGAACACGACTGCGGACAGGCCGCCGAGCAGGGCTGCGGGGATCATGTGGCTCAAGCCCGGGCTGGCCTGGCCCAGCCATTCGGCCACGAAATGCGCCCCAACCGCGTTGAACACGTACACCGGGACGGCGAGCACCAACACCAGCGCCGCGTCGCCTCGGGCCGCGGCCGGCGGGAAGGACTCGGCGCCCATGAGCCCGAGATGGAGCTTGGTCGAGAGCCGGCTCGACAGCACGCCACCGAGGGCCCCGGCGCTGCTGATGAAGGCGGGCACGAGCACGAGCAACGCGGGATACGTCGCAAACGTGTCGATGCGCTTCTCGATGGCGACGCCGGCGAGGGTGCTGAGCAAGCCGGCCACCACCAGGATGGGGGCTGACTCCCGAACGATCCGACGCAGGAGATCGAGCCGCGTGCGCCACGCCAGCACCAGCGCTGCCGCTGCCGCCACGACCACGACCACGCCACCGACGAGGGCGACCGCGTCGGGCTCGATGAGGAATGTGGCCAGCCACAGGGCGGGCAGGGTGAGGACGTCGCCGAGCGTGGAGACGAGCGGCGCGGTCACGTTGTCGAGATCCCAGCCGTAGCGCACGGAGCCGGCAGCCAGCAGCACGGTGCCGATCAGCACCAGCAGGCTCGCCAGCACTCCGCCGACGATCGAGATGAGGGCCAGGTCGAGGACAGAGATCGTGTTGGCGACACCGAGCGCGACCGCAACGATCTTGGCGACGACCGCGAGCAGCAGGGACATGGACAGGGTCAGCGCCATCGCGGCGGCGATGTTCTGGCCCAGCAAGGTGTCGACACGAAAGCTGAGCCGGAAGGTCCCCGCGTGGATAGACGTGCTGAGCCGGTTCCCCAGCGCGGAGAAGACATTGCCGCGCAGCCCGATCGCGGCCGGGACCAGGACGAGCAGACCAGGAAGCCGCTCCAGGGTGCCCGTGATGGCGCCGAGCACCGCACCGGCGACGATGCTCGTCGTGCTGTTCAGGACAAGGGCGACGAGGCTCTGACGGGCTGCGTCGGCACCGGGACCGCGCAGAACGACCAGGCGGTCGAGGGCACGGCGCCACCGGCGCCGGCCGGGCAGGCGAGGCTCGCGAGACATGGCATGAGGGTTGGCGGCAGGTCCACCATAAGGCGGGAGAAATCTACCGCCGCGGACACCTGTGACATCTCGTGGCCGTTTGCGCACCGTCCTGACCCCACCGACTTTTCTGCAATTCGGTGCGCATGACGCACCAAATTGCAGAAGAGTCGATCAGGAGTGGTCGCTGTCCTCAGTCGCCTCGGCGAACGCCGACCACAGCTCGGCCGTGGTGCACACCCGGCACACGAGCATGCGCTCGTCGCCGTACGCGAAGACCGTGTCGAGCGGCAGGACCTCGCCGCACATCTGACAGATCCGGTACCGCCGACCATCCATGCTCAAGGAGTTCGACGGGGCGCCCCGTCCCTCCTTCTCAGTCGAGCTCGTCGAGAGACCGCGCCATGTCCAGATCGGCCTGGGTGACACCGCCGGCGTCGTGCGTCCACAGGGTCAGGGTCACCGTGTTCCAGCTGATGGCAATGTCGGGGTGGTGGTTGGCCGCCTCTGCCCGCGCGCCGACCTCGTTCACGTATGCCAGGGCGCCGGCGAAGTCCTTTTTCTTCACGACCTTCTGGAGCCGCCCATCGACCACCTCCCAGCCGGTGCCAGCGACGGCATCAGGAAGGGTCGCGGGATCGAGGGTGTCCATCAAGAGCAAGGGTAACGTCCGCGGATGACTGACCTCGACGCTCTGCTGGACGAGTGGTTGCGCGAGGAGATCGAGGAGTCACCGGTGACGGCGTCGGGCCTCGGCATCGACGGCTATGACGACCAGCTCGGTGACCTTTCCGCCGCCGCGTTCGAGCGCCGCGACCGGCGGGCCGAGCACTGGCAGCGAACCCTGGAGGCAGTACCTGACGACGGTCTGTCGGTCGACCAAGCCATCGACCGCGACCTTGTGCTCTCGGCACTGCGAGGACGCGAGGTCATGCGCGACTGGGAAGCCTGGCGACGCGACCCGTCCGTGTACCTCGGCCCCTGCCTGAGCGGCGTGTTCGTGCTGTTCCTGCACCGCCTGCACCCGGAGCCCGAGCTGGCCCGCTCCGCGGCCACGCGGCTGCGCGGTGTCCCCCAGGTGCTCGGCGATGCCCGGGCCAACCTCGATGCGGCACGAGCCAACCGCCTCATCGTGGAGCGCGCCGTCGGTCAGTGCCGGGCCGCCGTCGGCTACGCCCGGTCGATGGTGCCGACCGAGGTGCACGACCCCGCGTTGCGGGCCGACCTCGCCGCCGCCGGCGAGATCGCGGCCGCGGCGTTCGAGACATTCCTGCCGTTCCTCGAGGAACTTGCGGCGGCCGCGGCCGGCCCCTACGCCATCGGCGAGGAGCGCTACAGCGGGCTACTCCGACACAAGGAGCTGCTCGGGTACGGCGCGGTCGAGATGCGCGAGCGCGGCCGGGCGGCGTGGGCCGCTCTCGACATCGAGATGGCCGAGCTGGCCGAGCAGGTCGACGGGTCGCGCGACTGGCGCGCCGTCATGGAGCGGGTGAACACCGAGCACCCACGCACGCCCGAAGAGATGCGCGCCCAGTACGAGGATTGGACAGAGCGAGCCCGCCAGTTCCTCGTCGACCGGAAGCTCGTCACGTTGCCCGAGGGCGAGCGGTGCCTGGTCGAGCCGTCGCCTCCGTTCCAGCGGCCAGTGCTGGCCGTGGCCTCCTACAACGCCCCGCCGGCGTTCAAGCCGTCGCTCGTCGGCCACTTCTTCGTGCCCTACCCGCCGGAAGGGACCTCCCAGGATGAGGTGCAGCAACGCCTGGCCGACAACAGCACCCAGGGCGTGCCGACGACGGCGGTGCACGAGGCCTATCCGGGACACCACTGGCACCTGACGTGGATGCAGCAGAACCCGCGTCCGCTGCGCCAGGCCGTCCGCACCCCGTATTTCACCGAGGGCTGGGCCCTCTACGCCGAGCGCATGATGCGCGAGCAGGGGTTCTTCACCGACCCCCGCCAGGAGCTCTGTCACCTCGACGCCCGCATCTTCCGCGCCGCCCGCATCGTCGTCGACACCAGCCTGCACATCGGCGACATGACAGTCGACGAGGCCGTCGACTTCATGAGCACCAAGGCCACCCTCACCGAGCCGACGGCGCGGGCCGAGGTCGGGCGCTACTGCGCCTGGCCGACCCAGGCCTCGTCCTACCTCACGGGCTCGCTCGAGATCGAGCGCATCCGCGAGCGCTTCTTCGCAGAAGGGCGCGGCGATCTGCGCACGTTTCATGACGCGATCGCGGGCTCTGGCGGTCTCCCCATCGCCCTCGCGGAGCGCGCCGTCCTCGCCTGACCAGGACAGTCCGTTGCTCCGAGCGCGGGGCGTCTGTACGCTTACCGGCGCAGGTGGCTCGTCAGTGTCTCTCCGGGGGGTGAGGCAGCGAGGCACCACCGAGGTGCCAGTCATGGGCAGTGCGGGTAGCCGGTTGCTCCGGATCCTTCTCGTCGGCGCGATCGCAGGGCTGAGCGTCACCTTCTGGACCTTTGCGGACGTCGCCTACGCCTGCGACCCGGTGACGGGCGAGGGCTGCGACATGTCCCCGCCCCCGGAAGAGGAGGAGGAGGACCCGCCCGAGACCTCTCCGCCGCACACGAGTCCGCCACATACCAGTCCGCCTGCGACCCGTCCGCCCGCGACCAGTCCGCCCGCGACGCACGCGCCGGTCACCCAGAAGCCGACCGTCGGCAAGAGCAACACCGCCACGACGCGGTCGCACACGGCGACGACGCGCCGAACGTCGAGCGGGCAATCCGATACACCGACGGCACCGTCCGAGCCCTTCCTCGACGTGCCGGTCGCGCCCACCGCACCCATCGACACCGGGGTCCAGCTGCCCGCCGTGCAGCTGGCCGGCGACGCCAAAGCCGCGCCTGGAGTGGGCACCGCGGCCGACGCCGGGCTGCCGCCGGAGACTCGCACCAGCAGTGGCGGCGGCGACCCCAAGCTTGCGCTGGCGCTGGCGGCCGCCGGCGTCGCCCTTCTCGGCGCGCCGCTCCTGACCAAGAAATCGTGCGACGAAGCGACAGCCGCCGCCGTGCGTTCACAGATCGCCGCCGTGTGCTGGGAGGTGTCGACCGCCAAGAGCGACCTCGCCAGCGCCCGCGCCCGCCATGCGAACGCCATGGTCGCGATCTCCCAGTTCCACACGACGGAGGCAGCAGTGAGCCAGGCCCACGCCGGCATTGACGCCATCCGCGCCACCCGCAACTGGCGGTGGTGGGGCAAGCGCACGGCGCAGGTCACCCTCGCCACGACGGCGGGCGTCGTCGGAGGCGCCTCCGTCAAGGCGGGGCAAGCGGCGCTGGCAGGCGCCCGCTACACGTTCTTGGGCGGGGCGGGCGGCTACTTCGGCCTGCCCGGCGCCGACCCGGTCCATTCGATCGACCACCTCCCGGAGGACATGGGTGCGGCGGACTTCGAGGCCGCGCTGGCGAAGGCCCATGCCGATATCAACGCCCTCCTGGGGTCTGCCGGTGACCTGATGGCCCTGCAGGCGGCACGCGACGCGGCGACGGCCGACGCCAACGCTGCCGCCGGCCGACTCGCGGCCGCCCAAGCCGACCTGCAGGCCGCACAGGCTCGGTGGACCAGCGCGTGCGGACCGGCACCCGAGTGTGGAGCATGAGGAGGCAGCGATGACCGAGACGGCGGCGCTGGAAGCATGGACGAGGAGCCTCGGGTGCTCCGTCTCCCAGGGCGAGCGGCCAGGCGACCTGTCGGCCATGCCCCCGGGCGGCGGACCGCCGATCCTGATCCAGCGCCGGAACTATGAGGAGTGGGAGCTCATCCACGAGCGGCGCATCGACGTCGCCGCCGCACGCGCGGCATGGCTGTCACCGGCTGACGAACGTCGCCCAACCGACGTGATCGACGGCATCGTTCGCCGGCTCGCCGCCGGCTACCCGCTCGTCGAGGGACAGGTCATGCTCGTCGTGGGCGACGAGCTGCGCTTGCGCTTCTCCGCTCGCGTCTACGGCGAGGGACTCACCCAGCAGGCGTACCTCCTCACCCTCTCGTCAGTTTTGAAGGCGGTCCAGGCCTACGACTTGGCGGCCGCGGCACGCGCCGACGACCTGGCTGCGCTGGCCGAGTTCCAGGCCGAGGCGGACGCGGTGGTCAAGCAGGCCGCCGATGCAGCTGATGCCGCTGCTGCGACGGCTCCCCCGCCCGCGCCGGAGGCGAACGCGCCCGCATCCGCACCGTGACGATCGCTCCTGACCCTGTTCTCGCACCACCCGAGCCGCCGCCGCTTCCGCCCGCGAAGAAGGCAAGCCCGTGGTGGCAGTCCAAGCACCTCAACGTGGTGGTCGGCGTCGTACTCGTGGCCGCATCTGTCGGGGTGTACCTCGTCGGTCGGGACGCCACGCCGGCGGCCGCGGGTGAGGTCTTCCTCGAGCCGGCCGACCAGCGGGGCGCCAACGCCTTCAGTCCGTCGATCGTGGCCCTGACCGGAGCGGGTGGGCCCGCGGCCGTTGCCTCCCCGACGCCCGGTCCCACCGCCCTGGTCAACGCCAGGGCCGACTCCCCCGGCCTCTACGCAGGAAACCGCGACGTGGCGAACTGCAACGCCGCCCAGCTCGTGACCTATCTCGAGGGCAATCCGGCGCGTGCTTCGGCCTGGGCGTCGGCGGTGCAGATCGACCCCGGCCAGATCAAGGCGTTCGTCGCCACGCTCACCCCCGTGCTGCTGCGCGTCGACACGAGGGTGACGGAATACGCCTTCGCCGCCGGCAAGCCCCGCCCGACCCAAGCGGTGCTGCAGGCCGGGACCGCGGTCCTGCTTGACCGCACCGCCTTCCCGCGTGTGCGCTGCCAGTCCGGGAATCCAGTGGGCCAGCCCCGCGCCGTCAGCAGCAAGCCGCGGTACGTGGGACCCCGTTGGCGGGGGTTCTCGCCTCGCACCACGGTCGTCGTGCGGCCGTCCGCGCGGGTGGGGCCCCTCGTGCTGATCGACGCCCGGACGGGTCAGCCGTTCGTGCGGATCCCTGGCTCGATCGTCATCACCGACATCGACCGACCGCCGACCGGCATCACGATCATCGTCGTCGAACCCGGTGGCTTGTTCACGGTGTCGGGCACGCGCTGGCCCGCCGGCACGGCGCTCACAGTCACGTTCGACAACCCCGCGGTCACCCTCGGCACGCCCACTGCCGACGGGGCCGGCAACTTCGCCATCGCCGTCACCGCGCCGCGCGAGGCGGCCCAGGGCCTCCACCAGGTGGCGATCTCGGGCGGCGGCGTGTCGATCAATCAGCCCGTGTACGTGATCCCACTTGCGCCCACCGCCCGAGTGGGGCCCGCGCCCGCGCAGAATCGAACACCGGCCCAGGCGCCGGCCCAGGGTCGCTGATGACGACGCTGCCCGCTCCGCCCGCCGTCGCCGACCCCGCGCCGCCTCCGGTCATGGCGCCCGAGCCCGCCAACCGGTCGCGCTCGCGGACCTACGTGATCGTCGGCGCGGCCGTACTGCTCGTGGCGATCGCGATCGCGGTCGTCAGGTCCGGCGGCTCATCCACACAGGGTGAGTCCTTCGACTCCCCGCCGCAAACGTTCGCGGCACTGCCGTCCACGCCGGAGGCAGTGCACGACGCGCTTCTCGCCAAGGCGTTCGTCACCGCCGACCTCCCCCCCGGATTCACCGTCGACCCGAGGAAGTCGCCCGGCGGTCGCCTGTCCAAGGCCCAGGGCTTCTCCAGTGTCGAGGAGGACAAGCAGCACAACCTGGTGGGCACGGCCGTCCTGTCGGTCACCAACCCCGCGCTCCCGGGCGTGGTCTTCCAGCTCACGTTCATGAGCTTCGCCGAGCCCGGCAGCGCCAACGCCTACGTGCAGGAGGTGCGGGGCACACCCGCCACCGGCCCGGAACAGCTCGTCGGCGATCAACAGGTGTGCGGCGTGTTCCCGCCCGGCACCCTCATCGCCTGCTCGTCGAGCCACGAGAACGTCGTCGTCGCTGGCGTCGCCAGGTCGGCCACCGCCGACCCCATTCCCGCCACGGACGGGGACGCGGTGCTCGACAGCGTCAACAAGCTGGCGCAGGCGGGTATAGCCCGCCTCATCGAGGCCAAGGGCGGCTGACCGGCCGCCCGGGAGCTCAGGCCTCGGGCTCGGGTTCGGTGACCGGCTCAGCCGCAGCAGCAGGCTCGGCGGAGGCGGCAGACTCAGCGGCGGAAGCCGGCTCGGCGACGGGAGCGGACGTCTGCGTCGGCGCAGTCGCCTCGGCCTCCGGGGCGGTGGCGGTGGCCTCCGGCGAGTCGGTGGGTGCGCTCGGCTGCTGGGGCGGAGGCGGCGGCGGAGGCGGAGGTGTGGCGGCCGTCGGTGCCGCAGGCGGGGCAATGGGTGCGATGTAGCGGGGTCGCTTGTCGCGCGCCTTCTTCTTCTTGATGCGCTCGTGCGCCCAGCGGACGGTGGCCCGTGATCCTCTACCCATGGACGGCAAGCTAGCTGGTCAGCCGTATCCGCCCACACGGAAGCCGCGCTCGCCCTGCGGCTCCTCGGTGGTGACCTCCACCTGGTCGACGCGAGCGTGCGAGGGCCCCTGGTGGCACCAAGTCACCATGGATTCGACCGCGTCAGCCTCGCCCTCGAACACGGCCTCGACGGCGCCGTCCTGTCGGTTCCGCACCCAGCCCGAGACACCGGCGGCGGCGGCCGCCCGCTGGCAACTGTCACGGAAGAAGACACCCTGCACCCGTCCGGACACGACGACCCGCCGACGCGTCGCCGACGCCATGCGTGGGACTCTACTGACCCCGTGTTGCTCGACCTGTTGACCGTCGCCATCCTCGCCCTCGTGGGCGTGCGGCTCTTCTCGGGCGCCCGCTACGCCCTCAAGCCGGGCGTGCGGGCGCACGTCGTGGCCGTCGTACGCGGCATCCGTCTGCGCCACCTGCTGCCCGCGCCGCTCGTGCTGGTGCTGGTGGTCACGGCCGCCGGGCTGCTCGTCCAGATACCCGTGCTCGACTGGGGCTGGTGGACCGAGATCGGCGGCGAGGGCAACCCGGTCATCGGCGTCACCGAGCAGACGACGGGCAGCCTGCTGGAATGGCTCGTCCCCGCTGTCTTCATGGTGATGCTGCTGCCCGCCCTCCCCCTCTTCGCGGAATGGGAGGAGCGCCGGTTCCGGCTCGGCGCCGAGGGGTGGTCGACGGCGCGCCGCGTCTGGCGGGGGATCCAGTTCGGCCTGTTCCACGCCGTCATCGGTATCCCGATCGGGGTGGCGCTCGCTCTCTCGATCGGCGGGTGGTACTTCACCGCCACGTACCTGCGGGGCTGGCGGGCTGCCTCCGCGGCCGAACGGCAGGACACAGCTCGCGAGGCGGCCGTGCTCGAGAGCACCCGCGCCCACCTGGCGTACAACCTCGAGGTGCTGCTGCTCGTGGTGGTCGCCATCGTTCTCGGCGTGTGACCATCGACAGATAGTTCTTTTGGGCTATGGAGGTTCATGGACACGGCGGTCCATGATCTCCCTGCGTGACGGGGGTGCTGACCGCCGTCCTGGTGACGGTGGTGATCTCGGGTGTGGGGGGATGGTGGGTGGCCAATCGAGCTGCCGGCCGGAGACGCCGGGCCGCGCCTGCCGAGGAGCGGGCCCGACAGGTGGAGCGCCTGGCCGAAGTCGTCGTCGATCTCACCGGCACGCTCGACCGCGACGAGATGCTCAACCGGCTGGCCCGGTCCGCCGCAGAGCTCGTGGGAGCTGACGCCAGCGCGTTCGCGCGCCTGGACGACGGGTTCTCGACCGTCGTCGCCACCCACCGGCTCCCCGAACCGATGCTCGGCCTCCGCATCGCTCGGGGTGAGGGCCTGATGAGCATGGTCGTCGAGGGCGGCGACGTCACGATCATCGACGACTACCACTCCCACCCGAACCGGGTGGCCGGCATCGCCGCCAACATCCCCGACATGCACACGGTGGCCGCGGTTCCCAGCGTGATCGACGGCAACGTCTCCGCCGCCCTCTTCGTGCTGTTTCGCGAGCCGGGGCACGCCTTGTCCCACAGCGCCCTCGACGTGCTGCGCCTGCTGGCCGGCCACGCGGGCACGGCCCTCGCCAACGCGGCCATGTTCGGCGAGGTCGTCCGGCGCGAAGCCCACGAGCAGGCCGTCATCGAGGCGCTGGCCGACGGCGTCGCCGTGGTCGGACCCGGCGGTCTCGTCACCACATGGAACTCGGCTGCCGCGACGATGACCGGGATTCCTGCGGCCACGGCGACGGGCCAGGCTCCGCCCGTGCCGGTACCCGCGAGCGACCAACCGCTCGAGCACGAGCTGCCGGGCGACCGCTGGCTGGAGATCCTCGCCTCGCGTCTGCCCGACACGGGCGAGACGGTGCTCGTGTTGCGCGACGTGAGCGAGCAGAAGGCGCTCGAGCGAGCCCAGAGCCTCTTCCTCGCCACGACCACTCACGAGATCAAGACTCCGCTCACCGTCGTGAGCGGTTTCGCCACCACCTTGCAGCGGCGGTGGGACGAGCTCAAGCCCGAGGACCGCGAACGGGCCCTCTCCGCGATCGTTCGGCGGTCGGAGGCGTTGGTGAAGCTGATCGACCAGCTCCTGCTCGGCTTCCGCGTCCAAGCGGGCCAGCTCGACCTCGATCTGCGCGGCCTCGATCTGCGGGGCGTGCTGGAGGCGGCGGTCTCCGGCTTCGAGACGCTCAGCGAGAAGCACTCGCTCACGCTCGACATCGACGACGACCTGCCCCTCGTCATCGGCGACGCGCGTGCCGTCGATCAGATCCTGGCCCAGCTGTTGGAGAACGCCATCAAGTACAGCCCCGAGGGTGGGCCCATCCGCGTGGCGGCGCGCGCCGGCGACGGGACGGTGCTGGTTGCGGTGACCGACACCGGCGTCGGGTTGCAGCCGGGCGAGGGCGAGCGTGTCTTCAGCCGCTACTTCCGGGGCGCGGGCAAGGACCACCGCAAGGTCGGCGGGGTGGGCCTCGGTCTCTACATCGTTCGCCAGCTGGTGGAGGCCCAAGGTGGCACGGTGCGGGCGTCGGGCACGCCGGGCGGGGGGGCGACGTTCGAGTTCACCCTGCCCATGGCGCGCTAGGCGTCTAGCGGAAGTCCCGGGACTTGGTCGGCGTGGCCATGGCCAGCGCCTCCATGCGCTCGGCCACCACGTTGACGACGCCCTCGGAGCGTTCTAGTCGTCCCCGCACGAGGAGGGCCTGGGCCGAGCGGGCGATGCGACGGTGGCGGGCCCACACGCCCTTCGACACCACCACGTTGATGAGGCCCGTCTCGTCCTCGAGGTTGAGGAACGTGGTGCCCTGGGCCGTCGCCGGCCGCTGGCGATGGGTGACGATGCCGGCGACGAGCACCTTTCTCCCTGGTTCGACGTCCCAGAGGCCGATCGAGGTGATGACGCCGAGCTCGTCGAGGTGGGGACGGGCGAACTCAGTGAGGTGCCAGGTCGGCGACAGGCCGGTGGCCCACACGTCGGCCACCGCCTCCTCCACCTCGGACATGCCCGGCAGCGGTGGGGCGTGCTCGCCGGTGACGATGCCCTGCAGGCGGCCGGGCCGGGACTGGCTCACCGCGCCGGCTGACCACAGCGCTTCACGACGGTGCAGACCGAAGCAGTCGAACGCCCCCGCTGTCGCCAGCGCCTCCACCTGCGGCGTGGTGAGCCCGTTGGCCCGCACCACGTCCTCCATCCGCGCGTACGGCCGGTTGGCCTCGATCTTCTCCGCCAACTCCGCGCCGATGGTCCGCACGTACTCGATGCCGAGCCGGACCGCGAAGCCCTGTTCTCGAGGCAATACGTCGCGGTTTCCGCGACGTATTGCCTCGAGAACAGCTTTGGCCCGGCTGGCGTTGACGTCGGGGCCCAACACCGTGACGCCGTGGCGGCGGGCGTCGGACACGAGGGTGGAGGGCGACCAGAAGCCGAAGGGCTGGCCGTTGAGGCAGGCGGCGAGATAGGCGTCGGGGAAGTGCAGCTTGAGCCACGCGCTCGAGTAGACGAGGTAGGCGAAGGACACCGAGTGGCTCTCGGGGAAGCCGAAGTTGGCGAAGGCCGCGAGCTTGTCGTAGATGGCGTCGGCGATCTCGCCGTTGACGCCCTTGCGCGCCATGCCTTCGTAGAGCCGGCCCTTGAGGCGCTCCATGCGCTCGTGGCTGCGCTTCGACCCCATGGCCTGACGCAGCTCGTCGGCTTCTGCGCCGGTGAAGCCGGCTACGTCGATGGCCATCTGCATGAGCTGCTCCTGGAACAGCGGCACGCCGAGGGTCTTGTGCAGCGCGCCTTCGAGCAGCGGGTGCAGGTAGGTGACCTCCTCCTGGCCGTTGCGCCTGCGGATGTAGGGGTGCACCGACCCACCCTGAATGGGACCGGGACGGATGAGGGCGACCTCGACGACGATGTCGTAGAAGGTGCGGGGCTTGAGACGGGGCAGGGTCGCCATCTGGGCCCGACTCTCGACCTGGAAGACGCCAACCGAGTCGGCCTCGCACAACATGTCGTAGACGGCGTCATCCTGGGGGATCGTCGCCAGGTCGACGTCGACGCCGTGGTTGTCGCGAATGAGATCGACCGCGTAGTGGATGACGCTGAGCATGCCGAGGCCGAGCAGGTCGAACTTGACCAGGCCCACCGCCGCGCAGTCGTCCTTGTCCCACTGCAGGACAGTGCGCCCCTCCATGCGCCCCCATTCGACGGGGCACACCTCGACGACGGGTCGATCGCAGATCACCATGCCGCCCGAGTGGATACCGAGGTGACGAGGGAAGTGCTGCAGCTCATGTGCCAGGCGCATCACCGGCTCGGGGATGTCATGTTCGAGATGCTGAGTGAGAGGTCCCCACGCGTCGAGCTGTTTGCTCCACGCGTCGAGCTGGCCCGTCGACGCGCCCATGGCCTTGCCCATGTCGCGCACCGCGGAGCGGGGCCGGTAGGTGATGACGTTGGCGACCTGGGCCGCCTTCTCCCGGCCGTAGCGCTCGTAGACGTACTGGATGGCTTCCTCGCGACGGTCGCTCTCGATGTCGACGTCGATGTCGGGCGGACCGTCGCGCTCCGGTGAGAGGAAGCGCTCGAACAGGAGACCGAGGCCGACCGCGTCGGCGTTGGTGATGCCGAGCGCGTAACAGACCGCGCTGTTGGCCGCGCTCCCTCGTCCCTGCGCGTAGATGTCGGAGCGACGGCAGAACTCGACGATGTCCCACACGATGAGGAAGTAGCCGGGGAAGCCGAGTTGCTCGATGACGTCGAGCTCGTGGTTGATCTGGACGTAGGCCTTCTTGTTTGTTGCTTCCGGGCCGTAGCGGTTGGCCGCCCCTTGAAACGTGAGCTCGCGCAGCCAGCTCATCTCGGTGTGGCCGTCGGGCACCGGCCAGTCGGGCAGCTTGGGTGCGACGAGGCGGAGATCGAAGGCGCACGCCAGGCCGAGCTCAGTCGCCCGCTCGACCACGCCCGGGTAGCGGGCGAAGCGACGTTGCTGCTCGGCGCCCGACCGCAGGTGGGCGGTGGCGGCCGCCGGGAGCCACGGGTCGGCGTCGTCGAGCGAACGTCGGGCCCGTACCGCCGCGAGCGCCGTCGCCAGCGGCCGTCTCGACGGCGTGGCGTAGTGGGCGTTGGTGGTGGCGACGAGGTCGACGCCGTGCTTCACCGCCAGCTCGGCCAGCGCGTCGTTGCGGGCCGAGTCGAGCGGGTCGCCGTGATCCCACAGCTCGACGGCGACGTTGTCCCGCCCGAAGCACTCGACCAGCCGCTGCAGCTCACGCGTGGCCGCCGCCGGTCCGTTGTGGATGAGGGCGTGGGGCACCGCCCCCTTGCGACATCCGGTGAGCACCAGCCAGTGCCCGTGATGGAGCTCGGTGAGCCGGTCTATGCGGTGCTGAGGCTTGCCCTTCTCTCTCCCTTCCAATTGAGCCTCACTGATCGAGCGGGCCAGGGAGCCGTATCCGGTCGGATCACGTGCGAGCACGAGCAGGTGGGTGCCCTCGGGATCGGGGATGCCGTTCTGGGGCTTGGTGAGCCCCAGGCTCAGCTCGGCGCCGAAGATGGTGGGCATGCCGACGGCCGTCGCCGCCTCGGCGAAGCGCACCACGCCGTAGAAGCCGTCGTGGTCGGTGAGGGCGAGGGCTTCGAGGCCGAGGCGGGCCGCCTCCTCGGCCAGCTCCTCGGGATGGGAGGCCCCGTCGAGGAAGCTGAAGTTG
Organism: Actinomycetota bacterium; assembly: GCA_041166245.1. Lineage (GTDB taxonomy): Bacteria > Actinomycetota > Acidimicrobiia > Acidimicrobiales > JAFATL01 > JBEEFP01. Next base: position 346 of record JBEEFQ010000265.1, on the reverse strand, counting down.
GAGTGGCAGTGCAGCTCGGCATACGGAATCGTGCCTGGGCTGTTCCCTCGCCGCCGCTCGACCGTGGGCTCGAACGGCTGGCGCCCATGGGAGACGGGCGTGTCGAGCTCGATCCGCGTCGGCCTGGTCCGCCCGTCGGACAGCCGCCGCTCCAGCTCCGACCACGTCATGTCGGGGTTGTTGAAGCCCACGACCCGAGGGTATCGAACGTTTGTTCGCTACGCTACCGGCCGCGGGCGGTCCGAGCTGCGCAGTCGATGTGATGGTGTCGGCTGGGCGCTCGTGCCGCCCGACCAGGCACCTTCCATGGGCAGGAGTCGGCGACGCCGCCGTCAAATAGGTCCGC
>JBEEFQ010000264.1:0-7733 GCA_041166245.1 Actinomycetota bacterium | reverse complement strand
CCTTGTCGCCGAACTCGATCTGGCTCTGGCCCACGTAGCCGCCGAGCAGCATCTGGTAGCCGGGGGCGGGCTTGCCGTGGGCCCGGCGCTCGGCGCCGAAGAACCCGATGTCGCTGGTGTGGTGCTGCCCGCAGCTGTTGGTGCAGCCCGAGATGTTGATGCGCATGCCGCCCACGTCGGCCAGACCCGCGGTCTCGAGCGCGGCGCCGATGGCGTCGGCCAGGCCCCGGCTCTGGGTGACGGCCAGGTTGCACGTGTCGGCGCCCGGGCACGCGACCACGTCCCGCGCCAACTCGGCGCCCGGCTCGGCCATGCCGAGCGCGTCCAGTCTCGAGAACAGAGTGGGCAGCTGGTCCTCGTCGAGACCCCGGTACACGACGTTCTGGCGATTGGTGACCCGCACCTCGAGGTTGAGCTCGCGCTGGATGGCCGCCAGTCCCCGGAACTGGGCGGACGTGATGTCACCGAGGCGGGCGAAGGCGTAGGCGGAGACAGTGCCCTTGGCCACACCTCGCACCACGTTGGCGTCGTCCCAGCGCCCGTAGGCGTCGAGCTTGGTGAGCTTGACCGGCGTGCCCTGGCCCATGGCCGTGGGCATGATCTCGGTGCTGATGCCTGCCGGCGCGTCGCCGTGCTCCTGCACGTACTGGGGGATGCCATAGGCCCAGGTGGTCGAGCCGATGAGGAGCTTGCGCTCCTTGAGGATCTTGGCCCGCAGGTCGTCCATGCCGATGGTGTCGACCAGCCACTTGAGGCGGGCCCGCAGCTTGTTGTCGCGGTTGCCGTAGTGGTCGAACACGCGCAGGATGGCCTCGCACGTGGGGAGGAGCTCCTCCTTGGGAGTGAAGTCCTCGAGGGCCTGCGCCGGGTGCGGGTTGGCGCCGAGGCCACCGGCGACGAAGACGCGGAAGCCGTCCTCGAACGTGCCGTCCTCGCGCGGCCGCTTGACCGCGATGACGCCGACGTCGTTGAACATGGCCTGGCCGCAGTCCGTCGCGCAGCCGGAGAAGTTGATCTTGAACTTGCGGGGGAGGCGCTGCGCGTAGGGATGGCGCAGGAAATGCTGATAGGCGGCCTCGGCCCACGGGCTGATGTCGAAGACCTCGAAGGGGCAGGCGCCGGCCAGGTGGCAGCCCTGCACGTTGCGGACGGTGTCGCCGCAGGCCTCGCGAGTGGTCAGCCCGACGCTGGCCAGGTCGCGCATGAGGTCGGGGACGCGCTCGAGGGGGACGAAGTGGAACTGGATGTTCTGCCGGGTGGTGATGTGGCCCCAGCCCCGGGAGTACTCATCTGCGATGTGGGCGCACATCTCGAGCTGCTCGGGGGTCATCGACCCGTACGGGATCTTGACCCGCACCATCTGGTTGTGGCCGCCCTGGCGCTGGCCGTAGATGCCGTTGTTGAGGCGGAAGATGCGGAAGCGGTCTTCCTCGAGCTCGCCCGCGAGGTACTCACCGAGCAGGCGCTCGAACTTCTCGATGTCAGCTCTCGCTGCGGGGTCGATCTCGTGCGTGATGGCCATGAGGGGGGATCCTCCTCCTAGGAGGGACCAACAGTCTGCCAAAACCTGATTATTCCGATCAAGTTTTAAGCCTATGCCGTCCGGCACGCCCACAGAAGCCGAACTCGCCACGTTTCGGCCGTGGTCGCGGCCGAAACGTGGCGAGTTCGCTAGGCGCGGAGCAGCTCGGCGACTCTGAAAGCGAGGTCGAGGCTCTGGCGGGCGTTGAGGCGGGGGTCGCAGGTGGTCTCGTAGCGGGTGTCGAGCTGGTCCTCCGAGACGTTCTCGGCCCCGCCCAGGCACTCGGTGACGTCATCGCCTGTCAGTTCGACGTGCACCCCTCCCGGCCAGACGCCGGCGGCCCGCATCACAGAAAAGAAGCCACCGATCTCGTCGAGCACGTCGTCGAAGCGGCGGGTCTTGCGCCCGTTCTCCGACGAGAAGGTGTTGCCGTGCATGGGGTCGCACACCCACACGACGGGGTGCCCGGCCCCTTCGACCGCCTTCACCAGCGGGGGCAGGGCCTCTTCGACCTTCGAGGCGCCCATGCGGCTGATCAGGCAGAGCCGCCCGGGCGTGCGGTCGGGGTCGAGCTTGGCGCACAGGGCGACGGCTTCCTCGGGGGTCGCCGCAGGGCCGAGCTTGAGCCCGAGGGGGTTCTTCACGCCGGCGAGGAACTCCACGTGGGCCCCGTCGATCTGGCGGGTGCGCTCGCCGATCCACACCAGATGGGCCGAGCAGTCGTACCAGTCGCCGGTGAGCGAGTCCTGCCTGGTGAGGGCCTCCTCGTAGCCGAGCAGCAGGGCCTCGTGCGACGTGTAGAAGTCGACCTGGTGGAGATGGGCCTCCTTCTCCAGGTCGATGCCGCATGCCTTCATGAAGCGCATGGCCCGGTCGATCTCCGACGCGATCGCTTCGTAGCGCTGGCCCTCGAGGCTCGAGGTCACGAACTCCTGGTTCCACAGGTGGACCTTGTTGAGATCGGCAAAGCCGCCCTTGGTGAACGCCCGCAGCAGGTTCAGCGTGGACGCGGCCTGGTGGTAGGCGGCGACCAGGCGCTCGGGATCGGGCGTGCGGGCCTCGACCGTCGGGGCATGGTCGCTCACGATGTGGCCGCGGAACGAGGGCAGCTCCAGGTCGCCGACCATCTCGGTGGCGGCGGACCGGGGCTTGGCGAACTGGCCGGCGATGCGCCCCACCTTCACGGTGGGCACGCCCGTGCCGTAGGTCAGCACGACGGCCATCTGCAGGATCACCTTGAGCTTGTCGCGGATGCCGTCAGCCGAGAAGTCGTCGAACGACTCGGCACAGTCGCCTGCTTGCAGCAGGAAGGCGTCGCCGTTGCGAACGGCGGCCAGGTCGGCCTGCAGGTTGCGGGCCTCGCCCGCGAAGACGAGGGGCGGCAGCCCCGCGAGCTGCTTCACGGCGCGGTCGAGCGCGGCCTCGTCGGGCCAGTCCGGCTGCTGGACGGCCGGCCTGTCCCGCCATGTCGAAGGCGTCCATGAAGCAGTCACGTCCCCACCAGGGTATTCAGTCGCCGGGTCCAGCCAACTTGAGTTTGCGCAGGCGCCACGTCGTGAGGGCCAGGCCGAGGGCGGTGATGAGCACCAGGCGGATGACCGCGCCGGCCCCGGTCGGGATGCCGTCGCGGGACGACACGCCGTCGCTCCAGGCGGTGAACACGGCCGCGCCCTCCCACTGGGGCGACCACTGGGCCACGCCGCTGAGCACCGTCCCGAGCAGGCGCTCGCCCAGGAAGACGAGGGCGAGGGAGACCGCGGCCGCCCGCCGGAAGGTCGCCCCGACCGCCATCAGCACCGCGACGTAGGCGGATCCACCCAGGGCCCCGCCCGCGGCCGCCGCCCATCCGCCCTGGCGCGTACCCGCGATGAGCCCGGCCACCAGGAATGCCGGGGCGATGGTGACGGCGATCACCCCTGTCCCCGCGATCCACCGCCCCACGGTGATGCGCCAACGGGCAACCGGCGACAGCCACGTGAAGTGGAAGGTGCCCTTGCGCACCTCGGCGCCGAGCACCGCGTCGCCCACGACCAGGCCGGCCAGTGGGAGCACGAGGCCGAACAGCCCGCTGTTGGCGACGGTGGCGAAGGCCCCAGCCGGCGAGTCCTCCACTGCCCTGCCAACCAGCCCGAACAGCAAGGCGGCCACCATCAGCAGCCCCAGACCGATCAACCGTCGCAGCGGCAGACAGGCGCGCAGCGTGTACTCCACAATGGCTGTCACATTGGCTCGCTTGCAAGCGGCGCTCGCGTCATCGCTGGACCAGCTCGCGGAACAGGCTCTCGAGCGAGTCGTCGAGCGGCCGCACCTCGAGCAGGCGGGCGCCGAGCCGGCGCGCTGTCGCCGGGAGGGCCACGGCCAGGTCGCGCGCCGTGCTGCTCGACACGGTGATGGAGGCGCCGTCCACCGCCACCGCCGCGACGGCGTCGAGCTCGACCAACGCGGCGGCCAGTTCGCGCGGCTTGGTGGTGCGCACCAGGAAGCGCTGGGGCCGGTCGGCCATGGTGTCGCGAATGGCGTGGTGTGAGCCGGCGGCGGCCAGGCGCCCCTGTACGACGACGATGACGCGGTCGGCCAGGCGTTCGACCTCGTGCAGCACGTGCGAGCTCACGATGACAGTGCGTCCCTCTTCGCCGAGACGACGGAACAAGGTGATGAGCGAGGCCCGCTGCACCGGGTCGGCGCCATTGAGGGGCTCGTCGAGGATGAGGATGCGCGGGTCGACCACCAGCGCCCCCGCCACCTTCACCCGCTGGCGCATGCCCTTGCTGAACCCGCCCACCCGGCGCTCGGCCACACTCCGAAGGTCGACGGTGTCGAGGGCGTCGTCGACCGCGTCCTTGCCCACACCGTGGAGGCGGGCGACGTACGCGACGAACTGGCGGGCGGTGAGCGAGTCGGGGACGGCCTCGTCCTCGGGCACGAGCGACAGATGGCGGTGCACCTCGAGCACCTCGCGCGGATCGGCGCCCTCGACCCGCACCGTCCCGCTGTTCGGCGGCAGCAGCCCGGCGATGGCACGCATGAGTGTGGTCTTGCCCGCGCCGTTGGGCCCGAGCAGGCCGCTCACGCCCGGGCCGAACGAGCACGTGAGCTCGGTGAGGGCGACCTTGGGCCCGTACCAGACCGACAGGTCGGCGACCTCGACGGTCGCGTCGGCCACGAGCGCGGGATCCAGGGTCACGCCGTCACACTCGCTCGCTTGCAAGCTGCGCTCGCTGAAGTGCGATGGGGACCCCACACGTTCGGCGACACCAGCGCGTTGAGCGCCGCCCCCCATCGCGGGCTGCTGCCAGAAGGTCGTTGGCCGGTCACGCTGCCTCGCGGTATCGCAGGACGGTGACGCCTACCGCGAGCGCGACGACGAAGGAATAGAGGCCGAGCACGGCCGGCCCCGCGCCGTCCACCCCGCCGAGGTCGTCGTTCGCTTCGAGGTGCCCGAGGAAGACGAGGTCGCGCACGTGCAACGGGACGGCGGACAGGTTGACGAGGCTGGTCATGCGGTTGGCCCTGCGGACGACGACGTACTGCGTTTCAGGCGGGCTCTGGCCTGGGCCGATGCCCTCGGGCGGGGGCGGGGACACGACGGTGCGCCGCTCGGGCGCCGCCGAGTTCACCTCGCTCAGGATCCCGGCGACCGCGCCGCTCACGAGCATGAGCCCGATGAATATGGCGGCGGCCGCGATGCGGCGCGTCGTCAGCGACGAGACGGCCACGCCGATGGCCGCGTAGTAGACGGCCAGGGCCGCCACCGCCACCGGCACCTGCCACAGCACCTCGGCATTGGCCCGGGCGTAGGTCATCGAGCCGCTCTTGCTCACCAGCATCTGCCCGATGAAGAGCAGCATCTGGGGGAGCAGGCCGAACGCGAACACGATCGTCGTGATAGAGGCCAGCTTGGCGAGGGCGTAGCCGGTGCCGGTGAGGGGACGGCTGAGGATCAGGGGCAGCACTCGCTGACGGCGGTCGGGGCAGATGATGTCGGGAGCGGTGATGGCGACGAAAAGCAGCAGCGCGGTCGACACGCCCACGTACTCGCGGTAGGTGATGAACTCGATGTCGATGCGCGGGTTGTCACGCGTGAGGTAGGCGACGCCGACCTGCACGGTGGCGGGCACGGTGACGATGGCCAGCAGCAACCAGGGCAGCAGCTTCTGGCGCCAGCTTCGGCGCAGGCCCAGGGCGCGCCGCATCGACGCCAGCCAGAGGGCGCGCAGGATGCCGGCGCGGCCGAGGCGGGGCCCGTCATACGGCCGGTAGCCGCGGTCGTAGACCGCGCCGGCCGGGCTGGTGCTCACGTGGCCCGCTCCCGGAAGACCTCGTCGAGGGAGTGGCCGCGCGTGGCGAGGCGCAGCAGGGGCAGGCCGAGGTCGGCGACGGTGTCGCGGATGACGTCGAGGTCCTCGGGGCCCGTTGTGGTGACCTCCACGTGCCCGTCGACGATGGCGCACGCCAGTCCCGCCTCCTCCAGGGCGATGGCAAGGGGACGGGCCGCGGCCGCCACTTCGACGATCACCGCGGCGGTGTCAGCCGTCAGGTCCGCGGTCGGGCCCGCCGCGACCAGCCGGCCGCCGTCGACCATCACCACGTAGTCGCACACCCGCTGCACGTCTTCCAGGATGTGCGTCGCCATCACCACTGATATGCCGAAGTCACCGAGGCGTCTGACGAGCTCGAGCATCGAGTCCCGTCCCGACGGGTCGAGGCCTGCGGTCGGCTCGTCGAGCAGCACGAGCTTGGGATCGGCGACGAGGGCCTGGGCCAGCTTGGCCCGCTGCTTCATGCCGGTGGAGAAGGTGGCGATGGGGCGGAAGCGCTCCTCGTCCAGGCCCACGAGGTTGAGCACGTCCGACGCGCGCTGGCGCGCCGCACGCGCCGGCAGTCCGGACAGCTCGCCCAGTGTCGCCACCACGTCGGCCGCGGTCTGGTCCCCGGGGAGCGAGTCGTGCTCGGGCATGTAGCCGAGGGACATGCGGATGCCCACGGGGTCGGCCGCGACGGGCCGGCCCAGCACCTCGACCTGCCCCGACGTGGGCTTGATGAGACCGAGCACAAGGCGGAAGAACGTGGTCTTGCCCGCACCGTTGGCGCCGACGAAGCCGATGCGTCCCGCTGGCACCTCGACGTCGAGGCTGTCGAGAGCGCGCACCGAGCCGAAGGTCTTGGTGAGCCCATCGGCCCGGAGGACGGCGGTCACGGCTGTACGGCGGCGCGGACCAGCGGGAGCACGCGGTAGGGGATCTGTCCCGAGAGGGCGATCACGGTGGTGCTGCGGCTGATGCCCTGCACCTCGAGGATGCGGTTGATCACCGTCTGGAGATGGGCGTTGGTGCGAGCGACGACGCGGCAATGCAGGTCGCCGAGACCCGAGGTGGCGTGGGCCTCGAGGACCTCGGGGATGGCGCGGAGATGGTCGACGACGTCGTTCAAGCGGCCCTGCACGATCTCCAGCGTCGCGAATGCGAGCACCTCATATCCGAGCGCGGCCACGTCGAGGTCAGGACCGAAGCCCGTGATGACCCCGCGCTGCTGCAGCTTGTCGAGCCTGGCCTGCACCGTCCCCCGCGCCACGCCGAGGGTGCGGGCCAGCTCGAGCACGCCGGCCCGGGGCGCGGCGGCCATGGCCGCGATGAGGCGCCCGTCCAGGTCGTCGATGCCCATGGGCAACATGCACAGACGGTACGCCATGGCGGCGGTTCCAGTGGTCAATGTGCACAGGATCTTCACAAAGTCTTGACCTGTTCGGCGTAGAGGCGTTGATTGGAATGGTCGAGCTGTCCAGGAGGCTGCCTCATGACTGTCATCAACGGAGCCCGGGTCACCACCGACGACCTGAGCGCCTTCACGGCCAGGGCGGACGACCTCGTGCGGGCCCATCCCGTCGTCGTCGCCAACTGCTACACGGGCTGGTTCGCGGGCGGAGGCGCCACCGCCGCCGACGTGCGTCACCTCACCGTGCAGTTCAGCGTGTTCAGTCACGAGTTCGTGGTGGCCCAGCTGCGCAAGGTCATCAATGCCGCCGACCTGGGCACGTACCGGGACGGCAAGGAGATCCTGATGAACGAGCTCGGGGTCATCTTCGATGGCAGGACCGACGCTGACGGCGTGGCCACCGACGGCTCGGTCGACGGCAGCACCTACCGCCACCCCGCTGCCCACTTCGAGTGGCTGGTGCGCTTCGCCAAGCCTCTTGGCCTCGGCTTCGCCGACC
>JBEEFQ010000263.1:0-5942 GCA_041166245.1 Actinomycetota bacterium | reverse complement strand
GAGCATGCGCAGCGAGACGAACAGCGCCTCGGCCTGGGCGACGGGGCAGCGCAGGTCGTTCTCGGAGAGGAGGATGAGCAGCGGCGTCGTCATCGCCTTGACGTGCTCGATGGGCGACCAGCGCCTGTACTCGTCGGGGTCGTCGAGATGGGACGGGCCGACCTCAGTGCGGAACGCAGAGGCGAAGTCCGATGCCGTCTCGAGGGCGAGTACGTCGTTGACGGCGCGCTCCGAGATCGCCGCTTTGAACCGGTCCGTGTGGCCGATGATCCATGACGTCATGTAGCCGCCGTAGGAACCGCCGATGACGCCGAGGCGTTCCCCGTCGACGAAGTCGAACCGGCGCACGGCCTCGTCGGAGACGGCCATGAGGTCGTCGTAGTCGACACCGCCCCACCCCGAGCCCGGCGCGACGTCGGCCTTCGCACCTCGAATGGCCCGGCCCCACACCTCGCTGTAGCCCGACGAGCCCCGTGGGTTGGCGTAGATCACCGCATAGCCCGCGCCGGTCTGCACCTGGAACTCGTCGAAGAAGCGGTTGCCGTACTGGGTGAAGGGCCCGCCGTGGATGTTGAGAAGGGTCGGGTAGCGCGCGCCGGCCGCGAACCCTGCGGGGCGCATGATCCACGCCTCCACCTCGGCCCCGTCGGGCGCGAGGGCGGTGAAGCGCTCGGGCGTGGACAGGTCGTGACGTTCCGGGAAACGCGCACCGATCGTCGTGAGCCGCCGTTCCTCGCCGTCGACGAGCACGAAGAGGTCGGACGGCGTCGTGGGGTCGGTGGCCGCGAACGCGACCACGCCGTCGCGCGCGTCGAAGCCGGCGATGGTGCGGTCGCCCCCGAGCACGAGCCGGGGCTTGTCGTCCCCGTCCGTCGCGACGCGGAAGAGGTGGACGTTGCCGGCGTCCTCGACCGCGAACAGCACATCGGTGCCGTCCCACACCGGCTCCCGCGCCGACGGGTACGGGGCGCAGTTCCTGTCGAGGTCTCGTGTGAGGAAGCGGGGAGCCCCGCCCTGGGCGGGCAGGACCACGACCTGGGCGTGGGTAGGGCCCACCAGGGTGTCGGTCCAGTACGCAGCGAGGGAGTCGCCCGCCGGGGCGAACGACGGATGGCTGTAGACCGCGGACGTGTCCGTCATCCGCTCCGGCCCGCCGGCCAGGTCGGCGTCGACGGTGTAGATGTCAGCCGCCAGGTCCAGGTCCCATCGCTCGTGGCGCGCCGACCCGAAGGCGAGGGTGCGGCCGTCGGGCGACCACGTCAGCCCGTCGTCTCCGGCCGGGCCGCTGGTCACCGCTCGGGGCCTGGCCGAGCCGTCGGCGGGGACGACGAAGAGGTGGCGGGGCCGATCGACGGTGAATCCCGCGTTGTCGAGCCGGTAGAAGAGCCGAGTGATGCGGCGGGGCGACTGGTCCTTCGGCTCCTTCTTGCCGTACCGGTCCTCGTCGCGATCGCGCGCTGCGAACGCCAGGCGGGCGCCGTCGGGCGACCACTCGAGCGCGTCGATCTCCTCGGGCCAAGCCGCGAGACGGGCCGCCTCGCCGCCCGTGTCCACCGGCAGCACGTAGATCTCGGAGCCGTCGTCACCGCGGTGGGAGACGAAGGCGATGAGCCGGCCGTCGGGCGACCACCGGGGGCTGCCGTCGCGGTGCTCGCCGCTGGAGAAGGGCCGAGGGGGTGTCGACCCGTCGGTGGCGGCCAGCCACACCCGGCTGCGATAGGTGTTCTCCTCGAGGTCGACGGTGGTGACCACGAACGCGACGCGGCGCCCGTCCGGGGACAGTCGCGGTTGGCTTACGTCGGTGAGGTGGCCGACGTCGTCAGGCTTCACGCCGTGCCGGAGGGCCCGTCCCCCGCGCCGAGAACGGCCTGGGCCGCCGCCAGGCGGGCGATGGGTACCCGGAACGGTGAGCAGCTCACGTAGTCCAGGCCGACCTCGGCGAAGAAGGTGATCGACTCGGGATCACCGCCGTGCTCGCCGCAGACACCGAGCTTGATGCCCGGCTTGCTGGCCTTCCCGCGCTCCACGGCAGTGCGCACCAACGCGCCGACGCCGGGGACGTCGATGGTCTCGAACGGGTTGCGCTCGAGCAGGCCCTGCTCGAGGTAGGCGTTCATCATGCGGCCCTCGACGTCGTCGCGGCTGAAGCCGAACGTCATCTGGGTGAGGTCGTTGGTGCCGAAGGAGAAGAAGTCGGACTCCTCGGCGATCTCGTCGGCCCGCAGCGCGGCCCGCGGCGTCTCGATCATGGTGCCGATGGTGACGTCGATGGGCTTCTTCACGCCCTCGGTCGCCGCCGCGATGGCGTCTTCGACCCATCCCCGGGCGGTGGCCATCTCCTCCTTGTTCACCGTCAGGGGGATCATCACCTCGACGACGGGCTTGCCCTTGGCCTCGACCCGGTCGGCAGCCGCCTCCATGAGGGCGCGCACCTGCATGGCGTAGAGGCCGGGCTTGAGCACCCCGAGGCGCACGCCGCGGGTGCCGAGCATCGGGTTGAACTCGTGCCACGCCTTGGCCGCTTCGTAGAGCTTCTCCTCCGTCTCGGTGAGCCCGGTGGTGGCCTCTTTCACCATGAGCTCCTCGGTGCTGGGGAGGAACTCGTGGAGCGGCGGGTCGAGGAGCCGCACCGTGACGGGCAGGCCGTCCATGGCCTCGAGGATCTCGACGAAGTCGGCCTTCTGTGCGACCCGGAGCTCCTCGAGGGCCGCATCCTCCTCGTCGGGCGTGTCAGCGAGAATCATGCGCCGCACGATGGGCAGGCGGTCCTCGGCGAGGAACATGTGCTCGGTGCGGCACAGCCCGATGCCCTCAGCGCCGAACTGGCGTGCGTTGGTGGCGTCGGGGCCGTTGTCGGCGTTGGCCCGCACCTTGAGCTTGCCCTTGCGGATGGCGTCGGCCCAGCCGAGCACGATCGCGAACTCCTCGGGCGGCGCGGCCGAGGACAGCTCTTCGGCGCCGAGCACGACACTGCCGGTGGTGCCGTCGAGGGAGATGACGTCGCCCTCCTTGACGGTGACATCACCGGCGGTGAACTGCTTCCCCTTGATCTTGATCTGCTCGGCGCCGACGACGGCCGGCTTGCCCCAGCCCCGGGCCACCACGGCGGCGTGGCTGACGAGCCCGCCCCGAGCGGTGAGGATGCCCTCGGCCACGATCATGCCGTGCACGTCCTCTGGTGACGTCTCGCTGCGCACGAGGATGACCTGCTCGCCGTTGTCGGCCGCGTCGGCCGAGTCGTCGGCGGTGAAGTAGGCCTTGCCGACGGCCGCGCCGGGCGACGCGGCCAGGCCCTTGGCGATGACCTTCACGTTCTTGTTGGCGAACTGCGGGTGCAGCACCTGGTCGAGGTGCTCGGCGGTGATGCGCTGGACCGCCTCTTCCTTCTTGAGCTTGATCTTGCGGTCCTTGGTCATGTCGACCGCCATGCGGAGCGCGGCCACGCCGGTGCGCTTGCCGACGCGTGTCTGCAGCATCCAGAGCTTGCCCTGTTCGATGGTGAACTCGGTGTCGCACATGTCGCGGTAGTGCTTCTCGAGCCGGGCGAAGATGTCCATGAGCTCGGCGTAGATCTTCGGGAAGCGGTCGTTGAGGTGCGAGAGCGGCTCGGTGTTGCGGATGCCGGCGACGACGTCCTCGCCCTGAGCGTTGATGAGGAAGTCGCCGTAGGCCCCCTGCTCCCCGGTGGCGGGGTCACGGGTGAAGCCCACGCCGGTGCCGCTGTTGTCGTCCCGGTTGCCGAACACCATGGCCTGCACGTTCACGGCCGTGCCCAGCTCGTGTGCGATGCGCTCGCGGTTGCGGTAGGCGATGGCACGGGGGCCGTTCCACGACTTGAACACGGCCTCGATCGCGCCCCGGAGCTGGTCGCCGGGGTCCTGCGGGAACGGCTCGCCCGTGTGCTTGCGGACGACGTCCTTGAACCGCTCCACCAGGCGCATGAGCGTCTCGGCCGAGATGTCGGCGTCGGCGGTGACGCCATCCCACTCCTTGGCCGTGTCGAGCAGACGGTCGAACTCCTCGCCCTCGACGCCGAGGACAATGCGCCCGTACATCTGGATGAAGCGCCGGTAGCTGTCATAGGCGAAGCGCTCGTCGCTCGTCTGCTTGGCCAGGCCCTCGACCGACTCGTCGTTGAGGCCCAGGTTGAGGACGGTGTCCATCATCCCGGGCATCGAGAACTTGGCGCCGGACCGCACGCTGACGAGCAGCGGGTCGGCGGGGTCGCCCAGCTTCTTGCCCATGGCCTTCTCGAGCTTGCGGACCTGCTTGTCGATCTCGCCGTCGAGGCTCTTGGGCCAGCCGTCGTGCATGTAGTCGCGGCACGCGTCGGTGCTGATGGTGAACCCGGGCGGCACCGGCAGGCCGAGCACCGAGGTCATCTCGGCCAGGTTGGCCCCCTTGCCCCCGAGGAGGTCCTTCATCTCCATCGGCGGCTTCCGGTGCTTGTGATCGAACGCGTAGACGTAAGCCATAGGGGTGCCGAGCCTACGCGCCCTCAACCCTCCTGACTTTTTCGCGATTCGGCCGGTCTATCCGGCCGAATAGCGAAAAATTCGGGAAGGGGGGGTACGGCGGGCGGCGATCACGCCGGCCACGCTTGAACCCAGCAGGTTGGCGATGAGGTCGCGGCCGGTGTTGTCGAAGCCGCCGATGTTCGAGTCCTCCACCGTCTTGGCGATGATGTACTCGACGACCTCGTTGATCGCGCCGACGCCCTGGCCCAGCAACCACACCATCACGAAGACCATCCACGGTGACGCGAGCCGGAGCCGGAACGCCTCCCACGCCGTGAGGCCGGCCGCACCGAAGCCGATGAAGTGCACCACGTTGTCGAAATGGATCGGGAACAGCAGCTCGGCGTTGTAGAGGACGCGGGAGCCGTCGAGCCCCACCATGCCGCCCGCGATGTGGCCCAGACCCCACAGCCACAGCCCGAGAAGTGCCACCTGGGACAGGCCCACCCGCTTGTCGATGGCCGCGATCCCGAGGGCGGCGACCACGACGGTGAGGGGGTAGGTGACGGTCTGGCGTGCGTCGGTGGCCACGCCGTAGGCGGTGAAGGCGACGAGGTAGGCGGCCGCTGTGGCGGCCAGGACCGGATGGCCGGCGAGGCCGCGGTCAGCCAACGCCGAGGCGGTCGTGCAGCTCCTGGACCAGGCGGTCGATGGGCACACGCACCTGCTCGAGCGTGTCGCGGTCGCGGATGGTGACGGCCTTGTCCTCGAGCGTCTCGAAGTCGACGGTGACGGCGTAGGGCGTGCCGATCTCGTCCTGGCGGCGGTAACGGCGGCCGATCGACTGGGTCTCGTCGTAGTCGGTCATGAAGTGGGGCTGCAGCAGGTGCAGCACCTCGCGGGCGGTGGGCGTGAGGGTGTCCTTCTTGGACAGGGGCAACACCGCGACCTTGTAGGGCGCCAGCCGGGGGTCGAGCTTGAGCAGGGTTCGGCTCTCGCCCTCCACCTCGTCCTCGGTGTAGGCCGAGATCAGGAACGCCATCATCGTGCGGGTCGCGCCGGCGGCGGGCTCGACCACGTGAGGCACATATCGCTCGCCCGACGCCTGGTCGAAGTACTCCAGCTTCTCGCCCGAGAACTCGGCGTGCTGGGTGAGGTCGTAGTCACCCCGCTGGGCGATGCCCTCGAGCTCGCCCCAACCCCAGGGGAAGGTGAACTCCACGTCGGCCGTGCCCGACGAGTAGTGACTCAGCTCGTCGGCATCGTGGGCACGCAGGCGCAGCTGGTCGGTGGGGATGCCGTGCTCGGTGTACCAGTCGAAGCGCTGCTGACACCAGTACTCGAACCACTTCGGACCCTCGCCCGGCGGCACGAAGTACTCCATCTCCATCTGCTCGAACTCGCGCGTGCGGAACACGAAGTTGCCGGGCGTGATCTCGTTGCGGAACGACTTGCCGATCTGGGCGATGCCGAACGGCGGCTTCT
>JBEEFQ010000262.1:0-41058 GCA_041166245.1 Actinomycetota bacterium | reverse complement strand
CTGGTCGCGCTCGGCCTCGTGCGAGGCGCAGAGGGGGGCGGAACGTTCCGAATCGGCGCCACTGAGGATCTAGGGGAGTTGCCGACGCTGTACACGACGACCATTTCGGGCAACGCACTCGCGAAGGCTCGGATTGGCACGCCAATGCCGCGCTCGAAGGCGCAGGAGCTGCTTGAGGAGCTCATCGCCCGAGTCGAGTCGGTCAATGACAGCGACGAGTGGCTGCATTGGGTGACAGAAGTGCAGCTCTACGGCAGCCTTGCCCGTCCCGAGACCGAACAGGTAGGGGACGTCGACGTCGCAGTGCGGTTGCAGCAGCGTCATGAACACGATGACTTTCTGCGGCGCCAATGGCGGATGATCGAGATCGATGGTGCCCAGCCTGGAAGCATCGTGGCTCAGATCGGCTACGCGCAGACGAAGGTCCTCCGATACGTGCGCGGCAAGTCTCCCCGGGTGGACCTCGTCCCACTGAGTGATCGCCAACCGCTGCCTGACGGCGCTACTGCTGTTGTCGCATATCGGCGACCGATTGAATCCAGCGCGCCGGAGCCGGTCGGCGTGGAGGTCCGCGAAAACCCCGCGAACGAGGGCTAACGCATCGACATGAGCGCGTATGCATGACGACCAGAAGGACGACCTGACCTGCGACTTTGCGCATCACCGCAGGTCAGCGCGATGTGTGGCTCCAGTCTTCTAAGCAGCGGGTCGCAGGTTCGAGTCCTGCCGGGGGCGCCAAGGTGCTGGTCAGTCGCCATTTCTTGGGCGAGCGCAGTCTCCCTGGTTGTCCGCGAATTGCCGATGCATTCGCGAGTTCCGCGGGATGATCTCGGTCGCCAAGAGGTCAGGCGACCTCGCGTCCGGCCCGTTGCGGCAGCACGACTCGGACCTCGAGCCCCCCGCCGACCCTCTCCGCGAACTCCACCCGGCCGCCGAGGGAGGCGGTGATCCGCCGCGCCAGGTACAGCCCAAGACCCCGCCCCTCTCCGCCGACGTCGGCACCGCGCCGGAACGGCATGCAGAGCGACTCGGCCTCGCCGTTCATCCCCGGGCCGCGGTCGGAGACGACGAGGGTGACGTCGTTCTCGCCGGAGATCGCCTCCAGTGCGATGGGCGAGCCAGGAGGTGTGTGGCGGGCGGCGTTGAGGACGAGATTGAGCAGGACCTGACGCAGCCGGGTGTTCTCTGCGCGCACCGAGAGGCCGGCCGGCGCCAGCCACGACACGCTCCGGCCTTCGAGCTCCGCCGACGCTGCGACGACGACCTCGGCGACGACATCGGCGACGAGCACCACATCCATGGCCAGCGGCTCGAGTGTCGAATCATCGGCGCTCGGACCCTGACTGGCGACCAGGTCGAGGAGGCGACCGGTCTGCCGCCGGCACCGCATCACCATGTCGGACGCCCCGGCAGGAAGGTTCTCGTCGCTCAGGACATCCAGAAATCCTCCGATCACCGTCATCTGGTTCCGCACCTCGTGGATGAACACCTTCCGCGCCAGCTCGCGCTCCGCTCCTGCGAGCGCGTGACCGACGAGCACCGTCTCGAGGGCCGAGATGTCCCCCGCCTGGGTGTCACAGAGCCCGACCAGGCCTTCGAGGCTCGATGCCCTGGACCTCGAGCCCGCCTGCAGGAGCGGCGTCACGGCGTCACCCCGTCCAGTGTGGCGAGTTCGTCGTTGGTGACGGCGGGCGCCAGGCCCAGCTCCACCCAGAGTGCCTTCGGCGACAGAGCTTCCATCTGTCCACTCTCGGTCCTCTCGGTGACGAGGGGGATAGACACACCCACCCGTTGCCAGGCCAAACTGCCCCTATCCGCGCCCTCCGTAGCCTCATGGCGGGGCAGCGGCGACCGCAGCGTGGCGAGCAGCTCGGCCTGGGAGCCGACCCCGAACTGCTTGATCACCTTGGAAAGGTGGTTGCGAACCGTGCTCTGGCTCAAGTACATCGCGGCCGCGATCGCGGGCATCCGTTCGCCTCGCAACAGCCGGTCGACCACCTCTCGCTGGCGCGGCGAGAGGGCGTCGAGGGCTGGGAGCCTGGCCTCGTGTGCTTCGAACGACGAGCGACTGCTCAGGATCAGTGCGTGCAGCTCCGCTGCAATGCGGAGCACCTGCCGCTCCAGGTGGGCGAAGGGCGCGGCTTCGGGCGTGCTGTCCTGGTCGACAACGGGTTCGGCGAGCGCGAAGACCAGTCGGAGTGGCGCGCCCGATCGACCGGGGAGTGCCAGGCAGCGGACCTCGGCCCACTCGAGCTCGGGATGACCTAGTCGCACCGTGACCGTGGTCTCCTCCGAGGAGTCAACGGCGTGCGCGAGCTCACGCTCGAGCCGATCGACGTCGTCGGGGTGCACGAGACTCACCAGGTCGGACCCCTCGATCTCCTCCCGTCTCAGGCCGATGACGGCGTCGCTGTTCTCGGTGACGGCGGACAGGCGGCCCTCTGCGTCGATGGTGCCGACGGCCAGATCGATGGCATCCGGCCCGAGATAGTTGCCGATCAGGCGTCCCGCGACGCTCGGTTCGGTCACGGACACCACAACGGCCACCGCGACGGCGCCCTCCCCCATGTTGACGATCACGGTCCCGTGCTCGCTCTCCTGGACCAGGTCGGCGTGCCGTACGAGGTGTGGGACGCCGCAACACTGCGGGCGCGGGTGCCCGCGTGTGATGCGGGCCGCTACTGGCCGCCCAAGGCGGTCGACGACGCGGGGTTCTGGGACGATGCCCACGGTGAGGTGAGCGCCTACTTCACGCCGGACGCTGGCTTCGTCGACGACCCACAGTTGGCCGCCCACAACCTCATGGTGGCGGCGGTCGCGTGCGGTGCCACCTTCGAGTTCGGCGTGGAGGTGCGCGCGGTTGTGCGGAGCGGTGGGCAGGTCGGCGGTGTGCGGCTGGGTGACGGGACGGAGCGGTTGGCGCCGGTGGTGGTGAACGCGGCCGGACCGTGGTCTGCGTCGTTGAACCGGCTGGCGGGTGTCGGCTCGGACTTCGCGGTCGGCACGCCGGGTTCGGGCTGGGCGACGGCGGCACGGTGTGCGCGGACGTCGACCTCGGGACCTACTTCCGTCCTCAGCCCGGCGGTTCCGTGCTGGTCGGGGGGCTCTAGCCCGAGTGCGACCCGCTGGTATGGGTCGACGACCCCGACGCGGTCGAGCCGACGCCGACCGTCGAGGTGTGGCAGGCCCAGGTGTACCGCCTGGCCCGACGGCTGCCGGCAGTCGAGGTGCCGTCGCGGCCCCGCGGGCTGACCGCCTGTTATGACGTGACGCCCGACTGGGTTCCGATCTATGACCGCACGGAGCTCGACGGCTTCTACGTCGCCATCGGCACGAGCGGGAACCAGTTCAAGAACGCCCCCGTCGTCGGCCGCTTGATGGCCGAGCTGATCGGCGCTTGCGAGACCGGCTGCGATCATGACAACGATCCGATCGTCGTCCAGCTGCCGGAGTGTGAGTTGCCCGTGCGAATGGCCCACTACTCGCGACGACGGACGGCGCTTGCCACGTCGAACTCCGTCCTCGGGTAATCGCACAGAGGCGAGCTCGCCCGCCGTGAACGCTCGAAGTCAGAAGGACAACGCCTTTTGGAGCACCTAGAGGGGCCGAACCGCCTGGGTTCACGGAGAATGGGCAGATTGCCGGTGGTTCGAGCCCTCCTGGGGGCGCACGGGGGCGCAAAGTAGAGCGCTGTTCAAAGGCTCATTCCGGGCGGAGCGCAGTGTCCGTGGTTGTCCCGAGAGTGGCCGAAGCGTGTGAAGCACGCTTCTCGCCCCCGCGGTCAGATGGCGCTGGGTGCCGAGGTGTAGGCGAAGCAGCCGCAGCCTGTATCCCACACGCCGTGGCGGACGGCGGCGGCGCCGTCACTCCGGCCGGCCATGTCGATGGAGAACGTCGCCATCGGGCCGTACCGCCTACCGAGACGGGCCGCGGCGTCGAGGAAGGTCGACCGGGATACCGCGCCGCCACCAACGGTCTCCAGGACGGCGCGCAGGTACTCGACGTTCTCGCAGACGGTGAGCCCGCCGGACTTCTGGTTGCCGGACTCGGTTGGGTTGCCGTGGTCAGCCATGAACTTGAGACAGGCCTGGGCGCCGGGACTGAGGGCGCGGCTGTCGGTGACGTCCTGCGCGGGCCGCCACCCGATGAACTGCGCGCCGCGCAGCGCGTCGGCAGGGACGTTTGACGCGACATTGGCCAGCGGTTCGTTGCTGGTGTAGCCGTAGCGCGGGTAGTACTGCTGGCTCGCTGCTTGAATCCCGAATGCGCCGGCGAGCCACGCGTTCGTCTCGACGAACAGCACCGTGTTCACGCCGCGGCTGCGGAAACGGAGCTGTGCGCTCTGCGCGTCGCCGGCGGCCTGGCCGACGTCATCGGTCGACGCGACGTAGTGGGCGGCAAAGCGATCGACGACCTGGATGTGCCTGCGGGTCAGCTCGGCCTCGAGCACCTTCTCGGCCGCCGCGAAGTGCGGCTCGTCGAAGTACATGATCCCGACCTTGGTGTCGCGCGTCAGCAGGCCGCTGGCGACGAAGTTGTCCGCTTGGAGGCGTGCCAGGCGGTCGAGTGTCATTGCGTCGGGGAACAGCAGGCCCGGCGTGGCGCGCATGTCGGCGTCATTGAGGCCGAGCCACCCGGTGTTCAGGACGGCAAGGACGCCGCCGTTCAGCACGCAATGCAGGAAGTTCATGCTCATGCCGATGTCGAACACGAACTGCACGTGGTTGTCCTGCGTGAACGCCGCGCACGTCGCCGACTCGTAGGTCGACGGCGAGTCCGACGGCCGGACAACATGGAACTGCGGGATCACGCGGTGGCCCGCGATGCCGCCGCGACGGTTCAAGTCGTCGATGTACGCGCTGTACTCGGCCTTGGCGTCAGTGCCCGCGAGCCCCTTGCCCAGCGCACTGGTGAACGTCTCGGTCGCCTGCGGGTCGAGGTAGGGAATGCCCACGCGGATTGGCGCGGCCGCTTCGACCGACACGGTCGGCCGTTTCGCGCCCGCTGACGCGGGCGATCGTGTCGCCTGTGCCGGTGCGACGGCTGCGCTGACCGCCGCCGCCTCGGCCGCATCCGTCGGGCTGCCCGAGAGCGCGTCCGCGCCCCGCCCGCCCGTCGCCCCGCCGAGCTCGCCGCTGCTGCTGGGGCGACCCGCGCTCTGCACGGTGGAGCCGCAGCCACCGAGGAGGAGCGTGGCCAGTGCGACGCGGAGGACTGCTCCCAGCAGCCGGCGCACCATGACGTCAGCATGCCAGGCCAGCTAAGATTCAGTCAATAGTGACTGATTCTTCACAAGCCGTCCGTCGTACGCAGGCGGAGCGCAGCGCGTCGACGCGAAAGCGGATCATCGACGCGACGATCGAGTGCCTGGTGGAGAAGGGCCACGGTGGCACGACGACGCTCGAAGTCCAGGGCCGCGCGAAGGTGTCGCGCGGCGCGCTGCTGTACCACTTCCCCTCCAGAGCCGAGCTGCTCGTCGGCGCGATCGACCACCTGATCGAAGCGCAGCGGCGCGAACTCGCGGGCGTGCTGGCAACACGCGGCCCGCTGCCGCTCGACGGCGCCATTGACACGCTGTGGTCTGGGTTCAACAGCTTCCTCGCCACCGCGGCGGCCGAGCTGTGGTCGGCGGCGCGGACCGACGTCGAGTTGCGGGCTCTTCTCGCCCGCCACGATCGCGCCCTCAACCGAGAGGTTCGAGAGCTCTGCACGGAGTTGTTCGGGTCCTCGTCGCGCCATCTGAACTTCGATCTCACGCTGGCCACGCTCATCGACGCCATGCACGGCGCCGCCCGCGCCAGCGTCGTCCGCAGCGACCGCGCAATGGCGGCGCGCGTCGCCGGTTGGAAGCAGCTCGCCCACGTCCTGCTGTCCTAGTTGGCAGCTGTCGCGGGGCACGTACACGACCACCTCGACGTCGCCGCGTCCATGTGCGCGATCGTGGACGGCATCGCGTCGGGCCGCTTCGCGGACGAGTGGGATGCTGAGCGCGCCAAAGTTCAAGTAGAGGGCGCCATCCGCTGACGCGGATGTAATTCCCTTCCGAACGCGCCTGACCTGGCGATACCGTCGAGGAAATCGGCTCCCTTCGCGTGCTCTGGCGCCTGCGCGGCTACGTCCGACCCCATGCCGGGCTGGTCACCGGCATGGTCATCACCGCCATCGTCGGCCTCGGCGCCGGCACGCTCATTCCTCTCGTGAGCAAGGCGGTCGTCGACGGGCCCGTCCGTCGTGGTGACGCCGGGGCCATCGTGCCGCTGGCCGGACTTGCTCTCGCTCTCGGCGCGTTCGACATCACCCTGGCCGTCTGGCGGCGGTTCGTGCAGGCGCGTGTGGCCATGGACATCGAGACCAACATCCGCAACGACCTCTACGCCCATCTGCAGCGGCTGTCGGTCGGCTTCCACGATCGGTGGCAGTCGGGCCAGCTGCTCTCACGCGCCATGTCCGACGCCTCCGCCATCCGGCGTCTCCTCGGCTTCGGCGCCATCTTCTTCGTCGGTAACGCCACCCTGTTCCTCGCGGTCGTGGTCATGCTCGTGCGCCTCCATGCCGGCCTGGCCGCCCTCGCAGCCGTCACTGCCATCCCGATCGCGTGGCTGTCGCTGCAGTTCGAGCGGCGGTACTCGGCCGTGTCCCGCCAGGTCCAGGACGACCAGGGTGACCTGACCACGCACATCGAAGAAGCGGCGACGGGCATCCGGGTGATCAAGGCGTTCGGCCGGCGCCAGTACGTCGCCGATAGCTTCGGCGCCCAGGCCCGGGTGCTGCGCGACTCCTCCATGGACGCGGTGCGGGTGCGGGCACGCTTCTGGTCGCTGCTCGGCGTCGTTCCCAATCTGGCCATGGCCGCCACCCTGGTCGCCGGCGCCCTCCTCGTCGGCCGGGGCAGCCTCACGTTGGGCGGGCTGGTCGCCTTCGTGACCTTGCTGTTCCTGCTCGTGTTCCCGCTGCAGGCCCAGGGCTGGATCCTCGCCATGGCCGAGGAGGCGGCGAGCGCGGCCACCCGCATCTTCGAGATCCTCGACGACCAGCCCGAGATCCGCGAGCGGCCCGGAGCCGTCGCCTTGGCGACCAGCCACGGTCACCTCCGCTTCGAGGACGTGGGGTTCGCCTACCCGGGCCAGGACCACGCGGTCCTGCGCCACGTCGACCTCGACGTCGCGCCGGGGGAGACGGTGGCCCTGGTCGGCATGAGTGGGTCGGGCAAGACGACGCTGGCCACGCTGGTGCCGCGTCTCTACGACGTCACCGCCGGTCGGGTGACGCTCGACGGCCACGATGTCCGCGACCTCACGCTCTCGTCGCTCCGGCGCCACGTGGGCGTGGCCTTCGAGGACCCCCTGCTCTTCTCGGCCAGTGTCCGGGAGAACCTGCTGCTCGGCTCGCCCGATGCGTCCGACGAGGATCTCGACCGCGCCCTCGAGGTGGCCCAGGCCGGCTTCGCCCGCGACCTTCCGTGGGGGCTCGACACCCGCGTCGGGGAACAGGGCCTCAGCCTCTCGGGCGGCCAGCGCCAGCGCCTGGCCCTGGCCCGGGCCATCATCGGCCGGCCCCGCGTGCTCGTCCTCGACGACCCGCTTTCCGCCCTCGACATCCACACCGAGTCCCAGGTGGAGGAGGCGCTGGCCCGCGTCCTGCACGGGACGACGGCGCTGATCGTGGTCCACCGCCCCTCGACAGTCGCGCTGGCCGACCGGGTGGCGCTGCTCGAGGACGGCACCATCGTCGCCACCGGCACCCACCACGACCTGCTCGAGCAGGTGCCGGCCTACCGGGCCGTGCTCTCCCAGGAGGCCGAAGGCCGGCCCGAAGCGGAGCTGGCCGGATGAGTGAGCGCATCGATCAATGGCGGGGCGTGGCGTCCGACGACAGTGAGGAGGTCACGGCCAGCCTGTCCGTCCTGCTGCGTCGCCGGAGTCGACGTCTCCTTGGTTCGCTCCTTCGGCCCTACCGACAGGGTCTGCTCTGGGCGCTGGTCCTCATCGTGGTGGAGAACGCCTGCGCCCTCGCCGCGCCCTATCTGGTGCGCGTCGGCATCGACCGCGGCATCCCGCCCCTGCAGCGCGGTGGTTCCGGCGCGCTGCAACCCCTGGTCACCGTCGGTGTGGCCCTGACGGTCGCGGCGCTGGTGCAGGCCGCGACCTACGACGCCTTCATGCGAACCACCGGCCGGGTCGGTCAGAGCGTCCTGCTCGACCTGCGGCAGCGTCTCTTCGACCACTTCCAGAAGCTGAGCCTGGCCTTCCACGAGCGCTACACGTCCGGCCGCGTCATCTCCCGACAGACATCGGACGTCGAGGCCATCGCCGAGCTGGTGACCACGGGCGTCGACACCGTCGTGACCGCGGTGCTGTCGGTCGGGACCATCGCCGTGATCCTGCTGGTGCTCGACCTCCCGCTCGGACTCGCCGTGTTGCTGGTCTTCCCACTGGTGGTCGCGCTCACCGCCTGGTTCCGGCGCCACTCCGAGCGGGCCTACCGGGCCACGCGGGAGGCGGTGGCGCTGGTGATCGTGCATTTCGTCGAGTCGCTGGGCGGCATCCGGGCCGTGCACGCCTTTCGCCGCGAGCCCCGCAACCAGGAGATCTTCGACGACGTCAACGACCGGTACCGCGCTGCCAACGTCCACTCGGCCCGGCTGGCCGGTGTGTACGGCCCCGGGGTGCGCGGCCTTGGTCACCTGACCACCGTCGTGGTGCTCCTCTACGGCGGCAGCAGGGTCGTCGACGGGCAGATGACCCTCGGCGTCCTCGCCGCCTACCTCCTCTACCTGCGCCGGTTCTTCGAGCCGCTGCAGGAGCTGAGCCAGTTCTACAACCTGTTCCAGGCGGCGGCGGCCGGGCTGGAGAAGATCTCCGGCATCTTGGCCGAGGATCCCTCGGTGCCCGAGCCCGAGCGGCCCGTCGCCCTCCTTTCGCCGCGCGGTGACGTCCGGCTCGACCGCGTGAGCTTCGGCTACCGCCCCGGCGCACCGGTGCTGAACGACTTCTCGCTGCACATCCCGGCCGGCCAGACGCTCGCGCTGGTCGGGTTGACCGGCGCGGGCAAGTCGACGGTGGCCCGGCTGATCGCCCGCTTCTACGACCCTCGAGCCGGTCGGGTCACGCTCGACGACGTCGACGTGCGCGACCTTCCCGACGACGTCCTGCGCCGAACCGTTGCCATGGTCACCCAGGAGGGCTTCCTG
Organism: Actinomycetota bacterium; assembly: GCA_041166245.1. Lineage (GTDB taxonomy): Bacteria > Actinomycetota > Acidimicrobiia > Acidimicrobiales > JAFATL01 > JBEEFP01. Next base: position 31,868 of record JBEEFQ010000262.1, on the reverse strand, counting down.
TTCTCTGGCACGGTCGCCGACAACATCGCCTTGGGTCGACCGGACGCGTCCCGGGATGAGGTCGAGGCGGCTGCCCGCGCCATTGGCGCCCACGAGTTCATCGCCGCCCTGCCCGCCGGCTACGACTCCGACGTTCGCAAGCGGGGCGGCCGTCTCTCGTCGGGCCAGCGCCAGCTGGTGGCGTTCGCCCGCGCCTTTCTCGCCGATCCCCAGGTGCTGATCCTCGACGAGGCCACCTCGTCGCTCGACATCCCGTCCGAACGGCTGGTGCAGCGGGCGCTGCGGTCGCTGCTGGCCGACAGGACAGCGGTGATCATCGCCCACCGCCTCTCGACGGTGGAGATCGCCGACCGCGTCGTGGTGATCGACGACGGCAGCATCATCGAGGACGGCGCGCCCGACGAGCTGCGCCTGGGACACGGCGAGTACGCCCGCCTCCAGCAGGCGTGGCAGGACTCGCTCATCTGACGCAGCGCTCGACGCCGGCTCGCGACCTCCAAGTACGGTCCGACCGTGGCGATGCTGGATCGGACGAAGTGATCTTCTTCTTCGACTTCGCGAGGTACTTCAAGATCCTGCGCCTGATCCGTCGGGAGCAGGACCGGGCCCGGCGGCGCAGCCTGTACCGGACGTTCCTCCTCGTCGTGCCCGGCCTCGCTGTCCTGCACGCCGTGTGCTTCGCCCTGGACCCGATCGTGTTCCCGGGCCTCCGCAGGACCAAGGTGACGGGCCCGGTGTTCACCATTGGCCACGCCCGCAGCGGCACGACGCTCCTGCACCGCCTCATGGCCGCCGACACCGACCGCTTCAGCTGCTTCCTGCTCTACGAGATGTTCTTCCCGTCCGCCATCGAGAAGAAGGTGCTGCGACTCATGCTCCGCGTCGACGCCCGGCTCGGTGGGCGACTGCGTCGGCGGATCGAGGCCTGGGACGAGCGCAAGTTCAGCAAGAGCAGGGGCATGCACGAGTCGGGTCTGTTCAAGCCCGAGGAGGACGACTTCGTCCTCGCCTGCTCCTGCTGCTCGGGTTTTTGGATCGTGCTGCTGCCCTACATGGGCGAGGTCGACACGTACCACGTCGACCGCTGGCCGGACCGCAAGCGCCGGCGCATGATGCGCTTCTACAAGGAGTGCCTGCGCCGCCAGCTCTACGTGAACGGCCCCGAGAAGGTGCACCTCAGCAAGAACCCCGCGTTCTGCGGCCGGGTGGAGAGCATCATCGAGACCTTCCCGGACGCCCGGATCATCGTCGCCGTGCGGAACCCCTACGAGACCATCCCCAGCCTGCTCAAGCTTCTCCAGACGAGCTGGCGGCTGCGCAAGCGCGACGAGGAGCAGATCCGCAGCTCCCTTCGCGTCCTGGCCGACTACTCCTTTCACAACTACCTGCACCCCCAGGAGGTCCTCGACCGCCACCCAGATATCGAGCGGGTGATCGTCGACTACCGGGACCTCGTCGCCGACCCGCAGGGCACGATGAAGTCCATCTACGCCGAGCTCGGCTTCGAGGTGTCGCCCGGGTACGCGGCGGTGCTGGCGCGCGAGCAGGGCCGGCCCCACGTCAGCACCCTCCGGTACAGCCTGGAGGAGTACGGCTTGGAGGCGAACGCGATCCGCGAGCGCCTTGCACCGCTGTTCGAGCAGTTCCGGTGGGACGAGGAGGTCCCGAGTCCATGACCAGTCCTGAAAGCACGGACGCCGGCGACATGTTGCGTCACGCGTGGGACGCCATGATCGAACGGCTCGGTCGCGCCCGGAGCGCCATCGACGATCCTGCCCTCCACCCGCCGCCGCCTGACGACCGGACCCTCGCCGAGGGCTACCGGTACCTGCTGGGGTTCGTGTTCTCCGCCATCGAGCGGGCCTTCGTGGGTGACCAGGACTTCCCGTACTTCCGCCGGGCCATCCAGCTCGCCGACAAGTCGACGATCGACAACGCCGACGCCATGTACCTGGAGACCCCGATCGACGGCAGCCGCACGTACCGAATCCGCGGCCGCGCCGGGGACGTCCGGCACTGGCGGGGCGAGCCGCCCGCGGCGACGGGACGGAAGGCACCGCCGTACGTCATCTTCGAAGCCCACACCGGCTACGCCGGGGACTCCGGGAGCCTGGCCGAGCTGCGACCAGGGGGCGGTCGGGCCGGCACCGGCACGCTCGACATCGCCGACCTCGAGGTCGAGCCCGACGGGTCCTTCGAGATCCTGGCGGGGCCCGACCGACCCAGTGGCCACACCGGCAACTTCCTCCCGACCCGGCGCACGTCCCAGCGTACGAAGCAGACCCACACCGCCGACCATCTCTCGATGCGCGTGCTCTTCGGTGACTGGGAGCGGGAGGACCCGCTCGAGCTGCACATCGCGCAGATCGGCAAGGAGGGCGAGCATCCTCCGCCCCTGGACCCCGCCACCGCCGCCGCGAAGATGGCTCGGGTGGCGGAGATCGTCGACAACCAGATGCGCTTCTGGAACGAGTTCTATGCCGTCGTGCTGGAGACGTACCAGGACATGAACGGCGACGGCGAGCGCTACATGCCGCGCAACGACCTCAACGCGCCCAGCCGGGCGGGCCTGGCGACGGGCGGCGGACAGAGCACCAACGTGTACGCCGGCGGGGTCTACGAGCTCGGGCCGGACGAGGCCCTCGTGATCGAGACACGCACTCCGATCGCGCCCGCCTACGCCGGCTTTGGGTTGTCCAACCTCTGGGGCGAGTCACACGACTATGCCAACCGGATCAGCAGCCTGAACTCCTTCCAGGCCGAGGCCGACGACGACGGTGCCGTCCGGTACGTCGTCGCCCACCACGACCCGGGCGTCCCCAACTGGATCGACACGACCGGGCTGGAGGTCGGCTTCATGACCCACCGCTGGACCTACTCCAAGCCGCCCGAACCGCTGCCCACCGCCGAGGTGACCAAGGTCGAGTTCAATGAGATCAGGGCCCACCTCCAGGACGCCACCGGCACGGTCACCGCCGGGGAGCGACGTGAGCAGATCCGCATCCGCCAGGAGCACGTCCAGCGACGGTTCCGCCAGTCGTGATCGCCCAGGGTTGATGCTTCGACGGTCGCAGCGAGAGTTCAGCTTGCCTTGAAGGTGGACACGGCGCCGGACGTCGTGATCCGGCCGATCGAGTTGCTGCCCGTGTTGGTGACCAGAGGGTCTCGCCCCAGCCGATCCGTCAGAATGGTCCGGCGATGAACGGCGACGGGTTCGTGACCCTTCCCGACGGCAGTGTGCGCTGGGGGCGCTTCGGCGCCGCCGGCGTGCTGGCGCGCGCCGGCGGTCAGTTCTTCGTGGCCCAGCGGTCAGTCCACTGCCATCAAGGAGGCACGTGGGCCATCCCCGGCGGGGCGTTACACGGCGACGAGTCACCCCTCGACGGCGCCCTCCGCGAGTTCGCGGAGGAGATCGGCGTGACCCTCGAGGACTTCGAGGTGGTGAGGCTCCACGAGGACGATCACGGCGGCTGGTCGTACTGGACCGTCGTGGTCGACCTCCCGTCGGCGTTCGACCCGCCCACCCGCCTGCACTGGGAGACATCGGCCACCGCCTGGGTCACCGCCAACGAGCTGGCCGACCTCGACCTGCACCCCGCGTTCCGCGTCGCTCTGCTGCGGCTCGAGCTCCTCGTCGGCTGAGCCACCGCCGCGCGGAGACACCGCGTTCCGCCTGACGCGAAGCCGAGACAAGGCGCTCCCTGGCTGGCACACTTTGTGCTCGGCGACTGGGGGTTGTCATGAGGGGGGGTCGGCGTTCAGCGCGGCATGAGCGAGCGAGGCCTCAGAGCGCCGCATCGCAGGGGCCAGGATCGACTGGGGGGACGAGATGCCGACGGTGAACATCAGCGAGGACAGCGCAGCGAAGCTCGAGGAGCTCTGGGCAGGCCTGCAGGCCACGCACCAAGACCCACGTACGCAGGCGGAGCTCGTCGAGGACGCGATCAGGCGCGTGCACCGAGGCTTCTTCGGTGACCCGCCTGACCCCCAGAAGCCGCAGGAGTCGACCGGTCCGTTCCGCAAGTGGGCCAGCGATCGCTACGCCGAGGTGCTGCTGCGCCAGATCGACGCCACGACCTTCGCCCTCGTCCAACCCTTCCGCTACGCGGACGATCAGGGCCGACGGTTCAATGTCGTCGAGGACGACGTCAGCGACCTGGCGTCGGTTCCTCGTTTCCTCACCTGGCTCGTCCCGCGCTACGGCCGCCACACCCTCGCCGCGTTGCTGCACGACCACCTACAGCCGGAGAAGGCTGCCGAGGAGGGAAGCGCGGTCACGGCACGGACGCCGTCGTCCCCGGAGGACCCCAAGCCCACCTCGGAGGTCGCAGATGCGATCTTTCGCGACGCCATGGGCCAGACCGGCGTCCCCTTCAGCCGGCGCTGGTTGATGTGGTCGGCGGTCGCGCTCCGCACCGAGTGGAACCGCAAGGGGCTGCGCCGGGCCCGCGTTGTCGGGTGGGTCGCCGTGTTCCTGCCCACCGCCGTCTTGCTGTGGCCGGCCGTGGCGATGCGCTTCGTCACCAATTCGGGCTGGCGCGCCCTTGGGCTGGGCGCGGCCGCCTTCGTGGGCGCGGCCCTGGTGCCGACGCTGCTTGCCTTTCCCGTCTGGTGGAAGCAGTGGCGCATCGGTGCGCTCTCCGGCGCCGCTCTCCTCTACTTCAGCGTACAGATGGTGCTCGTCAGCATCGCCCTCGGTCTCTACCTCGGCTTCGAGTGGCTCATCGAGCAGCTCGCGGTGCGGCGACCCGAGCAGCGCAACCCGGTCCTCGCCCGCAACATGAAGGACTGAGCTTGCGCACATGGATGCCCAGCCCGCGAACGTGGACGAGTGGATCAGCGAGTTCATCCGCCGGGTCAAGGCGGCTCGCGGAATCTGGAAGGTGACGATCTAGGGCCGACGCTGGCAACTCAAATGCACTGGCGGCGCCGTCGCCGGAGCGCAAAAGCAGCAACCAGGGCAGCCCAGCCAACCACGGGGCCGGTCGAGGTGCCGCCTGTCGCGGCAAGGGTGCCCGACGAGGTCGGCGCCGTCTGTTGGGCGGCCAGGACGGCAGGCTGCGGTGCGGGATCTTGCGCCGGTGATCCGCGCAGGAGGGCGGCAGCCGCACCGGTCAGGCGCAGGATGAAGAGGCCGTTGTTGCTGTCGGAGTACCAGATCTCGCCGCGTTCCGCGACGAATGCCGGTGCGGACATCGCGTAGGCGCCCACCTCGCTCGGATCCGGTCCGGAGACCAGCGGCTGGTTGAAGTACGCCACCTCGCGCGGCTGCGCCGGGTCCCGGATGTCGAACACCCGCAGCCCGGAGGCGATCATGCTGCACGCCACGATCCCGGGCTCCACCTCTCGCGGCACCGAGCAGTAATGGGCGGCGTAGCCCTGCCCCGGGCGCTGGTTCCCCGGGTCGGCCTGCTGGTCGGTGGCCCGAGCCTCCTGCTGGTGCACCTCGAGGCGGATCCTCGAGACGATCTGGGGCTTGGTCTCGTCGTCGATGTCGATGACGTGCACACCGCCGACGGCATCGGCTGGGTCGTTGCTGTAGACGTTCGTGTCGTACTCGTCGAACTGGATCAGGTGCTTCCGTCCGCCGATCGTCACGGGGACGCTGTTCTGCGGGACGCTCACCTCGGGCCACTCGAGCCGGGCGATCTCCCGCACCGTCGGGTTCGGCACCCGGTTCTGGACCTCGCTCACGTCGAGGGTCACCAAGCCGCCTGCCCCGCTCGTCGTCGTCGTGACGAAGTCGCCGACCTGGGCCAGGTAGGCGCGCGTGCCATCGGCCGAGAACGACAAGCCGTGGACGGCGTAGTCGAACGTCTGCCAGGCAATGCCGGGCCGCGACGGCTCGGTGAGGTCGATGGCAGTGATGCCGGGCAGCGCTGTCGTGGTCGCCCAGTACGTCCGACCGTCGGGCGAGAACCCGCCCTCGTGGCCTCCGAGGGTGAGGGGCAGGCTCGAGCGCAGGACCGGGTGGCGGCAATCCTCGGCCACGTCGTACACGTCGACGAACCCGGGGAGGGTGGTGGCCGTCCCCATGTTCATGGCCAGCAGGCCCCGCGCCGTGTTGAGGCGCAGCGACTCGTGGGGCGAGAGGCCGGCGGGCGTCTGCAGTGCCGCAGTGCGCACCGGCCGTGTCGGGTCGCTCATGTCGAGGACGTAGACGCCGGGCTCCACGCCCTTCGGGATGTCCTTGCCGACCAGCAGCGAGCTGTCGTAGAAGGCGCACTCGCGTCCGCCGCGGTCGATGTAGCGGTGGACCTGGAACCCGCCGGTGATCCCGAAGCGAGAGACGAGCTCGGTGTTGCACGTGTAGGGCTTGTTGGCCCTGCCGCTCTCGTAGTCGGCCGAGGGCACCCGGCCCTGCCGGCCCGTCTCCGGCTGCGAACCGGGACCGCAGTCGGCCGTCGGCGTCGCCAGGTCGAGGGGCGTGACCGCGTCGAGGTCGGCCGCCGGGTCGACCACCCGTGCGTGCCCCTTCATGACCCCGTGCAAGGCCGCGTAGTCAGCGAATCCCTTGACGCGGGGTCCATCCTCCGAGTGGGCGCTGCTGACGGCGAAGAGGCCCAGCACCGAAAGGGCCAACGCCGCCACCTTCGAGCGTCGAACGGTTTTGGGCATTGGGCACCCCTTCGACGGGCACGCCCGGTTCACCTCCCAGGAGCAGTCGTGGCATCAACCCGACCGAGCCCACCCGAGGTGATCGGCTGATGAGCGCGTTCTGCTATCGCTCGCGCCTCGACGGCTTCCGGCTGGTGCCCGGACTCGCCTCAGAGCCCTGTGGCGAAGGGCTCCAGGCCGTGATCTCATCGGCGATGGCGCGGCAGGTCGAGGCGGCTCCGGCTGCGTCGGAGCGGACGGTCAGCCACACGCCGAGCGTCGACGCCGTGAGCATGTCGGCTCGCCGAGCGATCTGCTTCCGAGTCATTCCCGTGGCCGCTGCGCCACCTTCGAGCGCGTGGGAGAAGGCGGCCCGGAGCCGGTTGGTGAAGCTCTCGGCGACGGGGGAGAAGGAGGGGTCACGCCCAGCGAGCTCAGCGATCGAGTTGATCATGAGACAGCCGCGGTCGGCGTCGGGCCGGCGGAAGTACTGGGCAAGCCCGCGGAAGAACGCGGCCGCTTCACGCGGCCCGGCCGTCGGCGCTTCGACGGGTCCGATGCGGGGCTCGATGAAGGACATGACGTACTCGCCCAGGGCGGCATCGAAGACGGCCCGCTTGGTGCCGAATGCCAGATAGAGGCTCGACCGGCTCAAGCCCGTCACCTCCTGCAGGTCATCGACCGCCGTTCCCTCGTATCCGCGCTCCCAGAACACTTGCTTCGCGGCCACCGCGAGGTCGGCGTCGGTGTAGGAGCGTCGCCGAGGCATGCCCCACAATATCTAGTCTTGGACTAGTCAGTCCACTATGCTGGACTAGGCAGTCCAAATCGTGGGTGGGGATCCTCTCGAACAAGGAACGGTCATGAACAACGTTGATCCCACGGTCGCCGGCGTCGCCGCCGCGGCTGAGGGGATACTCCTCGTGGAGAACGCGCCGCTGCCCCTCATCGTGGCATCGCCTGACGGTCGAATCTCCCTGGCGAACCGGGCGATGCGGGATCTGCTGGGCTACGAGACGGCTGCGCCAATCGGCCAACCGATCGTCGATCTTCTGGCCGAGGGACCGGAAGCCGAAGGGTGGTGGGACGATCTGTTGGCTGCCGGCGCAACCCACGAGTACCCGGTACAGCTCCGACGGCGGGATGGTCAGGCCGTCCCGGCTGGCTTCTCGGCTCTCGTTGTCACCGGCGAGGGTGGAGCCGCCGCGTGGGTGGTTGCCCGAGCCACGCCTGTCTGAGGCAAAGGGGAAGAGACCGCGGCCGCGACGTACTGGTGACGTCTCGCGGGAGATGGGGCGGTCGGTATGGTCTGGCCGTGATCCTCGACAACTTCACCTTGACCGGCAAGGTCGCCATCGTCACGGGTGCGGGCAAGGGCATCGGCCGCGGCATCGCCGTCGGGTTTGCCGAAGCGGGCGCCGACGTGGTGTGCGCGGCCCGCACCCAGGACGACGTCGAGGCGGTCGCCGACGAGGTGCGGGCGCTCGGACGTCGGGCCCTCGCCGTCCCCACCGACGTGATGCAGACCGAGGACCTCGAGCGGCTGATGGCGACGACGGTCGAGCAGCTCGGGCGGGTCGACGTGCTCGTGAACAACGCCGGCGGCACGCCGCCGAGGGCGGCGATGGACACCAGCGAGCGGTTCTTCGAGAAGGCGTTGCGGTTCAACGTGACCGCTGCTTTCCTGCTCTCGAAGCTGGCGGCGCGGGCCATGGTCGACACCGCCGGCGGCGGCGCCATCGTGAACATCTCGTCCCGATCGAGCGACATGGTGCAGACCAGCTTCGTGGCCTACGGCGCGGGCAAAGCCGCCCTCAACATGATGACCCGCAACATGGCCGCCGAGCTGGCCCCCGCGGTGCGCATCAATGCCATCTCCGTCGGCGGGGTGGCCACCGGCTCGCTCGACGTGGTGCTGACCGACGAGAACCTCCGGCGCATGTTCGAGGACAACACCCCCATGCGCCGGCCGGGCACGCCCGAGGACATCGCGTGCGCCGCGCTCTACCTCGCGTCGCCCGCGTCGTCGTGGGTCACGGGCAAGGTGTTCCAGATCGACGGCGGCACCGAGGCGCCGTCGATCAGTGTGCCCGTCCCGCCGCTGACGCCCACGAACACTCAGCCATAGCGCAGCTGCTCGACCTCGCGCCCCAGCCGGTCGGCCTCGACCGAGAGCCCGGCGTCGCCCGCGCAAGGGAGCCCGCGCGACCGTGCCCATTCCTCGTAGTCCCGGAGCAGGTCAGCCGATCGTTCGAGCTTGTTGGCCAGGGCCAGGCGCTCTCGACCCTCTGAGTGCCGAGCCTCCTCGCGCAACCGCTCTGTCCACGCTTGCTCGCGCTGCTGCTCGTCCAGCCGCGCCAGCTCCAGCGCGGCCAGCCGCTCGCCCTCGACCCGTTCCGCCTCGAGCCGGGCCAGCTCCTGGCTGATCATCCGTTCCCGCTCGACACGCTCCTGCTCCAGCCGGACCTGCTCGGCGACCGCCGCCTCGACGCGAGCGCGGGCGGCTGCCTCTTCGTGCGCTCGCGCCCGGGCCTCGACCCGCTCGGTCTCGATGGCCTCCGCCCTCAGCCGCAGCCGCTCGTCCGCGGCCGCCCGAGCCGCCTCCAGCTGGGCCGATGCCTCGGCCCGGGCGATTTCGAGAAGGGCCCGCTCGTGTGAGGCGTACCGCGTCTCTTGTGCCGCCGCCTGCCGCCGCCGCTGCTCGACGGCTCGGGTCGCTTGGGCCGTTGCTCGATTCAACCGACGTCGCAAGGCGAGGGCCCGGTGGGCCTGGGCCAGTGTGACGTCCTCCAACGCCTCCTCGGCTCGCGTCGCGTCGATCCGCACCACGCCGCCTCGGAACACCCCGACGGACCGGCGGGGACGGGGCCGGCGTACGGGCTCCTCCCACTCGGAGCGGGCGTCAGGCGGCCGGTAGATCGGGCCCGAGCCCCATGGCGCTGCTGCGTCGCCCACGCCCCGACGATAGGGAGACCGTTGGCCTCATCCTTGGATGGTCGGCGTCTCAGGGTGGGCTTCGAACGTCTCGACCAGCACCCGTGACCGAGCCACCGTGACCACACCCCAGACGACGACCGCCAGCCCGAGCACCTCGACGGCGATGTCGACGGCCTGGATCGACACGGCCTCGTCGAGGAAGAGCGCGCCCACAGCGATGGCGCCCAGGCACTCGACGCACGTGAGGACAGGGAGCGACGCGCGGATCGGCCCGGCCATGAACGCGCTCTGGACCATCAGCATGGCGCCGATCGCCGTCGGGGGAAGGGCGTAGAGCTTCCAGGACGTCAGCACACCGGCCGCGTCGCCCCGCATGTCGTGGCCGATCAGCTTGGTGAGGGTGGTGGTCGCCACGAACAGGAGGGCACCAGCGGCGGCAAGGGCGACGGCTCGGGGGACCCCGGGCGTGCGCGGCGCCAGCAGGACGAGGACCGCGGCGGGCACGGCCGTGGCGAGGAACACGCCCAACCAGCCGGCGCCGTCGATGACAGCGGTGCCCTCTCCAGGAGAAGCGGCCACCAGGAAGCCGCCCAGCCCGACCACGATCGCCATCGCGCCTCCCCACTCCGAGGGGGCGAGTGTCTGTCGGGAGATGCGGGACGCGAGGAGGAGGCCGAAGACGAGCCGGGTCACGAGCAGGGGCTGGACGACCGACAGCGCGCCGAACGAGAGGGCCACCGCCTCCGCCGCGAAGCCGACCGTCGCCACGAGCTGGCCGGCCAGCCAGAGCGGCCGACGCAGCAGGTCGAGCAGGAGGCTGGGACGCATCGAGCGCTCCGGAGCGGCGGACTGTGCCGCCTTGTGCTGCAGGACGGATGCGAGGCCGAACAGGAAGGCGGCGGTCAGCGCCAGCACCGTCACCATGGTTGTGCCCCGTTGTTCACGCTGGGTTGGTGCACCGGCGTGCCTGGGTTTGGTCCGTAGTGCACCAACCCGTCAGCGGATGGTGCCTGCGCCCGGGATCAGCGGGAGGTCGAGGGCGGTGACCCAACCAGGCGGCAGCTCGTTGACGGCGGGCACCGCGTTGAGCGCGCGCAGGCCTGTCGCCAGGCAGCCGGCGGTGGCCGCGTCGCGCCCCGTGCCGTCGGTGAACCGGAACGCGGTCTCCTGGGTGATCGACGGCGTGCCCTCGATCTCGACCCGGTAGACGTCGTCCTGGGTGCCACGTGGCCAGTCGGGTGCTGCGTCGGTGCCGACGCGGTTGACGTGCTCGAGCTGGATACGGGTTTCGCCGTTGTAGACGCCGTTGATGGTGAAGTTGATGGCCGCCACCTCACCGGGGTTGATCACGCCCTTGGCCGTCTTGATCTCGGTGTCGGTGACCCACTTGTCCCACGTGGAGGTGATCTCGTCGAGCTCGATGCCGACGGCATGGGCCATCATCGGCACCGTCGCCCCCCACGCCATCACGAGCAAATCGGTGTGCTCGAGCAGCGCCTTGAACTCCGGCGGGCGCCCGATGCCCATCTCGTTCTCGTAGTCGCCCTCGTAGTTGACGTAGTCGAGGATCTCCAAGGCGCGCACGAGGCGCACCTCGGCGCAGAGGCCCATGAGCGTCATGGGGAACAGGTCGTTGCCGAAGCCGGGGTCGATGCCCGTCGTGAAGCACGAGGCTCCGCCCGCCTCGCACGCGTCGGTGATCGGCGCGATCCAGTCCGGCGGGTTGACACTCATGGCGGGCCACACCCACGGCGTCATCGCCGTCGAGCACACGTCGATGCCGGCGCGGAGGAAGGCGCCGATGTCCCGGATGTTGTCGAGCGGGTGCGCGGCGGTCGGCCCGTAGTGCACGAGAGCGTCGGGCTCGAGCGCGATGAGGGCGTCGAGGTCGTCGGTCGCAGCGAGGTCGATGGGATCGATGCCGCAGATCTCGCCGACGTCCTTGCCCACCTTCTCCGAGTTGCTCACGCCCACGCCGACGAGCTCGAACCTCGGGTGGCGGACGATCTCGGGGATCACCAGCTTCCCGACGAAGCCCGTGCCCCACACCACGACTCGCTTGATCATCTTGGTCCTCTCGCCGGCAGTCATCGCATCATCTCCCCGCTGTTGACCATCAGGTGCTGACCGGTCACGGCCTTGGCCAGGTCGGACGCGAAGAACATGGCCACATCTGCGACCTCGCCGTCCTCGGTCATGCGTCCGAGGGGGAAGTCCCCGACGAGATTGTTCAACGCTTCCTCGGTCGAGATCCCCTTGTGCTTGGCCGTGCCCTCCACGTACATCTGGACGGGCGGGCCCCACATCCACGACGGCACCACCATGTTGCAGCGGATGTTGTCAGCCCCGAGCTCGTCGGCCAGGTAGTACATGGTGGTCAGCAGCGCGCCCTTGGACGCGGCGTAGCCGGCCTGCGGCAGCGACGGCTTGAACATCGACTGCGACCCGATGAGCACGACCGAGCCTCCGCCGCCGGCCTTCATCGCCGATGCGACGGGCCGCAGCACCGTGAGGGCGCCGAGCACATTGGTCTCGAAGGCCGTGCGCCAGTCGTCGAGCTTGGTGTCGTGCAGACCGCCGAAGACGTACTCGAAGGCGGCGACCTGGATGAGCGCATCGACGGAGCCGAAGCGGTCCTGGGCCTGCGTCACCAGCGCGGCGCACGCATCGGCATCGGTGATGTCGGTGGCGACAGCGGTGACCCGCCCACCGCCCGGATCCAGCTCGGCCGCGGCCGTGTCGAGCGTCGCCTGGGTCCGTGCCGCCATGACCACGTTGGCGCCCTCCCGCAGGGCGCTGGTGGCGCACTCCCGGCCCAGGCCCGCGCCGACACCGGTCACGATGACCGTCTTTCCTTCGAGCAGCATTCGCGTCACGCTCCTGGCGCCGGGGTCCGAACTAGAACAGGTTCTAGTCTAAGAGACGACGGCGACTCGAGGCGTGCGAGCATCTGGTGAGGGCGCGCCTGCGCCGGAAGGAGCCTCATGTCGTATCCGGAGCCCCGCCATCTCGGGGACGCAGGTGTGGTGAGCGCGGTCATGCGGCGGGCCGATGCCCCGCCGGAGCTCGACCTCGGGTCGACCGGGAGCGCGGCCTACCTGGCGACCGGCGCGACCACCAACGGCCAGTTCGGCCTGTATCGCTGGGACATGGGGCCGGAGCCCGCGGGGCCGGGCAGCCACTTCCACCGCACCATCTCCGAGTCGTTCTTCGTGCTGTCGGGCACCGTGAGCCTGTTCAACGGAGACAGCTGGACCGACGCGACCGCAGGCGACTTCCTGTTCGTGCCCGAAGGCGGGCTGCACGCCTTCCGCAACGAGTCGGGCCAACCCGCGTCGATGCTCATCCTCTTCGCGCCCGGCGCGCCCCGGGAGGCCTACTTCGACACCCTGGCCGAGGTCGCCACCGCAGGCCGACAGCTGAGCGACGAGGAGTGGGCCGACTTCTTCGTCCGCCACGACACCTATTGGGCCTGAGGAGGACCGATGGAGCGCGACGAGTTCCGGGGTCGGGTCGGTCGCTACCACTGGGAGTCGGAGCCGTACTGGCCGCCCGAGCCCGTGGCGCCCGCCGGCGCGCCCAACGTCCTCCTGGTCATCCTCGACGACGTGGGCTTCGCGCAGCTGGGCTGCTTCGGTTCTGACATCGCCACACCGACCTTCGACCGTCTCGCTGGCGGCGGGCTGCGCTACACCAACTTTCACACCACTGCTCTCTGCTCACCGACGCGGGCGTGCGTGCTCAGCGGCCGGAACCACCACACGTGCGGCATGGGCCGCATCACCGAGCTGGCCACCGGGTTCCCCGGTTACGACGCACGCATTCCGCGATCGTGCGGGCTCCTTCCCGCCATGCTCACGCCGCAGGGCTACGCGGCCTGGGCCATCGGGAAGTGGCATCTCACTCCCGAGGAGGATGCCCACCTCGGCGGGCGCCGCGACCGCTGGCCGCTGGGCCGCGGCTTCGAGCGCTTCTACGGATACTTCCCCGGCGAGACGAGCCAGTTCGACCCCGTGCTCGTCCACGACAGTCACTTCGTCTCGCCACCGGGCCGGCACGAGGACGGCTACCACCTCACCGAGGATCTGGCCGACCGCGCCATCGAGTTCATCACCGACCTGCGGCATGTCGACGCGGACAAGCCCTTCTTCTGCTATCTCGCCACCGGTGCGTGCCACTCGCCCCACCAGGCGCCGGCCGCGTACGTCGAGGCCTATCGGGGCCGGTTCGACGAGGGGTGGGACGCGTGGCGTACAGCCACCCTCGAGCGCCAGAAGCGCCTGGGCGTGATGGCTGATCCCGTCGCGCTCTCGCCCCGTCCCGAATGGGTCCCGGCGTGGGACACCCTCGGCCAGGACGAGCGGCGCGTGTACGCCAGGTACATGGAGGCGTTCGCCGGCTTCCTGTCCCATGCCGACGCACAGGTCGGTCGGGTCGTCGACTTCATCGAGCGCTTGGGCGAGCTCGATGACACGGTCATCGTGGTGCTCTCGGACAACGGGGCGTCGTCGGAGGGCGGCCCGACGGGCTCGCTCAACGACGTGCGGGTCTGGAACGGACTGCCTCGCACGGTAGAGGAGGCCGCGGAGCGCATCGACGAGATCGGCGGCCCGCGCATCCACAACAACTACCCGTGGGGCTGGACGGTCGCGGGGAACACCCCATTCCGCCGGTGGAAGCGCGAGACCCACGAAGGCGGCGTCGCCGATCCGCTCATCGTGCATTGGCCCAGCGGCATCCCCGCCGGTTCCAGAGGCGGCGTGCGCCGGCAGTACGTCCACGCCATCGACGTCGCGCCGACGATCCTCGAACTGGTCGGCGTCGAGCCCCCAGCCGAGATCGATGGCGTCGAGCAGGTTCCCCTCGCGGGGGTGAGCTTCGCCTATTCGCTCGACGACGCCGAAGCGCCCGAGCGCCACACGACGCAGTACTACGAGATGTTCGGCTGTCGGGCCATCTACCACGAAGGCTGGAAGGCGGTCGTCTACCACGCCATCCAGGAAGACGAGCCGCCGTTGGACGCCGGCGAGTGGGAGCTCTACGACCTCCGGAACGACCCGACGGAATGCCACGACCTGGCTGTTGCCGACCCGGAGCGCCTGGAGCGGCTGGTCGAGCTGTGGTGGGCCGAGGCCGAGCGGTATCAGGTCCTGCCTCTCGACAACCGCCCCTTCTCCGCGTTCGTGCTCGGTCGCCCACCGGGGATCGTCGAGCGCACCCGGTACGTCTATTGGCCGGGTCGGGCGCCGGTTCCCGAGATGCAGGCGGCCCCGACGAGGAACCGTCGCCACACGATCACGGCGTTCATCTCCGTGACGGCGGAGGACGCGGCCCCTTCGGGTGTCCTGGCCGCGCAGGGATCGGTGCTCGGTGGCTGGTCCTTCCACGTGCACGACGGCTCGCTGGCGTACGTGCACAACCTGTCGGGCTGGCGGGAGTACCGCGTCAGCGCCCTGCTCCCGCGCCTCGAGCCGGGACCACACCAGCTCGGGTTCCGGCTCACGCCCGACGACGGCGGTCCGGCACGCGGTGAGCTGCTCATCGACGGGGACGTCATCGGCGCGGGTGAGATCAAGCGCAGCGCATGGAGCCGCTACTCCCTGACCGGGCACGGGTTGACGATCGGTTACTCCTGCGCGACCCCGCCCGCCGACAACGACTACCGCGGTCCGTTCAGGTTCACAGGTGACCTCGACCGCGTGGAGATCGAGGTCGACGGCCCGGCGTTTCTGGATGCGGCAGCCGAGGCCAGCGATGTCATCGCCATGCAGTAGGAACGCTCAGGTGCGGTCGAGGATCTCGGCAGCCGCTCGCTCACCGGATCGCACCGCGCCGTCGATGGCGCCGTGCGAGGTCGTGGATGTCTCCGTTCCCGCCCAGTGCACACGGCCCATGGGTTCGCGCAGGAGGGAGCCGTAGCGGGTGAGCAGGCCCGGTGGGAAGTGGGCCATGGAGCATCCCCGCGTCCACTCCTCCTTCCACCACGACGTCTCGATGAACTCGACCGGCGACGCGGCGCGCGGACCGAGTCGGGCCGACAGGGCGTCGAGGACGGCTTTGCGGCGCACGGCCGGGTCGAGGGCGTCGACACGGTCGGCGACGTGGCTGAAGGTGAAGGAGGCGATCACGCCCGGGCTCCCCGACACGGGGGACGCGTCGAGGGTCACCTCGGATGCGCTGCCCGGCTCCGACGTCTGGCCGCTGAAGCCCTCGTCCCGCCAGAAGGACGTGTCGTAGGCGATGAGCGTCTTCGTCTCGGGACCGGCGACCGCACCGCGGTAGAGCGCGGCCCGGTCGTCCGGGAGACCCGGCTCGAATCGCATCTCGTTGACGAGCGCGGGCGGAACCGCGACCACGGCGTGACGGGCCGAGACGCTCACGCCGTCCGCCTCGACGATGACGCGGTCATCGCGTTGGCTGATGGCGCGGACTGGGGCCTGCAGGTGCACGGCATCGCCCAGGTCGTCGGCCATTCGGCGGGCGATGGAACCGGCACCGCCTTCGACCAGGTTCTCCTGCGAGCCGTTCTCGATGGAGAACAGGGTGTTGATGCTCCCATGGCCCCGCACGAGGAAAAGCAGGTGCAGGAAGGACGTGTCGTTCAGGTCGCCGGTGAACAGGCCCCGCACCGCCATCTCGAACAGGTCACGGGCGATCGTCGTCCTTATCCCCGTGCGCTCCAGGAACGACGCCAC
The DNA here is from genome assembly GCA_041166245.1 of Actinomycetota bacterium. Classification (GTDB taxonomy): domain Bacteria; phylum Actinomycetota; class Acidimicrobiia; order Acidimicrobiales; family JAFATL01; genus JBEEFP01. The sequence goes on along the minus strand of JBEEFQ010000262.1, from coordinate 15,639 downwards.
CGTCTGGGAGTCCCATTCCTCTGCTCGAGCAGCCGTCCACGGCGTCTCGAGGGGCAGCTTCTTGGCCATGCGGTCGATGCGCCATTGCGCCCGGGCGATGCTGAGGACGGCAAGGGGGCTGATCTTCGGGATCAGGCCGGTGTAGCGGCGGGTGCGCCCCTCGCCGATGAGCAGGTGCGCCCCCTTCACCCACGTCTTGTAGGTCGAGGCGCCCATCTCGCCGGCCAGGGCGAAGATGGCGTCGTGCTTCGGGCCCAGCCAGCCGCCGCCGCGATCAACCGGTGAGCCGTCGGACAGCTCGTAGGTCCAGATCCTGCCACCCACCCGGTCCCGGGCCTCGAGCACGGCGACCGACCGTCCGGCCTGGCTCAGTCGCCGGGCCGCGGTGAGACCGGCGTATCCAGCTCCGACGATGCAGACGTCCGCATCGATCTGCTCCGGCATGCGAGCCGCACCGTACTCTCACGCCGTCACGTCGCGTCGGGAGACGAGGACAAGAGCGACCGTCGCAGCGACGGCGGTGTACACCGCGGCCGTCATCACGGCGCGGCCCGCGCCCAGCTCGATGGTGCCGCCCCGGATGAGCGACGCCAGGACCTGACCCGGGAAGAACCGGTAGCCGGCGTCCCACGAGTCGACGACGATGTTCTCGAACGGTCCCGCCCAGGCGAAGCCCACGCCGAGGGCGAGCGGCGCCGAGCGGAAGATCACCGCGAGCGTGGTGCCGAACACGGCCCAGCCCGCGACGCCGCTCATCACCGTCGCGTAATCGCGCAGTCCGTCGCCCAGACTCTGGAGCGAGAACCAGCTGGAGGTCGCCACGTCCTGGGTCGGCGCGACGAGCAGGGACATGGCGAAGGTGAAGACTTCGGCGAGCGCCACCACACCTGCGGCGACCAGGAGGATCCCCGCGAGCTTGCCCACGATCACGCGGAGTCGGTGCGGATCGCGCAGGAGCACGGCGCGGAACGTGCCGCCCGAGAACTCGCCGGCGATGAGGGCGATGAAGGTCACGAAGACGAAGAAGCCCACGAACGACGCGCCCACCGCGAACGCCTCGGTGCCGCCACCGTTGCCGGTGAGGGATGCCAGGGTGGCTCCCGCCCGGCGTGACGCCTGGCCCGTGGCCTCAGCCGAGGAGAACACGGTGAGGGTGGCGACAGCCGAGAACGCAAAGGCGGCCGCGGCGGTGATCACGACGGTGCGCCGGCGTAGCAGCCGGTGCAGCTCGGCTCGAATGATGCTGGTCATCGGGAACCCCCGTTCACCATGGAGAGATATCGGTCTTCGAGGGTGGTGCGCAGCGGGCTCAGCTCCACGAGCACCATGCCCGCATCGAACGCGGCCTGGTTCACGGATGCGGCCAGGTCGCCCACGTCGGCTCCATCGACGCTGATCACGAGCCGGTGCTCCTGCGTGTCCACTTGGTGGCCTCGCGCCTGGAGGAGATCACGGAGCACGGGGTGGTCCTCGTTGCGCTGGGGCTGTACGGCCAGGCCGCCGGTCACGTCGTCGAGCAGGGCACGGGTCGGGCCCTGGTAGAGCGATCGGCCGGCGTCGATCAGCACGAGCCAGTCACACACCTGCTCGAGCTCACTGAGATCGTGGGAAGACACGAGGACGGTCCGGCCACTGCCGGCGAGCTGGCCGATGAGGGCGCGCATCTCGCGCACACCCTGCGGGTCGAGGCCGTTGGCGGGCTCGTCCAGGATGAGCAGCTCCGGGTCACCCAGCAGCGCAGCGGCGATGCCGAGGCGCTGCTTCATGCCCAGCGAGTAGCTCCGGTACCGGTCGCCACCCCGCCCCTCCAAGCCGACCGTCGACAGCAGGGCGGGGATGGGCGCGGGGTCGTGCCCGGCGACGGTCGCGAAGTAGGCGAGGTTCTCGGCACCGGAGAGCGCGGGGTAGAACGCGGGGCTCTCGATGAGCGCCCCCACCCGCGACAGGTAGGCATCCGGTTCGGCGATCGACGCGCCGAGCACGGTGCCCGACCCGGCGGTGGGTCGGACCAGCCCGAGGAGCATGGCCATGGTCGTCGTCTTGCCGGCGCCGTTGGGGCCCACGAAGCCGGCAACCACTCCCGTCGGGAGCTCGATGTCGAGGTCGTCGACCGCGGTCCGGGCGCCGTAGCGCTTGGTCAGTCCGGACACGGACAGAGCGGTTGATGTCATGCCCTCATCGTCCGCTCGCGGCAGGCCCGAGTCGTCGGGCGGGGGGAGGTTTCTCGCCTACGCCCTGGGAGGTATCAGTGGTGCCAGCCCGGTCGCACCAGGCCCGACTCGTAGGCGAACACCACCAGCTGGGCCCGGTCCCTGGCCCCGAGCTTGACCATGGCCCGGCTCACGTGGGTCTTGGCCGTCGCCGCGCTCATGACGAGCCGCTGTGCGATCTCGTCGTTGGTGAGGCCCTCGCCGACGAGCGCCACAACCTCCCGCTCGCGGTCGGTGAGCCGGGCCAGATCGGGGAGGCCGGCTGGGTCCTTGGCCCGGGTGGCGAACTCGGCGATCAGCCGGCGGGTCACCCCCGGCGAAAGCAGCGCGTCGCCCGCGACCACCGCCCGGACAGCGCGCAGGAGCTCAGCCGGCTCGGTGTCCTTGACGAGGAACCCGTTGGCGCCCACCCGGATGGCCTCGAACACGTACTCGTCGAGGTCGAAGGTCGTGAGGATGATCACCTTGACGTTGCCGAGGCGATCGTCGGTGGCGATGCGCCGGGTGGCGGCCAGGCCGTCGACGCCGGGCATGCGGATGTCCATGAGTACGACGTCGGGCCGGTGCTCCAGCGCCAGTTGCACCGCCGCGTCCCCGTCCGCCGCCTCGCCCACGACCGCGATGTCGTCCTGGGCGTCGAGCAAGGCTCGGAACCCGCCCCGCACGAGGGCCTGGTCGTCGGCGATCACGACGTTGATCACGGCTGGCGGCTCGGCAGATGGGCGGCGACACGGAACCCGCCGCTCGGGCGGGGCCCGGCTTCGACGGTGCCGCCCAGCGCCGCGGCCCGCTCGCGCATGCCGGCGATGCCGTTGCCGGCCTCGGCCGCCCCGCCGACCCCGTCGTCGGTGATCTCGACGGTCACGCCGTCCTTGGACTCGACGCGCACCGTCACCGCCCGGGCGCGGGCGTGACGCGTCACGTTGGTCAGCGCCTCCTGCACGATGCGGTAGGCGGCGAGCTCGACGGCAGCCGGGAGCGGTGTCGTCGGTTCGTCGTGCTCCAGCCGCACGTCGATGCCTCCGGCCCGGATGCCCGCGACGAGATCGTCGAGGTCAGCGAGGCGGGGTGCCGGCGCGCGCGGCGCCTCCTCGCCTCGGCGCAGGACGTCGAGGGCGGTGCGCAGTTCGTGCAGCGCGTCGCTGCTCGCCTCCTTGATGCTCGTGAGGGCGGGCCGGGCCTGATCGGGGTGCTCGTCGAGCAGATGGAGGGCGACGCTCGCCTGCACGTTGATGAGCGAGATGTTGTGGGCCAGCACGTCGTGCAGCTCCTGGGCGAGCAGGAGTCGCTGCTCGCTGACGCGGCGCTGGCGCTCCTCGTGCGCGACCCGTTCCCGTTCGGACGCCTGGTCGCGCCTGACCCGCACGACCTCGGAGACGGCCAGCACGACCACGAGCCACCCGGCCACGAGGCCGAGATGGGTGAGGTTCGCGTCACCCGCCCTCGGGTCGGCGATGTGCGCGACGACGAAGCCGCCGTACCCCGCGGCGGCCAGCATCCACGTCGGGCGACGGTGCCCAGCCTGCACCGCGGTGAACAGCGCGAGGACCACGCTGAAGAACACCGGACCGTACGGGTAGCCGAGCCCGATGTAGACGTCGGTTGCTCCCAAGGCGACGGCCACCGCGAGCAACGGATGGCGATCCCGCCACGCAAGGGCGGCGGGGCCCGCGAACAGGAGCAGGATGGCCACCGCGCCGATGGGCCGCCGATCGGGCTGGTTGTCAGCGGCTCCGTACGAGCCGACCACCTGGAAGGCGCCGAGGGCGAGCGCGCTCAACCAAACCGCGCTCCTCGACGTCCACGACATGAGGCCACGGTACGCCGACCCATCCCCCAGGTCGTCACCCTGTCGGCGCAGTGCCGGCTGCGCCCGCCGGGGTAGCTCCTCAGGTCAGGGTGTTGTCGTCGGCCGGGCATCGCCCCGCCGAATAGGCGCTCGGGTCCTTCAGGGTCCAGCGCCACGTGCCGCCCACGCCGACCTCGCCGTAGGTCGTGGCCCCGTCGAACGGTCCGCTGGGGTCGGTACCAACGATGCGGAACTCGGCGCGGTAGCCGGGCGCCTTCTCGGCGGTGCCGGTCACGTCGACGGTGCCCTTGGTCACCCGCACCAGGTGCACCTCGAGCACGTCGAGGGCGGGGCCCCAGCGGCGAGCCGCGCAAGCGGTGAACGCCGACTGGCTGACGAGCGCCTGCTGGGCCGGGTGCAGCGCGGCCCACGCGCCCGCCCAGTCGGCGCGCTCGAGGGTCTGGATCTGCTCGCGTATCGCGGCGAGCGCCGCCTCGCGTTCGACGACGTTGGCCACCGGGTCGGCCTCGGTCGTGGGCGACGCCGCGTGTGTCGCGGCCGGGCGACTGGTGGTGTCGGTGGTGTCCGTGGCCTCACCTCCCGACCCACAGCCGCCGAGCACGGCTGCAACAGCCGTCGCCAACGGGAGCACGAGCCGAGCACGCCGCGGCAGAGGAGAGCGCATTGGGCGCGCAGTGTACGAGAGCCACCGTTACGCTCGGCAAGTGCCGTCACCAGTGGGGGAGCGCCGGTCGCGCTCGTCGACCGACACCTGGATCCTCGTTGGACTGGTCGGCGTGGTGTTGGTGCTGGCCGTTCCCTACGGGCTGCGTGGTCCGGGATACCTGCGCGAGGACTGGGAGCCTCTCAGGAACGCCGCCTTCGACGGATGGTGGGCGGCGGCGGGCGGCAGGGTGGCGCTGAGCCGCCCCGTATCCGGCGTCGTGTTCGCGGTGCTCTTCGGCCTGGTCGGCGCCCATCCCCTCGTGGTGTTCGCGGTGCTGACGGCGGCGAACGCCGTCGTCGCCGTGCTCATCTTCCTCGTGGCGCGGGAGGTGCTCCCGCGGAGGCCGGCGCTCGTGACCGCGCTCGTCTGGACGTTGCTGCCGACCCACACGGCTCTGAGCAACTGGCCCTCGGCCGCCCCGGCCCTGTTCGCACTCGCTCTTGTCCTGGTCGGGACGCTGCTGCTCATGCGGGCGGTGAGGGACGGGCGAAGCGTGTGGCCCGCCATCGGCATCATGGCTGCCTCCGCGCTCTGTTACGAGGCGACCCTTCCGGTCGCCGCCGCCGCCGTCGTCGCCGTCCCTCCGCTGGTCGTCGGCCGCATGCGACCGGATGTCGTGCGGCGCGGCCTGGTGCTCGTGCCTGTGGGCCTCTGGGCCGCGCTCGCCTCGCCCAAGCCCGAGCCAGAGATGATCAGGCTCGCTGACATCGTCGGCAGCAACTTCGGCTGGGGCATCAACCCCAACCCGGTGGTCAAGCTCGTGATCGGCCTTCCGATCCTGGTGGGCGTCACCGTCGCGTTTGCGCGGCTGATCCCGAGCGATCTCCGGCCGCGGACCGCCGTGGGCGAACGACTGGTCGCTGCGGGCGTTGCCGTCGTGGTGCTCGGTGTCATGCCGTTCGTGGGGTTCGGCCAGGACATCGACTTCGTCGCCCAGGGCGATCGGGCCAACATGGTGTGCGCCATCGGAGCCGCCATGGTGCTGGCGGGGCTGGTGGAGATGATCCGTTCCAGCCCTGCCGCGGCGGTGACCCTCGTCGTCGTGCTCGCCCTCGTCGCCCTCCCGACGAGGTGGGACCGTGACCGTGACTACGCGGAGACCGCGCACGACGTGAAGCGGGTGCTCGCCCACGTCGAGCGCACGCTTCCGAGTGGAGTGCGGGCCGCCGTCATCGGAACCCGTCCGATCAGCCACGACGGCGTCGAAGGGCTCGAGAACGATTGGGACGCGGGCCTCGCCTTCCAGCACCGGTTCCACGACCCGGACTTCCGCGTGCGCTACGTGTACTCGGAGCGCGAGCTGGTCGGGGAACCGAACGCCTTCGACGTCGACACGATCCTGCGCCGCTCCGAATGACCGCTTCTTGCGCGTAACCGCGCCTTCCTGACGCGGAAACAATGACGAAACATGGGCGGCTTACGGTGCCCATCGACAACTGAACCCGCCCCTAGGGTTCCGCGCCGGCAACGGTGGTCTGGTCCGAGAGGGGCAAACGGCAGCGGCGCCGTCACACGGAGGGACAAAAGCCCGGGAGAGCGAGCGTGCTCCCGGGCTTCGTCTGTTTCCGGGGGCCGGACGAGGAGCGACGTGCCAGCACCCGACGATATGCAGTTGCACGAGCACTACGGACCGGAGGCCCGATACGCAGTGGCCGCCGAGGCCACTATCCCCACGACGCGATGGGAGGAGGAGGTGGCCCGGGGCCTCGAGCTCGGGCTTCCCGGCGCGGACTCGATCGTCGACAGGCGCATCCCCACGTTCAGCCGGGGCGAGCTCCCGCACTACGCCGGCATCAACACCTTCCTGAAGCAGCCCTACGTCGAGGACGTGCGCAAGTGCGGTGACTACGACGTGGCGATCATGGGCGCTCCTTTCGACTCGGGCACGACCTACCGGCCCGGCACGCGGTTCGGCCCCCAGGGCATGCGCAAGATCTCCGCGCTCTACGGCCCGTACAGCTTCGAGCTCGGTGTCGACCTGCGCGAGTCGATCACCATGTGCGACGTCGGCGACGTCTTCACCATCCCCAGCAACATCGAGAAGACCTTCGACCAGATCAGCAAGGCCGTCTCCCACGTGTACGCCTCGGGCGCCTTTCCTGTCGTCCTCGGCGGCGACCACTCCATCGGCTACCCCACGGTGCGAGGGGTCGCAGAGCACCTCGAGGGCAACCTCGGCATCATCCATTTCGACCGCCACGTCGACACCCAGGAGACCGACCTCGACGAGCGGATGCACACGACGCCGTGGTTCCACGCTACCGATATCCCCAACGTTCCGCCCGAGAACCTGGTGCAGATCGGCATCGGCGGATGGCAGGCGCCGCGGCCCGGCGTGCAGGTCGGCCGCGAGCGCGGCACGACGATCATGACCGTCACCGACTGCGTGGAGATGGGGATCGAAGACGCGGCTGCACGCGCCTTGGATGTGGCGTGGCGCGACGCGGAGGCGGTGTGGCTGAGCTTCGACGTCGACTGCCTCGACGCTGCCTTCGTGCCCGGCACCGGCTGGCCGGAACCGGGCGGGTTCCTGCCGCGCGAGGTCCTCAAGTTCATTCAGCTCATCGCCGGCCATGGGAAACCCCTGGCCGGCATCGAGGTGGTGGAGTGCTCGCCGCCCTACGACAACGCCGAGATCACGTCGCTGATCGGCGTGCGGGTCATCTGCGACACGCTGGGCTGCCTCGTGCGGGCCGGCCATCTCCCGAGGAGGGCGGCATGACAACGAGACGGATCCGCAGAACGGCGCTGCTCTTGGTGGTTGCGCTGGGGCTGGTGACGGCCGCGTGCGGCGACGACAAGCCCAATGCAGCGGCTACCGACGCCGCGTCGTCGTCGGGCGAGACCATCAAGCTGGGCTTCAGCGCGTGGCCCGGTTGGTTCCCGTGGCAGGTCGCCGAGGAGAAGGGTCTGTTCGAAAAGGCCGGACTCAAAGTCGACCTCACGTGGTTCGAGGGCTACCTCGACTCCCTCAACGCCTTCGCGGGCGGCAAGCTCGACGCCAACACCCAGACGCTCAACGACACCATCTCGTCCGTGGCCGGCGGCTCGGAGCAGGTCATCGTGCTCGTCAACGACAACTCGACGGGCAATGACCAGATCATCGTCGGCCCCGAGATCAAGACCGTCGCCGACCTGAAGGGCAAGAAGGTGGCGGCCGAACAGGGGACGGTCGACCACTACCTGCTGCTGCTCGGGCTGCAGAAGGAGGGGCTGAGCCCGACCGACATCGAGTTCCAGCCGCTGGAGACCGGCGCAGCGGCCGCCGCCTTCGCGTCGGGCCGGCTCGAAGGTGTCGGCGTGTTCGCCCCCTTCACCACCTCCGCGCTCGAGCGCGAGGGGTCCCACGCCCTGTTCACGTCGGCTGACTTCCCGGGCGCCATCCCCGACCATCTGGTCGTGAGCAAGACGCTGGTGGACGACCGGCCCGAGGACGTCCAGAAGCTGGTCGACGTCTGGTACGAGACCCTCGCGTGGATCGAAGCCAACCCGGACGAGGCCGTGGCGATCATGGCCAAGCGGGCGGGCGTGACGCCGGAGGAGTACGCGTCCTACGACAAGGGCACGACGATCTTCAGCCTCGAGCAGAACCTCCAGGCCTTCACACCCGGGAGCGACATCTCGCACCTCGACTTCGCCGCGAAGCAGATCTCCGACTTCCTGCTCGAGGTCGAGCTCATCGACAAGGCGCCCGACCTCGCCGGCATGCTCGACGACACCTTCGTCAAGGCGGCGAAGGGCACGTGAGCGAGCCTGGGGTTCGGCGAGCGAGCCAATGTGGCAGCACCTTGGTCATTGGTGCGCCCGTCGGGCGACGCAGACGCGAGGTGTCCTTCGACTTGGTACGAGGGCACCAATGACGGCGGTGACCGCGGCCGAGATGACGGCGACGGCCGGTCCGGCGGACGGGGCTGCCGTCCGTCCGGCCCGGCCCGCGCTGGCCCGACGGGCGTGGCGATCGTTCTGGACGTTGAGGGATCCCATCAGCGGACGTCTCCGGTGGACGCTCATGGTCCTCTCGGCCGCCACCCCCTTGGCGGCCTGGGTGATCCTGAGCGGCACCGGTGCCGTCGACTCGCTCTTCCTGCCGACACCCGTGTCAGTGGGACGAGCGGGCGGCGAGCTGATCTCGAGCGGCGCCCTCCTCGGCGACGTGACCGCCACCATGACGCGGGTCGGCATCGGGTTCGGCCTGGTGGTGCTCATCTCCGTACCGCTGGGTCTGGCCATCGGCTCGTTCGCGTCGGTGCGAGCGCTCTTCGAGCCCATGATCGGCCTGCTGCGCTACATGCCGGCGCCGGCGTTCATTCCTCTGCTCATCATCTGGCTCGGGCTCGGCGAGTCGTCCAAGATCGCCCTGTTGGTGATCGGCACCGTGTTCTTCAACACCCTCATGAGCGCCGACGCGGCTCGGGCGGTTCCCCGCGAGCTGATCGACGCGTCGTACACGCTCGGTGCGTCGCGCTGGAAGGTGATGCGCAAGGTCGTGCTGCCTCACAGCCTGCCCGGGCTCATCGACGCCATGCGCGTCAACATCGCCGCGACCTTCAACCTCGTCGTCGTGGCCGAGCTCATCGCCGCCCAGGAGGGCCTGGGCTACCGCATCACTCGGGCCCAGCGCTTCCTGCAGACCGACCAGATCTTCTTCGTGCTCATCGTCATCGGCCTCATCGGGCTCGCCATCGACCTGAGCTTCCGGGGGACGCGCAACCTCGTCGCGCCGTGGGCCCGATGACGGCCAAGCTCGAGATGGTCGGCCTGGTGAAGGAGTACGGCGACCTGCGCGTGCTCGACGGTGTCGACGTGTGCGTCGCCAGCGGCGAGCTCGTGAGCCTGGTCGGCGCGTCGGGCTGCGGGAAGTCGACGCTTCTCGCCGTGGCCGCCGGGCTGGTGCCGGCGACGAGCGGCGCCGTGCTGCTGGACGGGCACCCGGTCGCGGGCCCGGGACCCGACCGCGGTCTCGTGTTCCAGAGCTACACGCTCTACCCGTGGCGCACGGTGCGGGAGAACGTGGCCTTCGGCCTCGAGCTGCAGAAGCTGGGCAAGCCTGAGATCCGGGCCCGCGTCGACCGCTATCTGGAGGTCATGGGTCTCACCGCCTTCGCCGACGCCCTGCCCCGCGCCCTGTCGGGCGGGATGAAGCAGCGGGTGGCCATCGCGCGCGCCCTCGCGACCGGCCCCGAGGTGCTGCTGCTCGACGAGCCGTTCGGCGCCCTCGACTCCCAGACCCGCTCGCTCATGCAGGAGTTCCTCCTCGACGTGTGGCGGGAGACGGGGACAACCATCCTGTTCGTCACCCACGACGTCGAAGAGGCCGTCTTCCTCTCCGAGCGCATCTATGTGCTGTCGTCACACCCGGGCCGGGTCGTGGAGGAGATCCAGGTGCCGTTTGAACGGCATCGCACCCGCGAGGTGCTGACCGACCCCCGCTGTCACGAGCTGGTGGCCCACGTCCGTGACCGCCTGCACGTGTGGGCGGCCCAGGCCGTCGTCGCGACCGACGAGGTCGCCTAGCAGTGAGGTTGTCGCTCCACGAACAGGACCGGCTGCTGGTGCACGTGGCCGCGGGCCTGGCCCACGCCCGCCGGGCGCGCGGTCTTCAGCTCAACCATCCCGAAGCGGTCGCGGTGCTCACTTCGTTCCTGCTCGAGGGAGCCCGCGACGGGCGCACCGTGGCCGAGCTCATGGCGAGCGGTCGCCAGGTGCTGGCGCGAGCGGATGTGATGGAAGGCGTGCCCGAGATGATCGGCGAGGTGCAGGTCGAGGCCACGTTCCCCGACGGGACCAAGCTCGTCACCGTGCATCAGCCCATCCCGTGATCCCGGGCGAGGTGGTGCCGGGGGAGGGACCGGTCGTGATCAACGTTGGTCGACCGGTCCTCACGGTGCGGGTCATCAACACCGGGGACAGGCCTGTGCAGGTCGGCTCGCACTATCACTTCGCCGAGGCCAACCGCGCGCTGTCGTTCGACCGGGCGGCGGCGTGGGGCTTTCGGCTGGCCGTGCCAGCGGGGACGGCAGTGCGCTTCGAGCCTGGCATCGACCGCGACGTCGACCTCGTTCCGCTGGGTGGGGCCCGCGTGGTGCTGGGGCTCCGGGGCGAAGTCGGCGGACCATTGGATGGCTGAGCTCGACCGCCGTCGCTACGCCCTCCTCTACGGACCGACGACGGGTGACCGCATCCGACTGGCCGACACCGACCTCTTCGTCGAGATCACCGAGGACCGCTGCGGCGGCGGCGACGAGGCCGTGTTCGGTGGGGGCAAGGTCATCCGCGAGTCGATGGGCCAGTCGGCCGTGACGCGCGCGGATGGCGCACCGGACACGGTCATCACCGGCGCGGTCGTGCTCGACCACTGGGGGGTGGTGAAGGCCGACGTCGCCATCCGCGACGGACGCATCGTCGCCCTTGGCAAGGCCGGCAACCCCGACACCATGGATGGCGTCGACGCTGGTCTCGTCATCGGCCCATCCACCGAGATCATCGCTGGCAACGGCCGTATCCTCACGGCCGGGGCCATCGACTGCCACGTGCACCTGATCTGTCCGGAGATCCTGAGCGAGGCGCTGGGCGCGGGGATCACGACGATCATCGGTGGGGGCACAGGGCCGGCCGAGGGCACCAAGGCCACGACGGTGACGCCGGGCGCGTGGCACCTGGCCCGCATGCTCGAGGCCCTCGACCCTTGGCCCGTCAATGTCGTGCTGCTGGGCAAGGGCAACACCACGTCCGAAGAGGCGATGTGGGAGCAGCTGCGGGCGGGAGCGGCCGGCTTCAAGCTGCACGAGGACTGGGGTTCGACGCCCGCCGCCATCGACGCGTGCCTGCGGGTGAGCGAGCGGGCCGGCGTGCAGGCCGCCATCCACACCGACACCCTCAACGAGGCCGGCTTCGTGGAGGACACCATCGCCGCCATCGCGGGGCGGGGGATTCACGCCTATCACACCGAGGGTGCGGGTGGCGGCCACGCGCCGGACATCATCACCGTCGCCGGCCTCGACCACGTGCTGCCGTCGTCGACCAACCCGACGCGCCCCCACACCGTCAACACCGTCGACGAGCACCTCGACATGCTCATGGTCTGCCACCACCTCAACTCGGCCGTACCTGAGGACCTGGCCTTCGCCGAGAGCCGCATCCGCCCGTCCACCATCGCGGCCGAGGACGTCCTGCACGACCTCGGCGCCATCTCCATGATCGGTTCCGACTCCCAGGCCATGGGGCGGGTCGGTGAGGTCGTCCTGCGGACGTGGCAGACGGCCCACGCCATGAAAGCGCGACGGGGCGCGCTGGAAGGTGACCCCCCAGGTGCAGACAATCACCGGGCCCGGCGTTACGTGGCCAAGTACACGATCTGCCCGGCCGTCGCCCACGGGCTCGACGGCGAGATCGGCTCCGTCGAACCCGGGAAGCTGGCCGACCTCGTCCTGTGGGATCCGGCCTTCTTCGGTGTGCGACCCCACGTCGTCATCAAGGGCGGCGCTATTGCGTGGGCGGCCATGGGCGACGCCAACGCGTCGATCCCGACGCCGCAGCCGGTGCTGCCCCGCCCCATGTTCGGCGCCTACGGCCGCGCCGCGCCGCACACGTCGCTCGCCTTCGTGTCCCAAGCCGCGCTCGAGGCAGGACTCCCCGACCGGCTCGAGCTCGATCGGCCCCTGGTCGCGGTGGCCGATTGCCGAGCCGTACGCAAGCAAGACCTGCCCGAGAACGGGGCCACGCCTCGCATCGAGGTCGCACCCGACACGTTCACCGTCCGCATCGACGGCGACGTCGTCGAGCCCGAGCCCGCCGTCGTGCTGCCCATGGCCCAGCGCTACTTCCTCTTCTGATGTCGCTCGCCACCCTCCTCGTCCTTGCCGACGGTCGCTTCCCGGCTGGCGGTCACGCCCACTCCGGCGGGCTGGAGGCGGCGGCGTCAGCGGGTGCGGTGCACGACCTCGGGTCGCTCGGGGCCTTCCTCGGGGGACGGTTGCGCACGGCCGGTCTCGTTGTCGCAGCACTGGCGGCTGCCGCTGCTGCGCCGGCCGGGGACCTGGGCCTTCTGGACGCGGAGGCCGACGCCCGCACGCCGTCGCCGGCCCAGCGCAAGGCATCGCGGCGTCAGGGTCGTCAGCTGGTGCGAGCGGCGCGGACGGCGTGGCCCGGCCCGTCGTGGGCCGCGGTGCCGGATGGTCCCCACCACCCGGTCGCGTTGGGCGCTTCCGCCTCTGCCGCCGGGCTGCAGCCGCCCGACGCCGCGCTCGTCGCCGCGTCGGCGTCGGTGAGCGGGCCGGCGACTGCTGCGGTCCGCCTCCTCGGGCTCGATCCGCTCGCTGTCACTGGACTACTGGCCGACCTGGCGAGCGAGGTCGACCGAGTCGCTGCGGCCGCGACACGCGCCGCTGCGACGGGCGACCTGCCTGCCCTGTCCGCTCCGCTACTCGACATCGGAGCCGAGCTCCATGCCACCTGGGAGGTGCGTCTCTTTGCGTCGTGAACGTGCATTGCGAGTCGGGGTCGGCGGCCCGGTAGGGAGCGGCAAGACCGCACTGGTCGCCGCTCTCTGCCGAGCCCTCGCCGGCGAGCTGCGGCTTGCGGTCGTCACCAACGACATCTACACGTCGGAGGACGCGGAGTTCCTCAAGCGGGCCGGCGTGCTCGACGCCGAGCGCATCTCCGCCGTCGAGACCGGGTGCTGCCCCCACACCGCCATCCGCGATGACATCACCGCCAACCTCGACGCGGTCGAGGAGCTGGAGGAGCGCCTCGGGCCCCTCGACCTGGTGCTGGTCGAGAGTGGCGGCGACAACCTCACCGCCACCTTCTCCTACGGCCTGGTCGACGCCCAGATCTTCGTGGTCGACGTGGCCGGTGGCGACAAGGTGCCGCGCAAAGGCGGCCCCGGTGTCACCGCGTCCGACCTGCTGGTGATCAACAAGACCGACCTGGCCCCGCTCGTCGGCGCCGACCTCGGCGTGATGGCCCGGGACGCAGCGGCCAAGCGGGGCGAGGCGCCCGTGCTCTTCCTCTCCCTGCGCGAGGAGCCGACAGCGCCGTCCGTCGCCACGTGGGTGCGGCAGCGGGTGGCATGAAGGCGGCCGCACGCCTGGTGGCGATCGGCGAGCGGCTGGCGGTCATGGAGTCGAGCCCGCCGCTGGTGCTGCGGGCCACACCCACCGGCGTGTACGTCGTCGGCGGCGCGTATTCACCCCTCGGCGGCGACGACTTGTCGCTGTCGGTCTCCGTCGAGGCGGGTGCGTCGCTCGTCGTCCGTAGCGCCGCGGCCAGCGTGGCCCTGCCGGGAGCCAATGGCGCGCCGTCGCGGTTGGCCGTCACCGCCCACGTGGCCGCGGGTGCGTCCCTCGTCTGGCACCCCGAGCCCGGTGTCGCCGCGGCAGGCTGCGATCACCACAGCGAGGCGATCGTCGAGCTCGAGGACGGCGCGTCGCTGCTGTGGCGGGAGGAGGTCGTCCTCGGCCGCCACCGCGAGATGGGCGGCCGCTGGACCTCGTCGCTCTCGGTCGACCTGGCCGGCCGCCCCCTGCTGCGCCACCGAATCGAGCTGGGCGCCGGCACCGACTGGGCCAGCCCCGCCGTCGGCGAAGGAGCGCGCTGCCACGGTTCGGTGCTGGTGGTCGGCGACCGCCAGCTCTTGGATGACGGGCCCGCGATCTGCATGCCCTTGGCCGCCGGCCCGGCCTCGCTGTTCGTGGCCCTGGGCGACGCGGCGAGCGATGTGACTCAGGCTCTGGATGCCGTGGGTTGGTGCACCGCCGTGCCTGAGAATGCGCCGTAGTGCACCAACCCCTAGGGCGCGGGCGCGGGTGGGATGATGCTGACGGTCACGGTTTCGGCGGCGTCGGCGGCGTGCACGCGCAGGACCGTTGCGTTGGCTGGTGACGTCACGGTTCCGCCGATGACGGTCGCGACGTAGCCGTCGGGGTACGCGATAGCCGGGACCGCGATCGCGGTCTCCGCATCGGAGCCGAAGGTGCCGTGACCATCGGCGCGCGTCGTCGAATAGGTGAAGGAGAAGGCGCCGGTCGAGGCATCGAAGGCCCAGCCACCCGGCGTGCCCGCGGTCAGCTGCGGATAGGGCCGGGCCAGCGTCTTCAGCATGGGCTCGTTCACGTGCGGTGCGACCGCGGGCGCGAGCACTTCGTCAGACCCGCGGGCGACGATGTAGTGGTTGTACGACCAGAACATCCACGGGACCATGTGGTCGTCGTAGATGTCGAGCTGCTGCTCGATCCTCGACGTGTCCATGGTGGCGCCGAACTCGGTCTGGAGCAGCGCGCTGCCAGTGGCCGCGCTGTGCGCCTTGGCGTTGTCCATGACGAGCGTGTCGAATGGATTGCACGTCGACGGCGGCGGGCTCGGCAGGCCGAAGGTGGACGCGCCGGCGTCGAAGGCCCCGCAGACGAGCGGGTAGTCATGGAACGCGAAACCGAGGTTGGGATCGTTCGGGGGTGTCACGCTCGTCGGAACACCGTCGTTGAAGATGGTGTGGGGCTCGTACCAGATCAGGTGGTGCGGGTCCGCGGCCCGGATCTTCGGGATCACGTTGGCGTAGTACGCCGAGAAGGCCCCCTTGTCGAAGACCGGGCATCCGATCTCGGGCACGACGCACGTCGGGTACTGCGAGCCGGGCCACGGCTCGTTCATGATCTCGTAGCCGAGGATGCCGTCGAGCGACGAGAGCTTGGCGGCGACGTGGCTGAGGATGCGCGCGTCGTCGTCCTGGAGGCGCCGCCCGCTGGGGCCGACGTCGTTGGCCCAGAAGTGGTCGAAGGCTCGGTTCAGCGCGGGGTTGAGGAGGTACTGCAACGGGAAGCCGACCTGGTAGAGGTTCGGCAACCCGTCGGTCATCGTCATCCAGTCAGGGAAGCCGTTGTCGAAGAACGTCGGACCCCACGAGTCCTGGTGGAAGT
>JBEEFQ010000261.1:0-2949 GCA_041166245.1 Actinomycetota bacterium | reverse complement strand
GTGTGCCTCGTCGACGGCGCGCAGCACGTGCCCCACCTGCCCACCGACGTGACCGAGCTCGGTTGCGACTTCCTCGGCTTCACCGGCCACAAGATGCTCGGTCCGACCGGCATCGGCGTGCTGTGGGCCAAGGAAGAGCTGCTCGATGCCATGCCCGCGTTCATGGGCGGCGGCGAGATGATCCGCGACGTGCGCCTTGACGGGTGGACCCCCAACGAGATCCCCTGGAAGTTCGAGGCCGGAACCATGCCCATCGCCGAGGTGATCGGTCTCGGCGCGGCCATCGACTACCTCACCGAGCTCGGCATGGACGAGGTCCGTGAGCACGAGGTCAGCCTCACCGGCTACGCGCTGCGCACCCTCACCGAGCGGTTCGGCGACGAGATCACCATCCACGGCCCGTCCGAGCCCGCGCAGCGCGGCGGCGTCCTCTCGATCGCCTACAAGGACGTCCACCCCCACGACATCTCGCAGGTGCTGGACCAGTCAGGCGTGTGCGTGCGCGCCGGCCACCACTGCGCCAAGCCACTGATGCGCCGTCTAGGGGTCGGGGCGACAGCACGCGCCTCGCTCTACGTGTACAACGACGAGGACGACGTCGACGCGCTCGCCGAGGCCTTGGCCCAGGCGTCAGACTTCTTCGCCTTCTAACAGGGAGCAAGCGATGCCCGGGCTCGAAGATCTCTACCGGGAGATCATCCTCGATCACTACCGAAGCCCCAGGAACCGGGGTGAGCTCGAGACCCCGCCCGCGCACCGCGTCGAGGGGTTCAACCCGCTGTGCGGCGACGAGATCGTGGTGTACCTCGACCTGCGCGATGGGGTCGTCGATGACATCCGCATCAACGGCCAGGGATGCTCCATCAGCCAGTCGTCCGCATCGATGATGTCGGCGGCGGTGAAGGGCAAGACCCTCGACGAGGTGCGGGCGCTGACGCGAGCGTTCAAGGGGATGATGTCGATCCACGAGCAGACCCTCGACGGCGAGGACGGGGCCGACGCCTCGGACGACGCGGAGGTCAAGCTCGGCGACCTCGAGGCGCTCCGCGGCGTCGTCAAGTTCCCGGTGCGGATCAAGTGCGCCACCCTGTCTTGGAACACGCTCCAACAGGGTCTCGACGAGGCCGCCGACGCCTGACCTCGGGGGCCCGGAAGCAGGATCGGACCTAGGGTGCGGCGAACGTCACAGTACGCCGAACATCTCCGCCCCGGCGTCACATGACCAGGGGGTCTCCTGCCAATGAACCGCTCCCTCGGGCGGCGCTTCCTGCCGCTCGGCGCGATCATCGTCGCCCAGCTGCTGATCATCGCCCTCGCGCCTTCCAAGGCGCCCACCAGCCAAGAGCTCGCTGCCGGTGGCGGAACCGGCGCGACCGGCGTCGACGCCGATGGTGACGGGCTCGACGACGGCCTGACCGGCGGAACCAGCGACACCGTCCCTGGCGGCGACGGCGCGATCGACCCGGCGACGGGCGCGCCAGTCGACGGGAGCGGCGGCGGCGGCGATGGCGGAACCGGCGGTGGCGGCGGTGAGGGCGGTCCGCCTGCAGGCGATACGAGCCATTGCGTGGCCGGCCGCCAGTTCGACCCGAAGATCGACTTCTACGCACCGCCGTGCACGCCCGCGTTCACCGGCGACAACGGCGGGGCCACCTATCAAGGGGTGACCAAGGACAAGATCACGATCGTCCGCTTCATCAGCAAGGGCAGCGACGCGGTCGACGCGATCCTCAAGGCGCAAGGCGCGTACGTGGCGAAGGAGCAGTACGAGGCGTTCCACGTCAAGGCGGCCAAGTTCATCAACGAGAAGTACGAGCTCTACGGGCGCCAGGTCGAGATCAAGACGGTTCAGGGCACCTGCAACTCGATCCCGCCCGACGTCGCGTGCCTGCGCGGCGAGATGCGCCAGATGGTCTCGCAGTACAAGCCCTACGCCGTGTACTGGAACTCCTCCCTCTGCTCGGCGTGCTTCGACGAGCTGTCCAAGCTGCGGACAGTCAACGTCGGAGGTTGGCACTTCCGGGACAGCTTCAACCAGCAGCGCGCGCCGTACCACTGGGACGTGCAGATGTCGGGCACGAAGATGGCCCAGCACGCCGGGCGGTGGTACTGCTCACAGCTCCACGGCAAGCCCGCGAAGTACGCGGGGTCCGCGAATCGCACGCAGGACCTGCGCGACAACCCGCGCAGCCTCGGCGTCATCAGCACTGATGATCCCGAGAACAAGGGATCCATCGAGGTCGAGCTGAAGAGCGAGCTCGGGAAGTGCGGCACGGGCTACGGCAGCCACGTCTACTTCTACGAGCAGGACCTCACGACCGCCGACCAGCAGCGCCGCGCCGCCGTGCTCAAGATGAACCCCGTCGGATCAGGCGAGAACGCGGCGACTTCGATCATGTGCTTCTGCGACCTGGTCGCCCCGTCGTTCCTCTACTCGGAGGAGCAGCAGCAGAACTACTACCCCGAGAACCTGATGGTGGGCTCGGGCTTCATGGATGCGGACGCGTCCGCGCAGGCGTACATGGGGACGCTCGGTTGTCCGCTCGCAGGCTCCAAGCCCTGCAACTTCGAGGACGCGTTCGGTCTCTCGAGCATCAACGCGCAGGAGCACAAGTTCAAGGACACCGGCCAGCGCATCTGGGCGGCCGGCGGCGGCGCGGGCGACGCGCCGTTCGAGTCCGTGACCGCGGAGTGGGAGTACCTGAACCTCCTCTCCAGCATCATCCAGGCCGCGGGTCCGAACCTGAACCCGAAGACCATGGAGGCCGGCGCGTTCAAGATGGGCGCCCGCGGTGACGCCAACCACGTCACCCGTGCCTTCTCGCCCGGCAACTACGCCTGGAACCAGGACATGCGCATGACGTACTGGAGCCCGTCGAAGATCTCGCCGTACAACGATGAAGCCGGCACCTACGTGCAGGTCGGTCAGGGCCGCATCCCCGTGACCGG
>JBEEFQ010000260.1:0-3240 GCA_041166245.1 Actinomycetota bacterium | reverse complement strand
ACGTCCGGCAGCTCGAGTGAGGGGTCGGTCTTGTAGTAACCCGAGACGTTGGCAGCGCTGTTGCGGTACTCGAAGGCATCGGGGGCTTCGTAGAGGCAGCCGCCGTGCAGGATATGGTCCTGCACGTTCTTTCCGACCTCGGGCGAGTGCATGTGGACGGGGATGTTGAGCGCACGCAGGTCGGCCCGGTCGCCGATTCCGCTCAGCATGAGCAGTTTGGGGGTGTTGAACCCGCCGGCCGAGACGATGACCTCACGGCCAGCGCCGAAGGTGACGGTCCGGCCGTCGCGGACACACTCGACGCCGACCGCTTTGCGACCCTTGATCCGGATCCGGTTGACCTGGGTGTTGGCCAGGACGGTGACGTTCTCCCGCGCCAGCACCGGGTAGAGGAACGCGCGGGCCATGCTGTGCCGGCGGCCGTCCTTGATGATCTGGTTCATGTAGCCGAACCCGTTTCCGGTGATCTCGCGCTCCCCGTTGAGGTCGTCGACGATCGGTAGCCCGACCTCACGCATCCCCTCGAGGGCAGCGGTTGCGAGTGGAAGCGGGTTCGCGGAGGGTTGCACCCACACCGGTCCGCCGGTTCCGCGGAAGGCGGGGTTCGGTGTGCCCTGCCAGTCCTCCACGCTCTTGAAGTGCTCGAGTCCGTGCGCGTAGTCCCACCGCTTGTCGCCGGTGACGCAGGCCCAGTTGTCGAGGTCGGCCTTGAACGGGCGGGCCCAGATCGTGGCGTTGATGCTGCTGCCACCTCCGATCGCACGGCCGGTGAACTCAGGCACAGGGTGGTTGTTGGTGCTGGGTGTGGGCAGTGAGACGTCGTTCCAGGCTCGATCGGTGCCCAGGTTGGTGAACCAGAGTCTAGGGTCGAGCTCGGCCGGATTGGTGTCCCAGTCGCCGGCCTCGAGCAGCAGGATCCTGGCGTGCGGCTCGCGCTCGGCGAGCGTGCCCACGAGGGTGCAGCCGGCGCTGCCGGCCCCGACTACGACGTAGTCGTAGGACTTCCTGAGCTTGCTGGCGTTGCGCGCCTGGGTCGCGCGTGCCTTGTCGAGGTCGTCGGCGAGCGCGGTAACGGCCTGCGACCCCACCAAGCCGGTGGCGAGGGCCCCGGCGATGAAGGCGCGTCGCCCGATGCGGCCGGCGATCAGGGAGCGCTCGAGGGTGTCGAGGGTGTGGTTCTGGTCCATGGTGTGTGTCCTTCGTCAGGAATTGGGCGCACGTGTCCCCCGGCTGGTCACCCTGTGCGCTCGGGGCGACCAGCCACTTGTTCTTGGCTGTCAGTGCAAGGCGATGCTCAGAAGGGGTAGGCCTGGTCCGAGGGCTCGACGGTGATCCACTTCAGGTCGGTGAACTCGTCGATCACGGCGCGGCCGTCGAATCGCCCGTAGCCGCTGTTCTTCATGCCGCCGTAAGGCGCCTGGGCCTCGTTCTGCACCGTCGCGCCGTTCACGTGGACGTGTCCGGCCTCGATCTGCATGGCGACCTGCAGTGCGCGGTGCGAGTCGCCGCCGAAAACGGCTGCCGCCAGCCCGTACTCCGTGTCGTTCGCGACCTCGATCGCCTCCTCGACGCCGTTGACCCGCACGATCGTCGTGATCGGACCGAAGGTCTCCTGGTCGTAGATCGACATGGTCGGCGAGACCCGGTCCACGATCGTCGCCGACATGGCCGCCCCGTCCGCCGGGCCGCCGACCACGACCTCGGCACCCTTGGCGACGGCGTCCTCGATCATGGCGTTGATCCGGGTGCCGCTGTCCGGGGTGATCATCGGACCCACGATGCAGCTCTGGTCGGTGGTCGGGTCACCGGCGGTGAGCGTGGTGGCCCGCTCGACGAACTTGCTGACGAACTGGTCGGCGACGGACTCGTCGACGACGAAGCGTTCGGTGGACATGCAGATCTGACCTTGGAACAGGAACGAGCCGAACACCGCGGCGTTCACCGCGCCGTCGAGGTCGGCGTCGTCGAGCACCACGAGCGGCGCCTTTCCGCCGAGCTCGAGCAGGCAGGGCTTGAGGTGCTCAGCAGCCCGGGTCGCGATGATTCGGCCCACCCTGGTGGACCCGGTGAAGTTGATGCGGCGCACCGCCGGGTGGGCGATGATGGCGCTGACGACCTCGTCGGCGGCTTCAGCGGCAGTGGTGATGAAGTTGAGCGCCCCGGCCGGAAGCCCGGCCTCGTGGAACACCTCGGCGATGATCTGGTGCGATCGGGGGCTCAGCTCGGAACCGCGGAAGACCACGGTGTTGCCGCACACCAGCGGGTAGGCGATGGCCCGGGCAGCCAGCACACCGGCGCCGTTCCACGGGGCCATGCTGAACACGACGCCAGCCGGCATCCGCACCGTCATCGACAGCGTGCCGGGCTTGTCGGTCGGGATGGTCTCACCCTGGATCTGGGTGGCCAGGCCGGCGGCCTCGCGAAGCAGGTTGGCGGTGAGGAAACCGTTGAACCCCGCCCAGAGCGGTGCGGCGCCGACCTCGCTGCCCATGGCCTCGATGAGATCCGGGGTGCGGCTCTCCATGACGTCTGCGGCCTTGAGCAAGATCGCGCGGCGTTCGCTGGGCCCTGTCTTGGACCACGTCTTGAAAGCGGCGGCGGCCGAGTCGACCGCGCTGATCGCGTCCTCGACGTTCGCAGCGGCGCTGCGGGTGACCAGCTCTCCGGTGAGGGGGTGCACCCGGTCGAACGTCTGGCCGTCCGTGGCGTCCTGCGGCTTGTTGTCGATGATCAGCTGCGTCTGCACGGCATCCCCTTGAAGGTTCGATGGTGGCCGGCCCGAGCGACATTCTCCGGGCATTTGGCCGTGTGATGAACAACATAACGCAACATTTTCGCGCCGTCCACCCCCAAACTGTTTCACGGGATTCCACCGGCTCGCGCCCGTCCCACGACGTGCCGCGGGAGCGCGCGGCGCAGCCGCGGAGCCCGCAGGGTGGCTCCGCACGACCCTCAGTCCCGGGCGGCGGCAGGGGGGTTGAGCTAGGACCTCAACCAGCCACGGCGGGCAGGCGCTCCTCCGGGACCGGCTCGCCCACGATCGCGCTCACGCATGCTCGGGCGCCAGGTCCGAGCCCGGCGTAGGCCTCCGCGAACAGCGTGTGGGCCTCCGCGCCGGGCCACTCGTCCGGGCGGAGCTCCACGGGGAGCCGCGGGTCACGGAAGGGGAAGTGTCGGAACGTCGAGATGAGCTCTGTGCGCGCCACGAGGGCCTCAGACGGCTCGAGCGACTCCGCGCTC
>JBEEFQ010000259.1:0-6832 GCA_041166245.1 Actinomycetota bacterium | reverse complement strand
CGTCGAGCGTGACGTTGATCGAGTATCGAAGCGGTCTCATCTCGTTGCTCTCCCTTGATGCGCGCCGCGCGTTTCACCGGACCGTACTCAGACGACTGCCGGCGCCAGTTCTCATCGGCGCCCCGATCGCACCTTGCGGGCGCGCCGGGCTGGCTACCCCTGGCCTGCGCTCTGCAGCAGCTCGGCGAAGTCGCTGACCTGATCTGCGGGAGGTGCGACGGCGTCGACCTTGACGCCGAAGTCGTAGAACTCCTGGGTCACGACCGAGTCACCCACGTCGCCCGAACCCGAGATGCTGACGCGCAGACGGCGGATCTGGTCGTCGCCATCGACCCACGCGTCGGCCGGGTAGGTGGAGCTGCCCAGCTGGTCGATGAGGCGGTCGATGTCGTCGTGCAGGTCCTCCGGGACCTTGGCCTTGGTCTTCTCGAGATCGACAGTGAAGTGGTACTGCGTCGTGTCGACGCCGCGCACCTTGGCTTCGCCGACCTGCTCCGCGTCCTGCGCTCCCTCGACGAACCGGAGATTGGCGGACGGGTCGTTGGCACCCAGCTGCTGCAGGCCGGCCAGGTCGACACCTGCCGTCTGACCCAGCGTCGCCAGGTCCATCTTGAGCCAGGGCTTGCCGGGCAACAGGCCGGACGGCACCTGCACGTAGAACACCTGACCGAGCGAGATCACCTCGATCTTGCCCGACAGCCCAGGCAGGCCGAGGGCGGCGGTGTCCATGGCCAGCGTCCCGTGGCCGGTCGTGAACTCGAACGCCCCCTCGCCCGTGAGGGTGCGCTTTCCGCCCGCGGCCGTCTTGTCGTCGATGTCGACGGTGAGGGCGACGCGTGAGCTCTTGGCATCCACGGTGTTCGTCGACGCCGACGCGAGGACGGCCACCGGTTCGCGTCCACCGTCGCCTCCGCACGCGGGGCCGAGCAGCGCTACGACGACCAAAAAGGCGAGCGGGAGGCGACTGTGCATGGGAGCAGTATCCCCCCCACCCGTGACCACAGTCACGTCCGGCGGCCATAACGGACACAGGCCTTCTATCCTCATGCTGTGATCTGCCCCTCATGCGGCGCGAAAGCGCCGGAGGGCGCGCGGTTCTGTCCGAGCTGTGGACAGCCACTGCAGACCCGTGCCGACGAGCGGCGCATCGTCACGGTCCTTTTCGCGGACCTGGTGGGGTTCACGTCGCTGAGCGAGACTCGTGACCCGGAGCAGGTGAAGGACCTCGTCGACCGCTGCTTCGAGCGACTGGTCGCCGATATCACCGCGTTCGGGGGCCGGGTCGACAAGATCGTCGGCGACGCCATCGTCGCCCTCTTCGGCGCACCGGTCGCCCACGAGGACGACGCCGAACGGGCCGTGCGCGCCGCGCTGCAGATGCAACAGACGCTCGGCGCCGTTGCCACTGAGGTGGGCGTGAACCTGCAGCTGCGCATCGGGGTCAACACGGGCGAGGTGCTGGTCGGCGCGCTGCGGGCCGGGGGCGACTACACCGCCATGGGCGACGTGGTGAACGTGGCCAACCGTCTCCAGACGCTGGCCGAGCCCGGGCAGGTCGTCGTGGGGCAGGACTCGTGGGTGCTCACCCGCGAGGTGATGCAGTACGAGTCGCTCGGCTCGGTGCAGGCCCGAGGGCGCGACGAGCCCGTGGACGCGTGGGCCGCGGTCGCCGCCCTCGCCCCGCCGGGTCGCCGGCCCCGACGTACACCGACGCCCTTGGTCGGCCGCGACCACGAGATCGGGCTGCTCCGCCACGCCCTCGCAACCGCGGTGGCCCGGCGCCGTCCCCAGTTCGTGCTGCTTGTCGGCGAGGCCGGCATCGGCAAGAGCAGGCTGGCCGAGGAGATCGCATCCATCGCGGCCACCGAGTACGGCGCATCGGTCCTCGAGGGTCGCTGCGTCCCCTATGGCGAGGCCAACGTGTGGTGGCCCATCGCCGAGGCGCTGCGCCAGGTGTGCGAGATCGACACCGAGGACACTGGGGATGAAACCCGAAGGAAGTGTGAGCGCGCGGTCCGCGACTCCATCGGTGTCGATCCTGCGTCGTCCGACGGTGGCGTGCTCGTCGACGGTTTGCTCTACCTGATGGGTCACGAGGAGGCGCTGCAGAGCGTCGACCCGGCCCGAGCGCGCGAGCAGGCCCGGCGCGCTGTGCACGCCCTCATCGACGGCGTGGCGCGGGAGCGGCTGCTCGTCGTGGTGCTTTCCGAGCTGCACTGGGCCGATCCGTTGGTGCTCGAGCTCATCGACGACCTCTTCCATCGCTCCCGCGGCCTGCCCGTCGTGCTGGTGGCGACGGCCCGGCCCGAGCTCGAGGGCCGCTGGGCACCCGCACCGGGACGACACAACGCCGTCGTGCTCCACATCGACCCTCTCGACGACGAGAGCGCGGCGCGGCTCGTCACCGCCCTCCTCGGTGAGCGGCCGCCGGCCGACCTGCGCGCTGTGCTCCTCGAACGCAGCGGCGGCAACCCCTTCTTCCTCGAGGAGATGGTGGCACTGCTCGCCGAGGCCGGAGTCCTCACGCGCGAGGGCAGCGGCTACCGCGTCGGCGAGACGTCCAAGGCCGGCGACCTGCCCGCCACGCTGCGCGGCCTCGTCGCGGCCCGGCTCGACGCCCTCAGCCCCGAGGAGCGCGCAACCCTCGAGGACGCGGCCGTCACCGGCCACAGCGGTCCCCTGGACGCGCTCGACGCGCTGGCCAACTCACGGGGCGTCGACGCCGAGCCATGCGTCGACGAGCTGCTCAAGAAGGACCTGCTCGAGCTGGACGACGATGAGTGGTCGTTCCGGTCCGACCTGGTCCGCGAGGTCGCGTACGAGACGCTGACCAAGGCGGAGCGGGCCCGACGCCACTTCGTGCTGGCCGACTGGCTGGGCAGCCGCCCCGACGAGGACCTGCAGCAGGTCGCTCACCACTACGGCGCGGCCGCCCTCCTGGCCCAGGAGCTCGGGTCGGTGCCCGGCGTTCCCGCCGACGTCTGCCCGCGCGCGCTGAAGACGATCGAGCGGGCCGCCCACTGGGCCTACGAGCAGGACATCCCGATGGTGAGCGTGCGCCTGCTCGACCAGGCCCAGGCCCTGCTCGCGCCTGACGACGAGTACAACCGGCGCCGCGTCCTCCTGGCTCGCGCCCACGCCCGTTCGAGCCTGCGTCAACTCGATCTGGCCCGCGCCGACCTGGCCGCCCTCAACCTCGGTCAGGACGTCGCCGGCGCGACCCCCACCCAGGTCAAGGCGTGGCGGGCCCACTACCTGAGCGTGCTGGGCGACATCGAGCAGAAGGAGGGCAACAACGCGGGCGCCATCGTCACCCTCGACGAGGCCATCGGACTCTGGCGGGAGGTCGGCGAGCCCCACGAGGTGGCCAGCGCGCTGCGCAACGTCGGCTTCGCCAAGCTGCTCAGCGGGGATCTGGCCGGGTCGGAGTCCGCAATCACCGAAGCGCTGTCGATGTTCCGCGACATGAGCGATCGCCGGGGCGAGGGCTGGGCCATGCAGCACCTGGCGTGGATCGCCTTCGCCCGGGGTGAGATGACCGAGGCCGAGGAACGGCTCTCGTCCTCACTCGCCATGTTCGAGGAGGCCAATGACATCGGCGGCAAGGGCTGGGCCCTCGGCCTGCTCGGCTTCGTGCGCTACTTCCAGGGCGACCTCGAACAGGCGGGCCAGATCGCCGAGAAGATCGTGCCCGTCGGGCGCGAGCTCGGCGACAAGTGGGCCCTCGGCATGAGCCTGGTGCTCCTCGGCAGCGTGCGGCTCTTCACGGGCGATCCCATGGAGGCCATCACCTACTCGGCCGAGGCGCGCGAGGTCTTCCAGTCGATCGGCGACCGGGCCGGCGAGCTCATGGCCATCGCCCCGCTCGTGCGGGCCCTCGCCGCCACCGGTGCCGTGCCCGACGCCCTCGACCTGATCCGCACCACCGACGTGCACGAGGGCATCACCTACGGCGGACCGGACACCTTCGCGGGCCTGCTGCCCGCTGCTGTCGCGCTGCAGATCGGCGACCCCGACATGGCCGAGCGGGCCCTCGCCGCCAAGCCGCCACCCGCGGATGAGGACTCCGTCGGACGAGGCGAGGAACTCGTCGACCGCGGCCTCATCGCCCTGCAGCGCGGCCAGGTCGACGACGCCGTCACGTGGATGCGGCGGGCCGACGAGTGGGCCCACAGCGACGGCGAGCGGGCTCACGCGCGCGCGTGGCTCGCGGTGGCGCTGTGCAGCACGGGGCAGCCGGCCGAGGCCCTCGACACGGCCGCGTCGATCAACGAGCTGGGCGTCGGCACGTATCTCGACCAGGGCGTCGGGGCCACGGCGGAGGGGTTCGCCTTCTTCCAGCTCCAGCAGCGACCTGAGGGTGAGCGGGCCTTCGCCAAGGCCATGGGCCTGGTCGACGCCACCGGCGACCGCCTCAGCCAGGCCGTGTACCGACTCGCGTACGGCCATGCACTCGACAGCCTCGCCGACGCGAGCGCGGGCGAGGTGCTGACCGACGCACGCGAGCGCTTGCTGGCCATGGGAGCCGTCGCCACCGGGTGGGACACCGCCTACGCGCTGGCCGCGTCGGCGTCCACGACCGCCGCTCGTTGAGCTCGCCGTCGCCGGCGTTGCCCATGGCGCTCGCCGAGCGCCACTGGACGTCGTCGCCCGGGGAGGTGCTGACGCTCGACCTCGACGTGCCGCCGGAATGGATCGAGCCGTTGTGCACAGGAGCAGGATTCGCCGTCGAGCGGGTCACTCGCAGAGGGGTCCGTGCTCGGCGGTTGCTGTCGCTGCCCGACACCGTGGGTCCGTCCATGCGGCTGCTGGTGTGCGGGCTCAACCCCAGCGTGTACTCGGCCGAGCGCGGCGTCGGCTACGCCCGACCTGGCAACCGCTTCTGGCCCGCGGCGCTGCGCGCGGGCATCGTGACGCGGGAGCTCGACGGCCGTCACGCGTTGCTCGTGGACGGCGTCGGCGTCACCGACCTGGTGAAGCGGGCGACGGTGGCGGCCTCCGAGCTGACGCGCGACGAGTACCGCGCTGGCGTCGACCGCCTCACCCGCCTCGTCACCTGGCTGCGCCCCGCCGCCGTCTGCTTCGTCGGCCTGGCGGGCTGGCGCGCCGCCGTCGATCGCACCGCGTTGCCAGGCCCCGTCGCCGCCGGCTTCGCCGGCGTGCCCGCCTGCGTCATGCCGTCCACCAGCGGCCTCAACGCCCGCACCTCGTTGGACGACCTGGCCGCCCACCTGCGCGCCGCGGCAGCACTCTCGAGGAAATAGACCACGGATTCCGTGGGCTATTTCCTCGAGACAGCGCTCAGTTGACCAACCGGTCGCGGCCTTCCCAGTAGGGCTGGCGGATCTTGAACTTCTGGAGCTTGCCGGTGGCGGTGCGGGCCAGCTCGTTCACGAACTCGATCGAGGTCGGGCACTTGAAGTGGGCCAGCTTGGAGCGGCAGTGCTCGATGAGGTCGGCGTCGGTGGCTGTCTGCCCGTCACGCAGCACCACGAGCGCCTTCACCGTCTCGCCCCACTTGTCGTCGGGGACCCCGATGGCGCACGCCTCGGCGACGGCCGGGTGCCCGTAGAGACAGTCCTCCACCTCGATGGACGACACGTTCTCGCCGCCCGAGATGATCACGTCCTTCTTACGGTCGGCGATGACGACGAACGGCCCGTCGAGGTGGCCGCCGTCGCCGGTGTGGAACCAGCCGTCACCCATGGCCTTGGCGGTCTCCTCGGGCTGCTCCCAGTACCCCTCGAACACGTTGTTGGACTTGGCGCACACCTCGCCCTCGTCGTCGACGCGGATCTGGACGCCGACGGCGGGCACGCCGGCGCGCGACAGCAGGCGCGCCTTCTCCCCGGTATCGAGCTCGTCCCACTCCAGCGGCGCGCGGTTGATGGTGAGCAATGGCGCCGTCTCGGTGAGGCCGTAGATCTGGATGAACTCCCACCCCAGGTCGCGCTCGACGCGCTCGATGACCGATGACGGCGGTGGGGCGCCGGCGACGACCATGCGCACGCCCTCGCGCACGTGCGCGCCCGCGGCGGCCGCGTCGAGGATGGCGGCGACGACGGCCGGCGCGCCGCACAGCAGCGTCACGCCCTCTTCGTCGATGCGGCGCAGGATCTCGGCGCCGTCGACCTTGCGCAGCACGACGTGACGCGCGCCCATTGCGGTCAGCGCGTACGGCATGCCCCAGCCGTTGCAGTGGAACATCGGCAGGGTGTGCAGGTACACGTCGCGGTCACTCACACCCGTGTGCCAGCCGAACGTCGCGGCGTTGAGCCAGCAGTTGCGGTGGGTGAGCTGCACGCCCTTGGGTCGCGCCGTTGTACCCGAGGTGTAGTTGATGCTCGCGGTCGCGTCCTCGTCCGGTTCCCACCGCTGCGGCTCGGCCGACGGATCGTCGGCGAACAAGGCCGCGTCCTGCACGCCGTCGAGGACGATGCGGTGCTTGGCGGTGACGTCCGCGAGGGACGCGTCCATCTCCGGGTCGACGAGCAGCACCGATGCACCGGAGTGCTCGACGATGTAGCGGATCTCGTCCGCGTTGAGCCGGAAGTTGGCGGGCACGAGCACCCGGCCGAAACCGCTCACGCCGAAGAAGGAGATGAGGAAGCGGGCCGCGTTGGGACTCACGATGGCGACCCGCTCGCCCTGGCCCACGCCCAGCTGGTCGAGGGCGGCGGCCATGGCGCGGGCCCGCCGGTGGACCTCGGCGTAGGTGAGGGACCCGAGCGAGCCCGGCGTCCCGGGCTCGTCCACGACGGCGACCCGGTCGGGATGGACGAGAGCGGCCCGCTCCAGGAACTCGCCGATCGTGAGCGGAACGCGCATCTTT
>JBEEFQ010000258.1:0-18992 GCA_041166245.1 Actinomycetota bacterium | reverse complement strand
GCCACTCGGCGATCCCGAAGCTGACGGAGACGGGCAGCGCGGCTGCCGCGAGCGTGGCCTGTATCGAGGCGAACCGCTCCTGTGCGGCGGCGACGCTGAAGCCGGGGAGGATGCACACGAACTCGTCGCCTCCGTAGCGCAGCGCCAGGTCGTAGGAGCGCATGCTGTCGAGCAGCTCCGCACCCACTGTCCGCAGCAGCGTGTCGCCGCGGGCGTGCCCGTGCTCGTCGTTGGTCACCTTGAGCCCGTCCACGTCGATGAAGGCGATGACGAACGCCTCACCGCTGCGGGAACTCCGGGCTGCTTCCCGTTCCAGGGCGATGAGGCCGGCCCCGCGCTGCATCAGGCCGGTGAGCGAATCGGTCTGGAGGATCGTCCGTTCCTCGATGGCGTCGCCCCGTTCGTGGGCAGCGACCAGCCGATCCAGCTCGGCATGCTTCCGATCTGTCGCCGCGACCGCCCGATCGGACGCCGCCTCCTTGCGGTCGGCGCCCGCCTCGCGCCGGAGGACGCCGAGGGCGTGGTCGTCGCGGAGGTCGACGACCTCGGTGTCGCGCTGGTCGGCTCGCAGACGGCGGGTGTCCGCCCGCCGGTCACGTTCGTCGGCGAGCCGATCGCGTTCGTCACCGCGACGGTCCCGCGCGTCGGTGACCTCGTCCATTCGTACCGCCATCGATCAGGCCCTCTCCTGGTGTTTCCCCACTCTGAGCGCATAGCGATCCGGGCGAAAGGATCAATCGGCATTTGACGGCCGGTTCCCGTTCCAAGCTGGTCACGATTGATGGGAATGGTTGCCATCGTGACCAGGACAAAGGCGACCGACGCCCGTCCGCCTCCCATACCGCTTCTGCGCGCTCGTTGGGGCTCTGGCCCCGGTGAGCGCGCGAAAGCGAGGGGGGTCCGTCAGAGCAGGTAGGCCTTGGCGACGTGGAGGGCAGCCTCGGCGAGGGGGCCGTCGGCGCGGAGGGTGGGCGCGTCGGCGAGCGAGATGCGGCGGACGGCGAGGCGGGCCCACTCGCCGGCTGCCCCGCGCACGACCTGCGGCGCGTCGTCGGGTCCGAACGTCCACGTGTCCCCCGAGGGCCCGGTCAGCTCGAGGCGGAGTTGGTCCCGCGCCGCGGGCATGTCCTGTTCCGCGAACTGAAAGGCGTAGGGGAGGGTCTGGTAGCCGAGGTAGCAGACGTGGCGCATGCGGTCGGTGTCGACCGGCTCGACTCCGAGGGCGGCGAAGCAGTCGAGGCCGTGGGCCCAGCACTCCATGAGCCGTGCCGTCGCCAGCGAACGAACCGACATCTCGCCGATGCCCCAGTAGGCGCGTGCGCGGGGCGGGGCAGCCCGCATGGCGGCCAGAACTGCGGACCGCGCCGCGCGCCACCGCTCGAGGACCTGGGCCGGGGCCAGTTCGGCCACGGCCTCGGCCTGCCCGGCCAGGGCGGCGTCGGGGTTCTCCATGATCCCCTTGAACAACTCCTCACCGTCACCGGCGACGGCGCCGAGAGCGGCCTCGTCGGACAGAGTGAGGTGGGCGATGGTGTCGGCCAGGTCCCAGCCCTCGGCGGGCGTCGGCGTCTTCCACCGCGCGTCGGACAGCGGCGAGACCAGTGCATCCAACACCGCGTGCTCGCCTTCGAGGTCGTCGAGGACGTCGCCCATGGTCAGGTGCCGGTGAAGTCGGGCGGGCGCTTGGCCGCGAAGGCCGCGATGCCCTCGGCCCCGTCGACGGTCGCGCCCGACGCCGCCAGCTCACGCCGCTCGGCTTCCAGGTGGTCGGCGAGTGAAGCGTCGCCCGCCGCGCGCAGGAGCCGGACCGCCCGCCCGTAGGCGCGCGTCGGCCCCGCGGCCAGGCGGGCAACGAGCGCGTCGGCCGCGCCGGCCAGCTCACCGTCGTCGACGACGGTGGTGACGATGCCCCACTCGAGGGCCTCGTTGGCGGTGAGCACGCGGTTGGTCAGGGTCAGCTCCACCGCCCGGCGCAGGCCGACGATGCGGGGCAGGAACCAGCTCGACGAACCGTCGGGCGACAGTCCGATGCCCGTGTAGGCCATCACGAACTTGGCCGACCGCGTCGCCACGACCAGGTCGGCCGCCAGCACCAGCCCGAGCCCGGCGCCCGCTGCACTGCCCTGCACCGCCGCGACCACCGGCGCGTCCAGCCCCACCAGCTGCTCGACGGCCGGGTGCAGGTGGGCGGTGATGTCGGCCAGCAGGTCGGGCAGTGCGGCAGGGTCTTGTCGGGCGAAGGCGCCCACGTCGCCTCCTCCGCAGAAGCGCGCACCTGCACCGGTGAGCAGCACGGCCCGCACTGCGTCTCCCTGCGCAACAAGTGCAGCGACCGCGCCCTCGAGGGCGACCGCCATGTCGAGGTCGATGGTGTTGGCCGCGTCAGGCCGGTTGAGCTCGAGGCGAGCGATGCCGCTGTCGACGGCGAGGCGGACGGGGCCGGAGTCGGTCACCCGTCGGAGGTGTCGGCGCCGTCGCCGGCGATGGTGCCGAGGGCGCGGATGAGGCCCTGGAGGTCCTCCTTGGCGATGGCCTGGATGCCGGCGTCCGCGGCCAGGGCCCTCACCTCCTCGGTGAGAAACGCGGAGTACAGGATGATCGGGAACTCGAAGCCCTCGGCCCGCAACCGTTGGGCCGTCTGCGCGCCGGTGAGCCCCGGCATCTTCTGATCGAGGACTGCGGCGTCGAACAGCCCACCGCCGAGACACTTCTCGAGCGCCTCGTCCCCGGACGCCGCTTCCTCCACCGTCCAGCCCCGGCTGCGCAGCACCGTGCGGAGCATGAGGCGGATATCTGGTTCGTCGTCAGCGACGAGGAGGGGACGCACGCTGCAGAGAGGTTAGGACGCCGGGTCGCCAACACAGTCGACGGATGCCGCGTTCACCGCATTTCGCCGATCGCGGGCGGTGCGCTCGAGCAGCGGACCACCGCGAAATGGCCCCAATGGGTGATGGCACGCGGGTCCGGCGACCTGTACACGAAGGAGATGGAGCACGACCACGACACAATCGATTCCCCCGTGGCGGGCATGGCGGCCCGGATCGCCACGCTGTGGCGGGCCCAGGGCGAGGACTTCCTGGCCGAGCACCACGCCGAAGCGGTGGCCGACATCGACCGCCTGCGGACGGCGGTGGTCGTGGCGACGGACACCCCCGTCGCGGCCGCCGAGCGCCTCATCGAACGGCTTCGGCGCCTCGATGCCGCGGCCATCGACCGGGTGGCGGCCGGCCGGACGGATGCGGTGGTGGACCTCACCGGTCCGGAGCCGACGGTCACGGTGCCGAACGAAGAGGACGGCATGCAGCCACGCGCCTGGCGCCAGGAGTGCCGGCGGTGCGGGCAGTACTTCCCCGACGAGCTGCTCGTGCAGGCCGGTGAGAAGGTCCGCCCCCTCTGCCTGGACTGCGCCCTCGTGTTCGCCGGCGCCCGCCGTCGCCGCTGACGCTCAGATGATGGCCGAGGTGTGGCCCTCCCAGTAGCGGTCGCGCAGCAGCCGCTTGTAGAGCTTGCCCGTGGGCAGCCGCGGCAGCTCGTCCTCGAAGTCGATCGAGCGCGGCACCTTGAACCGGGCCAGGTGCTCCCCGCAGAACGCGATCAGCTCCCGTTCGAGCTCGGGCCCCGGTTCGACGCCGGCCACCGGCTGCACGACGGCCTTGACCTCCTCGCCCAGGTCGTCGTTGGGCACCCCGATCACCGCCGCGTCCATCACCTTGGGATGGGTGATGAGGAGGTTCTCCGTCTCCTGCGGGTAGATGTTCACGCCGCCCGAGATGATCATGTACGTCTTGCGATCGGTGAGGTACAGGTAGCCGTCCTCGTCGAGGTAGCCCACGTCGCCGACCGTGCTCGTCTCGCCCGAGTCGTCGCGTGACTCGGCCGTCTTGTCGGGATCGTTGTAGTACTCGAACGACGTCGCCCCCTTGAACCAGACCGTGCCCGACCTGCCCGTGGGGCACAGCTCGCCGTTGTCGTCGAGGATCAGCACTTCGCCCAGCACGGGCTTGCCCACCGTGCCGGGGTGGGCCAGCCACTCCTCGGAGTCGCAGAACGTGAACCCGTTGGCCTCGGTGGCGCCGTAGTACTCCCGGATGATGGGGCCCCACCACTCGATCATCTGCTGCTTCACCGGCACGGGGCACGGCGCGGCCGCGTGCACGACGGCCTCGAACGACGACACGTCGGCCTTGGCCCGCACCTCCTCGGGCAGCTTGAGGAGCCGCGAGAACATGGTCGGCACCATCTGCGAGTGGGTCACCCGGTGCTGCTCGACGAGGTCGAGGAACTGGGCGGGGTCGAAGCGCTCCATGACCACCGCGGTCGATCCGAGGCGGATGGCAGCCGAGACACTGGCCTGTGGCGCCGAGTGGTACAGCGGCGCGGGGGAGAGGTACGTCATTCCTTCGCGGAAGCCGAACATGAACTTGACGAAGTCCATGATGGGCAGGGGTGTGCCGGGGTGGATCTCGGGCAGCGGGCGCAGGATGCCCTTGGGCCGGCCCGTCGTCCCCGACGAGTAGAGCATCGCCGCCCCGAGCTGCTCGTCGGGCACGGGCTCGGCCGGGTAGGCGGCGGACGCCTCGCCGTAGGGCTCGTACGGCGCGGGCGGGCTGTCGGAGTCGACCATGAGCCAGCGCTGCACGCCGGGGCACAGCGCCGGCAGCTCCTTGGCCACCGCATTGAGGGCAGCCGAGCTCACGACGACGCGGGCCTCACAGTCGTTGACGATGTAGGCCGCCTCGTCCACCGAGAGGTAGGAGTTGATGCAGGTGTAATAGAGACCCGTGCGCTCGGCGCCCCCTCCGCACTCGAGCATGCGGGGGTTGTTCTCCATGAAGAAGGCCACGTGGTCGAGCCGCTGCAGCCCGAGGTCGCGGTACAGCTGCGCCATGCGGTTGGCCGCCGCCTCGTACTCGGCGTAGGAGATGACCTCACCGCTGTTGGCCATGATGATCAGCGGGTCGTCGGCCCGCGTCTTGGCGTAGTCCCCGGCGTACATGATGCGAACGGTAACCCCTCGAGATGGGGCAGGCTGGGCCGCCGTGGTGGACCGCTTCGAGTATGCGGACGTGCGGGTGGACGGTGACGACGGACCCATCGTCGCCGGCTTCAGCGCGCGCGTGCCGCGGGAGGGGCTCACCGTCATCGTCGGGCCGTCGGGGGCGGGCAAGACCACGCTCCTGCGCCTGCTGAACCGGCTCGACGACCCCGACGGTGGCGCGGTCCGCTACGAGGGCCGCGACGTGCGTGAGTACGACGTGCTCGAGCTGCGGCGCCGGGTCCAGCTCGTCGGTCAGGTGCCGGTCACCTTCCCGGGCACCGTCGCCGACAACCTGGGAGACATCGATGCCGCCGCGCTGCTGGCGCGGGTCGGGCTGCACGTCCCCCTCACTCGAGAGGCCGACCGGCTCTCGGTGGGCGAGGCCCAGCGCCTGGCCCTGGCCCGCGCTCTCGGGCGAGGGCCCGAGGCGCTCGCGCTCGACGAGCCCACCTCCGCCCTCGACACCGCCAGCAAGGGCGGGATCGAGCGCCTGGTGCGCCAGCTGGCCGATGACGGGTTGACCGTCGTCATGGTGACGCACGAGCCCCGGCACGCGAGCGAGCTGGCCGACCACGTCATCGAGGTGGCGCCGCTGCGCCGGGAGGACCCGTGACCGCGCCCGTCAGCATGACCGACGTCGCCATCTCCGTCGGCCTGGTCGTCGTGGCCATGGTGGTGTCGTGGCGGCGCAAGGTCGGGCTCGAGCAGGACATGCTCGTCGCCACCGTCCGCTCGTTCGTGCAGCTGATCGCGGTGGGCTACGTGCTCGAGTTCGTCTTCGGCGGTCACGGCGCGCTGACCATCGGCGTGCTGCTGGTCATGGTGGGGACGGCGACGTTGACGTCGGGCTCGCGCGCACGGCGGGTGCCGCATGCGCGCAAGATCGCGGCCGTGTCGGTGACGGCTGCCGCTGTCGCCACCCTCGGGTTCCTCACCCTGCTCGGCATCGTGCCCACCGCGGCGCGGGCCGTCGTCCCCATCGGGTCGATGATCATCTCCGCGGCCATGAACACCACGTCGCTGGTGATGATGCGGCTGCACGACGACCTGGCCGCCAACCGGCGCGAGGTCGAGGCCCGCCTGTCACTCGGCGAGACCTCGCACGAGGCCGCGGCGCCGTGGCACCGGGCCGCGCTCCGCCACGGCATGCTGCCGAGCGTCGATCAGACCAAGGTGGTCGGCCTCGTCGCCCTCCCCGGTGCCATGACGGGCCTGATCTTGGCCGGCGCTTCACCGTTCGAGGCCGTCCGCCTGCAGCTGGTCGTGATGTACATGCTGCTCGGGGGCAGCGCCTTCGCCGCTCTCGTCGCCGGCGAGCTCACCGTGCGCCGCCTGTTCACGCCGGCCCACCAGCTCATCCGGTCGCTGCGGCGGACGCCGAGCTAGTCCGGCGGCGGTCTGCGATCGAGGGCGGCCTCGAACACCGCGGCGACGTCATCGGCGTAGGAGCCGGCCGCTTCGGTGCCGAGCTGCACCACCGACATCAGCAGCGACAGCATGATGGCCACGATGCCGTTGCCGATGACGGCGGCATCGATGTCGTGGCGCACGGTGCCGGCGAGCTGCTCGGCCGCCAGGCGTTCGGCGCAGGCCTTGCGCAGCTCGTTGAGGGCAGGGATCTCGAGCACGCGGACGGTGACCTCGGGTTCGAGGCCGGCCAGCAGGCGCCGGGCCAGGGGATGGCGCTCGACCGCGCCGACCAGGGTGAAGAGCAGTGTCTGCTGCCAGTCGGGCCGGTCGGTGCTCTCGAAGACGCTGGAGAGGCCCTCGCGGATCACGGCCGCCGCGTCCTCGTCGATGGCAGCGAGGAACAGCGCCTCCTTGTCGGCGAAGTAGGCGTAGGGCACCGTCCCGCCGACCGCTGCGTCGCGAGCGATGTCGGCCACCGACGTGGCCCGGTACCCGTCGCGGCCGAAGCGCACGGTGGCCGCCTCGAGGATCGCCTGCCGTGTCTGCTGCCCCTTGGCCATGGCGCTCATCGTACCAGAAAATATGAGGACTTGAAAGAATCTCTCAGATCGTGCTACTGTCGGTAACACTATGGAGCAGACGAGCAACCCCGATCGGACGATCCCCACCCGGCGCATCTCCTTCGAGGAATCCCTCCAGGAGCTGCCGAAGCACTTCGCCGCCGGCGGCGACCCCATCCTCAGCCACATCGCCGCCAACCTGTCGGCGGTGTTCCCCGACGGCGAGGACTTCTTCGTGCGCTCGGTGCGGGTCTACCGCGACCGCATCGACGACCCGGCGCTCAAGCAGCAGGTCAACGGCTTCATCGGCCAGGAGGCCATGCACGGGCGGGAGCACCGGGTGTTCAACGACCGCCTCGACCAGCTCGGCTACCCGACCAAGCGCATCGAGCGCTTCACCAAGTGGGGCCTGGGCCTGCGCACCAAGTACGCCCCCAAGAGCGCCAACCTGGCGGCCACCGCCGCCCTCGAGCACTTCACCGCCACCCTCGCCGAGCTGCTCCTCACCAGCCAGGCCACGCGCGACATGTTCGGCCACGACGAGGTGCGCAACCTGTTCGTGTGGCACGCCCTCGAGGAGTCCGAGCACAAGGCGGTGGCCTTCGACGTCTACCGGGCGGTTGGCGGCACCGAGCGCATGCGCATCTGGACGATGCGGGCCATCATGATCGGCTTCATCGTCGGCATGACCCTGCAGACGACCATCAGCGTGCTGACCGACCGCGAGGCCTGGCGCCGGGGTCGCATCTTCAAGAGCATCTGGAACCTGCGCAAGGCGCCGTTCCTGGACATCGCGATCTGGCACCAGCTCCAGGAGTACAACCAGCCCGGCTTCCACCCCGACGACCGCGACACCTACCCGCTGGTCGAGGAGTGGCGGGCCGAGCTGTTCGGCGCCAACGGCACGCTCAACGACAAGCTCGCGGGCGCGGCAGCCTGATGGAACACCTCGACGTCTTGGTCGTCGGCGCCGGTCTGTCCGGCGTCGGCGCGGGCGCCTATCTCGAGTCCAAGTGCCCGTGGGCCAGTTACGCGGTCTTCGAGGCGCGTGACGCCATCGGCGGCACATGGGACCTGTTCCGGTACCCCGGCATCCGGTCCGACTCCGACATGTACACCCTCGGCTACTCGTTCCGGCCCTGGGACGGCGAGAAGGCCATCGCCGACGGCCCCTCGATCCTGCAGTACATCAAGGACACCGCGGCGGAGACCGGCGTCGACAAGAACATTCGCTTCAACCACCGCATCGTGCGGGCCGACTGGTCCACCGACGAGGCGCGCTGGCACATCACCGCCGAGCGCACCGACACGGGAGACACGGTCGAGCTCACCGCCGGCTTCGTGTTCTCGTGCAGCGGTTACTACCGCTACGACCAGGGCTACCTGCCTGACTTCGAGGGCATGGACCGCTTCGAGGGCACCATCGTGCACCCACAGGAATGGCCCGAGGACCTCGACTTTGCGGGCAAGCGCGTGGTCGTGATCGGCAGCGGCGCTACCGCGGTGACGCTCATTCCGTCCATGGCGAAGACGGCCGCCCACGTGACCATGCTGCAGCGGTCGCCGACCTACATCGTCTCGATGCCGGCCAAGGACCCCATCGCCCGGTTGCTGCAACGCATCCTGCCGAGACGCTGGTCGGGGGCCGCCATCAAGTGGTTCAAGGCCGTGACGACCCAGGGCTCCTACGTCCTCAGCAAGCGCCGGCCCGAGTTGATGAAGCGCCTGCTGCGCAAGGGCATCGAGCGCCAGCTGCCCAAGGGCTACGACATCGACACCCACTTCACGCCCCGCTACAACCCGTGGGACCAGCGCCTGTGCCTGGTGCCCAACGGCGACCTGTTCAAGGCCATCAAGAAGGGCACCGCGTCGGTGGTCACCGACCGCATCGCCACCTTCACCGAGAAGGGCATCCTGCTCGAGTCCGGAGCAGAGCTCGAGGCCGACATCATCGTCACCGCGACGGGCATCGAGCTGCTCTTCATCGGGGGCATCGAAGCGTCGGTGGATGGCGAAGCCATCGATCTCCCCAACAAGCTCACCTACAAGGGCATGATGCTCGAGGGTGTCCCGAACTTCGCGATCGCAGTTGGGTACACCAACGCGTCGTGGACCTTGAAGTGCGACCTCACGTGCGACTACGTGACTCGCCTGCTGAACCACATGCGGGAGACCGGTCTGCGCCAAGCCACGCCCGTCAACAGTGACGCCGAGGTCGTCGCCACTCCGTTGCTCGGGCTGTCGTCGGGCTACGTCACCCGCTCGGCCGACAAGTTCCCCAAGCAGGGTTCGAAGTTCCCCTGGCAGGTCCACCAGAGCTATCTCAAGGACTACCGCGCGCTGAAGATGAGCCCCATCACCGACGACGCCATGGCCTTCACCAATCCGGTGAAGCGCGTGGCGGTCGACGTCCCGGTGGCGGCGGCACGATGAAGTCGTTCAACGGCAGGGTCGCGGCCATCACCGGCGCCGGCTCGGGCATCGGTCGGGCGCTGGCCCAGGATCTGGCCGGTCGGGGCGCGCACCTGGCGCTGTCCGACATCGACGAGGTCGGGCTAGCGGAGACGGTGGGGCTGTGCGAGGGCCGGGGCATCAAGGTCACGTCGCAGCGCGTGGACGTGGCCGACCGGGATGCCGTGTTCGCGTGGGCCGACCAGGTGGTCGCCGACCACGGCAAGGTCAACATCATCTTCAACAACGCCGGCGTCGCCCTGAGCGCCACCATCGAGGCCATGTCCTACGAGGACTTCGAGTGGCTCATGAGCATCAACTTCTGGGGCGTCATCCACGGCACCAAGGCGTTCCTGCCCCACCTGCAGGCGTCGGGTGAGGGCCACGTGGTCAACCTGTCGAGTGTGTTCGGGCTCCTGAGCATCCCTTCGCAGTCGGCCTACAACGCGGCCAAGTTCGGCGTTCGGGGCTTCACCGACGCGCTGCGCATCGAGCTCGACCTCTCGGACTGCAACGTCTCGTGCACGACCGTTCATCCCGGTGGCATCAAGACCAACATCGCGAGGAACGGGCGGATGGACGCGAGCGTCGCCGCCCTGTCCGGCGGCATCGAGCGGGCCCACGCCGAGTTCGACAAGGTCGCGATGACCAGTCCCGAGAAGGCCGCCCGCCAGATCCTCGCCGCGGTCGAGAAGAACAAGCGCCGGGCCCTGATCGGCCCCGACGCCAAGGTGCTCGACCTCATCTCGCGGCTGCCCGCCGGGCTCAACCAGCGGGTGATCGTGCGGGGAGCACGCCGGCGCGGTAGATGAGTGATCCCGGCGGGGGCCGCAGCGTCTCCGCTCACCGGCTCCAGGGTCGGCCCAGCATCACCGCCGAGGTCGTGACGATGGCTCGCGCCCTCGAGCACCTCAAGAAGCCCGAACAGCGGGTCGTCGACGACCGCTACGCCCACCTGTTCCTCTCCCGCCCCAGCCGCGCCGCGCTGGCGGCGTGGTCGGGCAGCCTCACGGGCCGGGCCCTCCGCCGGCTCGGGACGACAGGTACGACCTACGTCCCCCTCCGCCACCGCTTCATCGACGAGCACCTGGTGTCGACCCTCCACGCCGGCGCGGAGCAGGTCGTCCTGCTGGGCGCGGGATACGACACACGCGCGTACCGCTTCGCCGACCAGCTCGCGGGCCGGCCCGTCTTCGAGGTCGACCTGGCCGCCATCAGCCGTTCCAAGGCCGCGACCATCGCCAAGCACGCTGACCAGTTCCCCGACGCCAATGTCGTACGCGTCGAGATCGACTTCGAGAC
This sequence comes from Actinomycetota bacterium, assembly GCA_041166245.1. Lineage (GTDB taxonomy): Bacteria > Actinomycetota > Acidimicrobiia > Acidimicrobiales > JAFATL01 > JBEEFP01. The sequence goes on along the minus strand of JBEEFQ010000258.1, from coordinate 8,231 downwards.
CGACCGTCTCGACTCGGTCCTGGCCGAGGCCGGGATGCGCGTGGGCGCGCCGACGTTCTTCACCTGGGAAGGCGTCCCCATGTACCTCACCCGCGCCGCCGTGAAGGCCACGCTGCAGGCCGTCTGGGAGGTCAGCGGCCCGGGCTCGGTCATCGCCCATGACATGTGGTACCTCGTCGACGACCCGAGCCCTATGGGCACCGCCCGCCGCCTCGCCCCGAGCGCCCTCAGCTTCATCGGCGAACCGGTCACGTTCTCCATCCACCCCGAGGAGATGGATCACTTCCTCGGCCGCCAGGGCTTCGAGATCGCCGAGCTGGCGACCGCGCCCGAGCTGCAGAACCGCTACGCGCAGGGCGAGCGGGCCCTCCTCGACGAGTCCATGTACGTCCTCGCCGCCGAACGCATCGCCCGCTGAAACCTGTGCAACGAACGGCCGGTCGAAATGCCGCGAACCACGCGCGATCACCGGCCGTTCTCTGCACAGGTTCGTCGAGGCTGGGCGGCGGGAGCGTCGTCTACGATGGCCGACTCACCTCTCGGCCCCATCGTCTAGAGGCCTAGGACACCACCCTCTCAAGGTGGCGACACGGGTTCGAATCCCGTTGGGGCTGCCACCGCCGCTCGGTGGTGTCCGCCAGGACACCACCACTCTGCAACCCGGGCGACACGGGTTCGAATCCCGTTGGGGCTGCCAGGAAGACGTGCTGGTCGAGCCACCTCCGGCGGCGTGAATCCGATCTGACTCAGGTCACGAGGTCGGCAACCAGGGGCGTGCCGGAGAGGCTGTCCGGGCCCGCGCCGGGTCCGGGGCGAGCACGCACCGAACGACTCTCGACGGCTTCGCCGCAGGCGTCGCAGGTGTGGCTCAGGACCATGACCTCGCCGCAGGCGGTGTGCACGAGCTCGAGCGGCGCGCCCCCCGGCGCTGCCCACCTGTCGCCCCACTCCCGCATGGTGGTGAGCACGGGCCACAGGTCACGGCCCTTGTCCGTGAGGCGGTACTCATGGCGCAGCGGGCGCTCTTGGTAGGGCACCTTGTCGAGCACGCCGGCCTCGACCAAGCTCGTCAGGCGCGTGGTCAGGATGTTGCGGGAGATGCCCAGGCGGGACTGGAAGTCGTCGAAGCGCCGCACTCCCAAGAACGCGTCGCGCACGATCAACATCGACCACCACTCGCCGATGACCTCGAGGCACTGGGCCACGGAGCAGTTCATGGCCTCGAAGCTCGTTCGTTGCATGCAATCAGACTAGTGGGTTGCATCATAGAACTCAACGGGTCTAGAGTTCGTTGCATGATCGAACTCACTGAGCGAGTCCTCACCGGCCGGAACCCTGACGGTTCGCCCTTGGATCCACGCGACGGCGCGAGCGCCTTCGTCGCCGCCGCAGGGCTGATGATCACCACCGTCCGTCCTGACCGCTTCGAGGGCTACATCGAGCTCGGGGAAGCGCACCACCAGCCGTGGGGGATCGTCCATGGGGGCGTGTACGCGACTGCGGTCGAATCCGCGGCCAGCCTCGGAGCGTCCGCGTTCGCGGCCGAACGCGGGCAGTACGCCGTCGGCGTGAACAACAACACCAGCTTCCTGCGACCGCTCACCGGCGGCCGGGTCGACGTGACGGCATGGCCCATTCAGCAGGGACGCACCCAGCAGCTCTGGCAGGTGGAGATCGTCGACCAAGCCGGCCGGCTGATCGCGACCGGCCAGCTGCGCGTTGCCAACGTCGCTCTGCCTGTGCCTTCATGAGCGACGCGACTCCACGGCCGTCGTTCGATCGGTCCGTCATCGCGACGGCGGCACCCCGAGCGGGGGCGGTGTTCGCCGTGACCGCACTGGGGACCTTCATGGCCTCCCTCGACCTTTCGATCGTCAACGTGGCGTTCCCCGACATCGAGGCGTCGTACCCAACCGCCAGCTCGGCGTCGCTGTCGTGGATCATCACCGCGTACTCCATCGTGTTCGGAGCCCTGCTGGTGGTCGGTGGCCGCACCGGCGACCGCCTCGGCCGCAAGCGGGTGTTCCAGAGCGGCATCGCAGTGTTCTTGCTCGGCTCGTTCCTCTGTGGCATCGCCCCCAACGTCGCCACCCTGGTCGCCGCACGCGCACTGCAGGGCGTGGGCGCCGCGTTCCTCGTACCGGCCTCGGTGGCGCTGCTCATCGGCGCCTACCCGCCCGAGCGACGCATGCAGATCGTCGCCCAGTGGGGCGGCATCGGCGCCCTCGCCGTGGCCACAGGGCCGTCCCTGGGGGCCGCCATCGTCTCGGCCGGCGGCTGGCGCTGGGCGTTCTTCGTCAACCTCCCCGTCGGCCTTTTCGTGCTGCTCGCCGGACGCAACGTGCTGACGGAGTCGCCACGCGAGCCCGACACCGCGACGCCGGACTACCTCGGCGTCGTGCTCATGTCGTTGTCACTCGCCGCGCTCGTGCTGGCCGTCTCGGAGGGCTCGACGTGGGGATGGACCGACGCCCGCATCCTCGGAGCCCTCGCGGTCGCGCTCGTCGGCGGCGCCGTTTTCGTGCACCGCACCCTGCACCACGCCAACCCGGTCATCGACCCCACCCTGTTCCACAGCCGCGCCTTCGTGATCGCCAACTGCGCCACGGTCGTCTACGCCGCAGGCTTTTTCGCGATGCTGCTCGGCAACATCTTGTTCCTCACCGGGGTGTGGCACTACTCGATCATGACCGCCGGCCTCGCCGTCACCCCCGGTCCCGTCGTGGTGGCCCTCATCGCCGGGCCCGCCGGCAAGCTCGCCGCCCGCATCGGCTTCCGCCCTGTGCTGCTGTTCGGCGCGACCTGCTTCGCCCTCGGCCTCGCCAGCTACGTCCTACGCGTGGAGAGCACCTCCAACTACCTGGGCACGTGGCTGCCGGGGACGCTGCTCGTGGGCATCGGCATCGGCTTCACCTTCCCGGTGCTGAGCGCCGGCGCAGTCTCTGCGCTCCCACCGGCGCGCTTCGCCGTGGGCAGCGCCGTGAACCAGACCGCCCGCCAGATCGGAGGCGCACTCGGCATCGCCACGCTGGTGGCGCTCATCGGATCGCAGCGCCAGCTCGCCGACCCGCTCGACGGCTTCCATCAGCTGTGGGCGTTCGCCGCGTTCACTGCGATCGTCTCGGGCGTGATCGGGTCGTTCATCCCGAGGCCAACACTGCTCCAGGCGACCGAGATCGACCAGCTGGCCGACGAACTGCTCGCCATCGAGACCGACACTCTCCCCCTCGCCATCACACGCCCTGACAGGGACCGAACAAACCCGTCTCAGTGATTGCGGACACCTCTCTCAAGGTGGCGACACGGGTTCGCATCCCGTCGGGGCTGCGCCTCGAAAACCCCTGCTCCGGCGGGGGTTTCTCGCGTCTACCTGGGCTTTCGCCGTGAGTCCGTCGGGTTTCGGTCGTCCAGGTGGTCCAGTCCGATCCTCCCGGTGATGGGCAGTGTCGTTGCGGCCGTGCCTCTGGACCCCGCAGGACGGCACCACGCGGTCTACGCCATTTTAAGGGAACGTCCGAAATACAACGCTTGGTTGTCAATCGCGCCATTGGCGGCATCCACATCAAGTAGCTCGCCGGCCGTTGCGGCCTTCCGGGAACAGTCGGCGATCACGCAAGCGCGCAACTCGCTGTTCGTCAGGTGGCGTCGGACCGTGCGTTGTACGCGCGCACCCGGTGTACCGTGGGCGGCGACGCGGGGTTGTATTCCGACCGCGTCGGACTCTGCTTCGAACCTTGGGCAGGGTTGGGGAGCGTTCCTCCGGACCCCGGAGTGCGTGGTATCAGCAGACTGAGAGACGGCGGTTCGGACTGGACGGCGAAATGCCTGTCGCCCCGTACGGCTCGACGCCTCCCGGGGGAAGCGTGGTCTCGGCATGCCCGAGAGCTTTGTTGTCGGACGCGCATCGCGCCGCGGGCTGCCAGGCCGCGCGCAACCGCCCAGCGGCAGTCGAGCCCACTTCGCGGGCCAGTGGGATCGCCAGGTGCGAGCGATGTTGCTCTCGCCGTTCGTACGCCAAGAGCTGGGCACGTTCGTCTCGTCGGAGAACAGCAATGACCTAGGGACACTTCGGGAGCTGATCGAGGCGGACGAGGTCGCGCTCGCGATCGAGCGGACGTTCCCGCTTCGGGCGACAGCAGAGGCCATCCGGCACGTCCAGGACGGTCACGCACGCGGCAAGGTCGTCATCGCGATGTGAGAACACGGCTCAGAGGAACTCCATGACGTCGATAGCTCACGGGCTCATCGACACTCCCACCACCAACGCAGAAAGAGGCCACTCCATGTCGATGTCCATTCCCGTCCCGTATCCGGCGCAACTCGAGTTTCACGGCGATCCCCAGATCTCTCGGTGGCGTCCATTGATCCAGTGGCTCCTCGCAGTGCCGCACCTGCTGGTCGCTCAGGCCCTCAACTCCCTGCGTCACATCCTGACCCTGATCAGCCTGTTCACGGTGCTGTTCACCAAGGAGATCCCTCGTCCGTTGTTCGACGCGATCGCCATGACCTACCGGTATGAGTGGCGGGCGATGAGCTATGCGCTCTTCCTGCACGAGGACTATCCGCCGTTCTCGTTTCATGCGGGCGCCGGCGATGACGGTATCGAGCCGCACACCACGCTGAGCCTGACGTACCCCGATCAACTCAACCGATGGGCGCCGCTCTACAAGTGGTTCCTCGCCATCCCGCACTATGTCGTCGCCCTCGCATTGGCGGTTGCCGCTGCCTTCGCCGTGCTGGCCGGCTTCTTCGCAGTGGTGTTCACCGGCAGGTTTCCCCTTGGACCGCGCGATTTCGTCGTGAACGCCTGGCGATACGGCCTGCGCGTCCAGGCGTACGTCGGCCTACTCACCGATCAGTACCCGCCCTTCGAGCTCCGGGCTTGATGAAGACATGGCATTGAACGACCGAGACACTTCATCGACTTCGATCCTCGCACCGCCGAAACACCCGCCGCCGTGGTTCGTGCACGCGGCCTGGCGCGTTCATCGTGCGCTGTACCGGCTCAGTGGCGGCCGATTCCTGTGGACCACGTCGAACAAGCGCGGCTGGGGCGCGCTGCGCCTCACCACCGTCGGGCGGAAGTCCGGGCAAGAGCGCAGCGTCATCATCGGCTACCTCGAAGACGGTCCTGACCTCGTCGCGATCGCGATGAACGGCTGGGACGAGGGCCATCCCGCGTGGTGGCGCAACCTCGAGGCGCACCCGGACGTTGTCGTTCGATTGCCGCACGATCAGCCGCGCCTGGTGCGCGCACGCTCGTCGGCGGGGGAGGAGCGTGATCGGCTGTGGCAGCGCTGGGTCGCGGTCGATCCGAGGCTCGACGCGTATGCGGTCCGGCGGTCGACCGAGACGCCGGTGATCGTCCTCGAACCGCGCGACCGAACCGCTTGACACCGCCCGTCCCGCCTCGGCCCTGAGGTCGAGGCGCCGGGTCGTACGACCCGTACGGCACCACTGTTGCAGGCGTACCGGCACCAGGTGGTTCCTTCACTACGCTCCGCGCTGGATGCATCGCGCGCGCAGGCGGAAGGGGTGGCGACGAGCGGCCCTCGCGGTTCCGCTGCTCGCCTGCGTCGCACTGCCCGCCCACGGCGCCGAGACGGAGGACCCGTACCGGCCGCAGCAGTGGTCGCTGGACACCATCGGAGCCCCCGAGGCGTGGCGCCTCGGCCGAGGCGCGGGCACGACGGTCGCCGTCATCGACAGCGGCGTCGACGCGGGCAACGCGGACCTCGCACCGCGCGTCGACGAGGGGGCGACGTGCCTGGCGACGCGAGGCAACGCGCTGGCATGCACCGCCGGTGCGACGGACACGAATGGCCGAGGCACCCATGCCGCGGGGCTCGTCGGCGCCGGCGCCGGGGACGGCGTCGGGGTGTCCGGCGTCGCGCCGGACGCCCGGATCCTGCCCGTGCGCGTGTCGGGCTCGGGCCCGGTGCAGGTGGATGACCTGGCGGCCGCTCTCGACTGGGCCGTGGACCACGGCGCCCACGTGGCGTTGCTGTCCGCGGCGGACGGCGTTCTCGTCGGCCCGCCCGCACCCTTGCTCACGGACGCGGTGCAGCGAGCGTCGGAAGCCGACGTGATCGTCGTTGTGCCCGCAGGGGTCGTCACGGACGCGCCGGCGTTGGTGGTCACCTCCACGAACCGCAATGACCGCCGTTCGACGTCGACGCCGCCGGTGGGACCGGCGCGCTGGGGGCTGGCGGCACCCGGCGGTGAGGTACCCGAGACGCAGGACGGCCTGTTGTCCACGTGGCTCGGCGGCGACTACCGCCGGCGGACGGGCACGGGACCGGCGTCCGCCCTCGTCGCCGGCGCGGCCGCGCTGCTGCGTTCGACCGGGTACGACGACGTCGTGCAGCGACTCCTGGACAGCGCCGACGACATCGGACCGTCAGGACGCGACGTGGAGTACGGCGCGGGCCGCCTCAACATCGCGAGCGCGGTCGACGAGGCGACGCGGGACGGCGTCGCCGCGGCTCCGAATGCCACGCCGACCACGCTGCCTCAAACGGCCCCCTCCGCCGACGCGAGCGCGCCGAACACGGCGGACTCAGCGGCCACGGGTCCGTCGCGCGCGACCGGTGCTCGGGCCGCGAGCCCGACTCCCGTGGCCCAGCGGTTCGCACCGAGCGGTGACGGCCCGGCGCCGCCCGAGCGTGCCCTCGTGCGCGTCGGCGGCTGGCAATTGGCGCTGCTGGTCGCGGCCGCTGTCGTGCTGTTCGCCGTCGTCGCCGCCCACGCGCCCCGGCCCGTCGTCAACGACCGCCACTGGGCCAGCTTCGACGGCCTGCGTGGCGTCGCCATCATCCTCGTACTTCTGCTCCACCTGGGTTTTGCGGCCTTCCGCGGCGGCTTCCTGGGCGTGGACCTGTTCTTCGTCCTGAGCGGGTTCCTCGTCACGACGATGCTGCTCGAGCGGAGGCCGCATGCTGGTCGACTCGGCGCCGGAATCGGTCGTTTCTACCGACGGCGGCTCGCCCGCATCGTGCCCGCGATGGCGGCCTTCCTCGTCGCTGTCATCGCGTGGGACTACGTGCAGACCGACCCCGCCCTCGATCTCACACCGCGCGCCTTCCTCCTCGCGGCGGGTCAGGTCACCAACTTCGCGGTCGCCTACCAGTGGGCGTTCATGAGCGCGCTCACGCCGTTGTGGACGCTTGCGTGCGAGATGCAGTTCTACCTGGTGTGGCCGCTCGTCTTCCTGCTGCTGGCCCGGCTGAGGCTGACGATGACCGAGCGCATGCTCGTCTGCATCGCATTGATACTGGCCGTCGCGGGCTGGCGCGCCATGGCGTACTCCGCCACCGACGGGTGGGGGCGCACCTACTTCGCCCTCGACACGCGCGCCGACGCGCTGTTGCTCGGTTGCGCGATCGCGTTCGCCCAAGGCGCAGGCCACCTCAGCTCGGCGCGGGCGGCGCGCATCCTCGGATGGTTGGGTGTCGCCGGTGTCGCGACCCTCGGTGTCATGGTCGTGTGGATCAACGAGCGGATGCCGGGCATGTATACGCGGGGCGGCTTCCTCGCCGCCGACGTCGCAGCCGCGGCCATCGTCGCCTCGCTGGTCGCCAGCCGCGGTTGGTTCGTCGGCCGGGCTCTGCAGTGCCGACCGCTCGCCGACATCGGGCGCCTGTCCTACGGCCTGTACCTCTGGCACATGCCGATCCTCTTGACGTTCGGCACGCCTCGAGGCAACCGCGCCTTCGAGGTGCGCGTCGGCGTGCTCGCCACGTCAGCGATCGCCGCCGCCCTGTCCTTCGTCCTCATCGAGCGCTGGTTCCTTTCCAGCCGCCGCCCGGCGACCGTGCGGGGCGGCGCCGCCACCGTCGGCCCGCTCACCCCAGTGGCGCCAAGCCGCTAGCGGGCGGCGTTCCGAAGAACGAGCGTCAGCAGGGTCGCCGGCCGGCCAGCGCGCCTACGACCTGCAGTTACGCAACGACCGGGCTTCCTGTGTCGAGATCAGCACCATGGGGCACGCAATCGGAGACGAGTAGCTTCCAGCCGTGCCGGAGTTCGTGGCGTACGACGAGTTCGCGTACTTCCGGGAGAACGCCGAGGAGTACGGCCTTCCCTATCCGGGGCCTCCGACCGTCCGGCGGGAGTTCGTCGATCTGGGCGACGCCCGCCGGCTGAGCGCGTTGGTGTGGGGCAACACCGATCCGCAGCTCGTGTTCCTGCACGGCGGCGCCCAGAACGCCCACACGTGGGACACGGTGGCGATG
>JBEEFQ010000257.1:0-7762 GCA_041166245.1 Actinomycetota bacterium | reverse complement strand
CCGGCCTCAGCGTCGAGGTCGTCCGCTCGTGGCAGTCACGGGGCCTGCTCCCGCCGCCCCGCCACGAGGGACGGGTCGCCTGGTACGGACAGCGCCACCTCGACCGCCTGCTCGCCATCCTCGACCTCAAGGCCCGCGGCCACTCGCTGCGAGCCATCGCCAACCTCCTGGCCGAGGGCAGCGACATCGAGCCCGCGCCGCTGAAGGTGGAGCAGGAGACGCTCTCGCTGGTCGAGCTGGCTGAGCGCACGCGCGTCCCGCCCGCCATGCTGCGCTCGCTGGAGGCCTCGGGCCTGCTGCGCCCGCAGGGCGACGACGACCACCCCTTCTACACAGGCGCCGACGTGCGGGCGGTGCGCATGCTGCTCGCTCTGCTGGGCGGCGGCGTGCCCATGGAGGAGTTCATGAGCGTGGCCAGCAGCCAGATGGACGCCCTCGGCAACACCGCCGACGCGGCCGTCGCCATGTTCCTCAAGTACATCCGTGAACCGCTGATCGCCTCCGGCCTCCCGCAGAAGGAGGAGGCGGAGCGGCTCGTCGCCGCCTTCCGTCTGCTGATGAACGCCGCGTCGGAGCTCATCACCTACAACTTTCAACGTCGCGCCGTTGCCGCGCTGCACGAGGCCATCGGCGACCAGGCGACGCGCAGCGAGCGGGCCGCGCTCCGACGTATACCTGCCTAGTGCAACCCGATCCCGTCGAGCTTCTCCCCCACCGGCCGCCCTTTCGGTTCGTCGATGCCGTTGACGAGTTGATGCCGGGGGTGAAGGTGATTGCGCGCTACCGCGTGACGGGCGACGAGGCGTTCCTCGCCGGACACTTCCCCGGCAACCCGGTGTTCCCCGGCGTGATCCAGCTCGAGGCCCTGGCCCAGGCGGGCGGCATCGCCGTGCTCGCCGACGAGCGTTACGCGGGCAAGCTCCCGCTCTTCGGCGGCGTGGAAGAGGTGCGCTTCCGCCGGGTGGTGCGGCCGGGCGACGAGCTGCGCCTCGAGGTCACCCTCGAGAAGATGTCGGCGCGCGCGGGCTGGGGCCGGGGCACCGCCACCGTCGACGGCGACGTCACCTGCCAGGCCCGCCTCCTGTTCGTGCTAGCCCCCAACCCGTGACTCTCGAGGAAATAGGCCACGGATTTCGTGGCCTATTTCCTCGAGACGTAGCCTGACGGGCATGGCGAGACGTTCGACGCTTCTTCTCGGGGTTGGTGCGGCGGCGGCCGTTGGTGCCGTGCTGGCGGCCCGGTCGACGGCCAAGCGCTGGTCGCTGGCGGAGGACGCAACGGGTGGCCGACCACTCTCGCTGCCCGACGGGGAGGACCGGGTCGTCGTCTCGGCTGACGGAGCCAAGCTGGAGGTGCGCATCGCAGGACCGGCCGATGCCGCCCGCACGTTCGTGTTCACTCATGGGTGGACGAACGACCGGCGGGTGTGGGGCGCGGTCGCCCAGCGCCTCGTCGACGACGGTCACCGGGTCGTCGTCTGGAACCAACGCGGACACGGCGGCTCGACCGGCGGCGACGACGGGTACACCATCGAGGCCATCGGTGCGGACGTGCGCGCCGTGCTGGAGCAGCTCGACCTGCAGAGGGCGGTGCTGGTGGGCCACTCGATGGGAGGCATGGCCACCATGTCGTTCCTCACCCAGTTCCCCGACGAGCGCAGTCGCGTCGCAGGCATCGCCCTCGTCGCCACCGCATCCGGTGGTGTCGGGGTCAACGGCGGAGCGATCGGCGAGCGCATCGCCACCCACGTGATCTCCCACCCTCGTCTCGAGCGCGTACTGGAATCGGCCAGCGTCGGCCCGATGCTCGTGCGCAACACCGTGGGCCGCACGCCCGCCGGTTCACACCTGGACGCCGTCCGCGAGCTGTTCGTCGCCACACCCCCGGATGTGCGGGCCGGCTTCCTCGGCGCCATGGCGAGGATGGACCTGACGGCCGGGCTGGCCGAGCTCGACATCCCGGCCATCGTGATCGTCGGCAGCCGCGACCGGCTCACCCCGCCCCGGCTGGCCCGGCACCTCGTGCGCTCGCTGCCGGGCGCCCGCCTGGTCGTGCTGAACCACCTCGGGCACATGCTGCCGATCGAGGCGCCCGCCGAACTCGCTGAGCTGCTCGAGTCGCTGCTACCGGTGCTCGGGGTTGTCGAAGTCGAAGCGGCATCCGGCGTCCCAGGCTGAGCGCTGATTGCCGTGGGCGGGGATCCCGCCCGCGTCCTTGAGGATGCGCGCCACGTGGAGCAGGTTCCACGTCATGAACGTGGTGTTGCGGTTGGTGAAGTCGTTCTCGGCCCGCCCGACCCGGGGTCGAGGTACGAAGGCCCAGGGCCTGCCTCGCCGAGCCATGCCGCGTCGGCCTGGGGCGGGATCACATAGCCGAGGTGCTGCAGTGAATAGAGGTCGTTCATGGCGCAGTGCTTGGCGCCGTCCTCGTTGCCGGTGACCAGGCAGCCGCCCACCCGCCCGTAGTACGCGTACTGGCCGGCGTCGTTGAGCAGGTGGCTGTTGCCATACAGGCGCTCGATCACCTGGGTGCACACCGAGGTCTTCTCACCCAGCCAGATGGCCGTGCAGAGCACGAGGATGTCGGCCGCCATGACCTGCTCGAAGAGGGCGGGCCACGCATCGCGCTCCCAGCCGTGCTCGGTCATGTCGGGCCATACCCCGACGGCGATGTCGTGATCGACGGCCCGCACCACCTCCACCGACACACCCTGACGGCGCATGATCTCCATGGAGATGTCGGCCAGGCCCTGGGTGTGGGACTGCTCGGGTGACCGTTTGAGCGTGCAGTTGATGAACAGAGCCCGTAGGTGCGAGAAGTCCCACTGGCTCTGCCGGCACAGCTCCTCCTGCATGGGGTTGAGCGTCACACTCTCCTCCTCGTCAGTCAGCCAGATACGAATCGGCCAGACGGCCGAGGACCTCCAGGCATTCGTCCGCGCACTCGCGGATGATCTCCGCGACGGGCCGCACCTCGTCGATGCGGCCCGCCACCTGGCCGCCCAGCGCGATGGCCGCTTCCATGTCGCCGCCGAAGTACAGCGCCATGGCGTCGCCGAACAGCTCCATGGCGTTGGATCCGGTGTCGAACTCGTAGCCCTCGGTGCGGGCCGTGCGCAGGGCCCGGAGCGCGGGCGACGTGTGCTGGTTGAGGAAGACCGTGTCGGTCTCAGCCGCGTCGAGGATGGCCTGCTTCCAGTTCTGGTGAACGGGCGACTCGCGGGCCGACACCATGCGCGTGCCCATCTGCACGCCCTCGGCCCCGAGGGCGAGCGCGGCTGCCATGGTCGGCCCATCGACCATCCCGCCCGCAGCGATGATCGGCACATCGACCTTCGATGCCACCAAGGGCAGGAGCACCATGCTGGCGACGGGACGCGGGTTCTTGAAACCACCCCCTTCGCCGCCTTCCACGATGAGCCCGTCGACACCGGCCTCCACCGCCTTCAGCGCTCCCCGCAGCGTCGGGACGACGTGGAAGACCGTGAGCCCCGCCGCCTTCAGCGCGGCGGTGTACTTCATGGGGCTACCGGCCGACGTGGTCACGAACTTCACGCCCTGCTCGGCAACGAACTCGACGATGGACTCGTCGCGCACGAAGGCCTGGGCGATGTTGACGCCGAAGGGCTTGTCCGTGAGGTCGGCCATCTTCTTGATCTCGCCGCGGATGACGTCAAGCTCGCCGGAGGACGTCTCGATGATCCCGAGCCCGCCTGCGTTGGAGACGGCCGACGCCAGCTGGGCACGCGCGATCCACCCCATGGGCGCCTGCACGATGGGGATCTCGACGCCCAACGCCTCGGTCACGCGGTTGTGGAACACCACTAACCCAGCAGTCGCTTGCTGATCACGACCCGTTGCACCTGGTTGGTGCCCTCGTAGATCTGAGTGATCTTGGCGTCGCGCATGTAGCGCTCGACGGGGAACTCCTTGGTGTAGCCGTAGCCGCCGAGGAGCTGCACGGCGTCGGTGGTCACCGACATGGCGACGTCGGAGGCCATGCACTTGGCCATGGCGCCCGCCATGGTCAACTCGGCGTCGCCGCTGTCGACCATGGCGCAGGCGCGGTACACGAGGCCGCGCGCCGCCTCGATCTTCATGGCCATGTCGGCCACCATGAACTGCAGGCCCTGGAACTCGGCGATGGGCTTGCCGAACTGCTGGCGCTGCTTCATGTAGCCGACGGCATAGTCGAGGGCGCCCTGGGCGATACCGACGGCCTGGGCACCGATGGTCGGACGGCTGCGATCGAGGGTCGACATGGCGACGTAGAAGCCCTGGCCCTCTTCGCCGATGCGATGGGTGGCCGGCACGCGGACGTCGTCGAGGATGACCTCGCCGGTGGGGCTTCCCCGCACCCCGAGCTTCTCCTCCAGCTTGCCGATGCGGAAGCCGGGCCAGTCCTTCTCCACGAGGAAGCAGCTCATGCCCCGATGACCGGCGTCGGGGTCGGTCTTGGCGAACACGGTGTAGGTGTCGGATATGCCGGCGTTGGTGATCCAGTACTTCGTGCCGCTGAGGACGTAGTCGTCGCCGTCGCGCACGGCGCGGGTCTTCATCGACGCCACGTCGGAACCGGCGTCGGGCTCGGAGAGGCAGTACGAGCACTGCAGCTCACCCGCCGCGACCCTCGGCAGGTACTGCTGCTTGAGCTCGTCGCTCCCCCAGTTCATGACCGGGATCATGCCGAGCTTGGAGATGAGCACGATGAGGCTGGTCGACGCGCACACACGCGACAGCTCCTCCACCATGATCGCCTGCGTGACGTGGTCGGCACCGCTGCCGCCGTACTGCTCCGGCAGGCCGAGGGCGGGCAGGTCCATGGCCTTGACCGCCTCGAAGTTGTCCCACGGATACTCGGCGTTGCGATCCACCTCAGCGGCCCGGGGCGCGATCTTGTCCTCGCAGAACTGCCGCATGACGCTGCGGAACTCGCGCTGCTCGTCGGTCAGGGTGAAAGCTGCGGTCACCCCGCCAGTGTTGCAGCCTCCGACGCCGTCTCCAGCCAGCAGGCAAGAGCTTCGGGCGCCATGGGGCGGGCCCAGAGGTAGCCCTGCCCCAGCTCGCAACCGAGGGCCTGCAACCGGGCCCGCTGGCCTGCGGTCTCGACACCCTCGGCAACCGCCTCGAGGCCGAGGGCGTGCGCGAGCCGAATGACGCCTTCGACGATGGCGGCGTCCGCGTCGCTCTCCTCCATCCCGCCGACAAACGAGCGGTCGATCTTGAGGGCGTCGATGGGATAGCTGCGCAGGTACAGGAGCGAGGAGTAGCCGGTGCCGAAGTCGTCGACGCTGAGGCGCACGCCGAGCTCTTTGAGGGCGGACAGCGCGACACCGACCGCGTCGGCGTCCTCGGCCAGCGCCGATTCGGTGATCTCGAGACAGAGTCGCTCCGGGTCGAGGCGCGACTCGGCGAGGGCGGCGTGGACGACGGTCTCCACGCCCCGCCCCAGCTGATGCACGGACAGGTTGACGGCGACCGTCAACTGCTGGTCGGGGTTGGCGTCGTTCCACGCCGCGGTCTCGGTGCACGCGGTCGTGAGAACACGGGATCCGAGGGCGCGGATCAGTCCCGACTCCTCGGCGACGGGGATGAAGTCGACAGGGGGCACGAAGGCGCCGTTGTGGAACCAACGGGCCAGGGCCTCCACCCCGACGACCCGGCCCGTGGCAACAGAGACGACCGGTTGGTAGTGCACGGAGATCTCGCCGTCCTCCAGGCCCTGGCGCAACGCGGTGGCGGCGTCGGATCGGGCTGCCGCCCGTGCGCGGAGCGCCGGGTCGAACACCTCGGACCGGTTCCTGCCCCGCTGCTTGGCCTGGTACATGGCCGCGTCCGCGTCGCGCAGCAAGGAATCCGCCGTGTCCGTGCCGTCGCGTCCCGAGAGGGCGATACCGATGCTGGCGGTGACCTGGAGCTGGCGCCCGTCCGCCCCGAACGGCACGGACGTCGCCGACACCAGGCGGTCGGCGAGGGCCTTGGCCTCGGCCTCGTCACTCACCGCCTCACAGCACACGACGAACTCGTCGCCGCCGAGGGCCGCCACGGTGTCGCCGCTGCGCACCGCGGACTCGAGGAGCCCGGCCACCGCGATCAGCACCTCGTCGCCGCCATGGCGGCCAAAGGCCCGGTTGACCGAGGCGAAGTCGTCGAGGTCCAGGAAGAGCACGGCCACACCTGCGCCGCTGCGGGCGGCGCGAGCGAGGGCGTGGTTGACGCGGTCGAGGAAGAGCGAGCGGTTGGGCAGGTCGGTGAGCGAGTCGTGCAGGGCCTGGTGGAGCAAGGCCTCGGCCGCCACCGCCCGCTCGGTCACGTCGCGCGCGTTGATCACCATTGCCGCGACCGACGGGACGTCGAACAGGTTGGTGAACGTCGCCTCCAGGTTGCGGTACGAGCCGTCGGCCGCCCGGGCCCGGAACGCCACGGCAACCGGCGCGCTCGGCGCGCCCATGGCCCGATCGAACCCCATTGCGACGGCGTCGAAGTCCTCTTGGTGAACGGTCTCGGGGTTCGCCAGACCCATGAGCGCGTCGGGGTCGTACCCGAGGATGTGCGTCAGGGCGGGGCTGGCGTAGGTCAGCACGCCGTCGCGGTCGAAGAGGGCGATGATGTCCGGGGCGTGTTGCACGAGGGCGCGGAATCGCTCCTCTGCTTCTCGCCCGGGCTGGTGCCCGGAAACGCGGCGCCGACGCGCCGTGGCTCGCACCAACCCACCTCCTGCTGCTGCGCCGTGTCATTCCACGGTAGAGAGGACGGAGGGCGTCCGCCATCGTCCGTTCGGGCCGTTCCGTGCCTTCCGTTCGACCTAGTCAGTGCTGGCGAGGTGTTCCAGGAGCAGCGCGTTGAAGCAGTCCGTCGCCTCCTCGGCGATCCAGTGGCTGATGCCCTCGAGGACCTCGAAGCGGTACGGCCCCTGCACGTGAGCCGCCGTGGCCTCGGCTGCGTCGCGCCCGAGCGCGACGTCGTTGTCGCTCCAGACGTACAGGGTCGGGGTGGTGATGGGGCCCATGCCCTCGACATCGCCTATGGATGCGGCCCGATACCAGTTGAGGGCGGCCGTCATGGCGTAGGGCTGGGTGAGGACGCGCACGTACTCCTCCACGTCACCCGGCAGACCGCTCGCCTGATACAGGCCGCGAAGCCCGGTGGCGTTGTCGGCGAGGAACATCTGCTCCGGCACCTCGGGCTGCTGGAAGAACTCCATGTACGACGAGCGCTGCGCCTGGTCGCCCCCGCCACCGCGCCCGCCGCCGGCCGACAACGATGACGTGAACGCCCCCGGGTGGGGCGTCGACGCGACGGTGAGCGATCGCAGTCGGGCGGGGTAGCGACCCGCCGTCTGCCACGCCACCGCGCCGCCCCAGTCGTGGCCCACCAGATCGAGCCGGTGCCCGCCCATCGAGTCAGCGACCGCGATCACGTCGGCCACGAGATGGTCGAGCTTGTAGTGCTCGGTGCCCTCCGGGCGCGCCCCGGGCGAGTACCCGCGCTGGTCAAAAGCGACTGCCCGGTACCCCGCTTCGGCCAGCGCATCGAGCTGGCCCCGCCACGACCACGACGTCTGCGGGAACCCGTGGAGCAGCACCACCAGCCGCCCGTCGGCCGGGCCTGCGGCCCGGGCCGAGAACGTCATCTTCCCGACCGGTATCTCCAGGTCTTCCATGAGGGCCGGACGCTATCCCCAGCCGAACTCGCCCGCTTTACGGTCACCCCTGACGATAAAGCGGGCGAGTTCGCTTACGAGACGTCGAGCAGGGACTTCC
>JBEEFQ010000256.1:0-8059 GCA_041166245.1 Actinomycetota bacterium | reverse complement strand
TTCCGGGACGAAGGGCTCCGCCGGCGTGGCCCCCTCGGACTGGGGACGGAGTTCGAGTCGGTGCGCGAGTACTCGCCCGACGACGACATCCGCCAGGTCAACTGGAAGGCGACAGCGCGACTGCAGCGGCCGATCAGCAACCAGTACCGCCTCGACCAGGACCGCGACATCGTCCTCGCTGTCGACACAGGCCGGCTCATGGCCGCCCCGTTGGAGCAGCACCGCGACCGGCTCGATGCCGCCCTCGACGCGGTCGCGGCCGTGGCCTTGGTGGCCGACGAGCTCGGCGACCGGTGCGGCACCCTCGCCTTCGACCGAACGGTGCGCGCCCACCTCGCGCCGCGGCGGCGGGGCGGCTCGGCCGTCATCGAGGCGTTGTTCGCCCTCGAGCCCAACCCGGTCGACAGCGACTACGAGCTCGCCTTCCGCAGCGTCGGCGGCGGGAAGCGGTCGCTGGTGATGGTCTTCACCGACCTGCTCGAGCAGGCGGCGGCCCAGCCGCTGGTGGAGGCGGTTCCGGTGCTGGCCCGGCGCCACGCGGTCGTCGTCGTCAGCGCGGCCGATCCCGACCTCACCGCCATCACGACGACCCCGCCCGTGCGGCCGGTGGACGCCTACGCGACCGCGGTCGCCGTGGAGGTGCTCGCCGACCGGGCCGCGGCGGTGCGCAGCATCGAATCGGCCGGCGCGCGCGTGGTCGAGGCCCACCCGTCGTCCCTTGCGGTCGCGTGCGTACAGGCCTATCTCAGGTTGAAGGGTCGGGCGCGCCTCTGAACACGACGAGCGCCCAGTAGGCGGCGCTGAGGGCGACGCCGACCACGGAGTTGGCCACGACCCCGAAGCCGGCCGGCGTGACGAAGCCCTCCACGATGCCGGCGACGATCAGGCACAGGGCGGTGCCGAGCGCGACCTCGACGGCGCGCCCCGCCTCGTGGCGGAAGGCCACGGCCCGGCGCCGATGGCCGGGGTCGACCACGGCCCACGCCATGCGCATGCCCGCCATCCCCGCCACCGCGATGCACGAGAGCTCGAGCACGCCGTGGGCGACAACGAGCTCGACGAAGCGCTCGCCGTTGCCGCTGCCGACGGCCAGGCCGAGGATGGCGCCGAACAACACGCCGTTGAACACGAGCACGAACATGGTGACGATCGCGAGGGTGGCGCCGCCCGCGAAGGCCAGGAACGCCACCCTGATGTTGTTGGTGAAGATCTGGGCCGACAGGGCCGTGCTCGTGTCGCTCGACAGGCCCAGCGAGCCGCCGGGCATGGGCTCGGTGACCGACCGGTACTCGGCGGGCACGAGCCCGGCCGCCGCACCGGGGTCGTTGAGGGCCCACACCATGCACAGCAAGCCCGGCAGGAAGAGCAGCCCGGCCGCGGCGGCAAGGAGCACGGGTCGCTCGCGCACCCGCTGCCAATAGCCGGTGGTCAGGAAGTGGCGCAGCGATCCGCGCGTGGACGACGCGTCATAGACGAGGTGACGGCCTCGGGCCACCAGCGCCTCGAGCCGTCCCACCACAGGATCTGTCGGGAAGCGACGACGGGCCACCGCCAGGTCGGCGGCGGCTGAGCGGTAGAGCGAACCGAGCTGGCGCACCTGCTCAGGCCCCAACCGCTCAGGCCGGCGCTTGGCCTGACGCACGAGCTCGTCGAGACGGGCCCAGCGCTCGACTCGACCGGCGGTGAAGCGGTCTACCGTCATGGCTGCATGTACGACCACACGTCGATCGTCACGCCCGAGGGCGTGACGCTGGACCTTCCGCTCGCCGGGGTCGGCTCCCGGTTCATCGCCGCGGTCATCGACACCACCATCCAGGTGCTGCTCGTGCTCGGGATCGGGCTGATCGCGGCCGCCGCTCCCGACTCGGGCCTGGTGGCCGCGCTCACCGTGGTGGCCGCCTTCTCGGTGTTCATCGGGTACGACATCTCCTTCGAGACCCTGGCATCCGGCCGCACGCCGGGCAAGCGGGTGACGGGGCTGCGCGTCGTGACCTCGGGCGGCGCGCCGGTGCGCTTCATCACCAGCGCCATCCGCAACGTGCTGCGGCTCATCGACATCCTGCCCGGCAGCTACTTCGTCGGCATCGTCGCCATCGTCGCCACCAAACGGAACCAGCGCCTCGGCGATCTGGCCGCGGGCACGCTCGTCGTGCGGGAGCGCACGGCCGCAGCCAAGGCCGCGTCGGACTGGACGAGCGCCGCCCACCCGCCCGTCGCCGACACCGACGTCGAGGGATGGGACGCCACCGGCCTCACCGGTGACGAGGTCGCGACGGTGCGCCGGTTCCTCGAGCGACGCACGACGCTCGTGCCGCAGGCCAGGGCCAAGCTGGCGGCCGAACTGGCCGGGCGACTACGGCCCAAGGTGGCGACACCTGATGACGACCTGGCCGACGAGACGTTCCTCGAACGGGCGCTCGCTGCCAAACGCGTGCGGGAGTAGCCAGGGCTACAGTCCGCGGCGATGCTCCCCGCAGTGGCCCGCCGGGCCACGGTCGTCGAGCTGTCGGATGTCAGGGCCGCGGCGGGCCTCATGCTGGCGGGGGCCGCGGTGCGGGCCACCATGTCGCATCCCGTCGGCATCCCGTGTCCCCTGCGCAGTCTCACCGGCGTGCCGTGCCCTCTCTGCGGGATGACGACGAGCGTGACCGCCGCGGTCCGCCTCGACATCGGTGAGGCGCTGGCCACGAACCCGGCCGGGATCATCGCCGTCGTCGCGGCAATAGCCGTCCTCGTGTTCCGTGCACGACCTACGGTCACCCTGCCGGTCTGGTTGATCCCAGTCGGGCTGGCGCTCATGTGGGGGTTCGAGCTGCACCGCTTCGACGTGATCCGCATCATCTGACCCTCGACCGTCGAGAAGTGGCCCGGTTGACCGAGCTGGTCTCAGCGAAGGTCGACGACCTGGCGGTCGTCGTGGCGCGCCAGCCGATCGTGGAGCTCCTCCTCTGGGAGCACGACGAACTGGGTGACGGCCACCGCCTCCGCCAGGTCGGTGAGCACGGGCACCGGGCCGTCGGCCCCTGCAGGGCTGAAGAAGACGAGCAGCTCCTCGGCGTCGCCCACCGTGCGCAGCTCGACCTGCCAGACGGCCACACCCGGGTGACTGTCGAGCAGCCGGGCGAACGCGGGCGCACCGTTGCTGGCCGGTGCGGGCCGAGCCGGCTCCGGTTCGGGCTCCGGTGCGACCTCCTCGACCTGCTCTTCCTCGACGGCCTCGGCCTCGACGTAGGCCTCCTCCTCCTCGACCTCCTCGACCTCATCGACCTCCTCGATCTCGGCCTCGGCCTCGAGGAGCTCGAGTGCCGGCTCGGGGCGGCGCCGCGGCGTCGACGTGGCCGCGGCACGGCCGACCACACGGGGCGTCGCGCGCCCGCACCCCTCGCAGGTGCCCCGCACCAGCGTGCCCCTGACGCCGGTGGCCAGGCGCACGAAGACGCTTCCCGACCAACCGATGGCCGTCCACACGACCTCCCCGTCGACGACCTCCACGTACTCGGCCGCGGGCGAGGTGTGCAGGCCGGTGTGGCCCCGGCACTCGGTCCACAGCGACCGCACGCCGGGCGCAGCCCAGGCCGACAGCACCGTGGCGCCCTCCTCGGCGAGACCCGCCTCGAGGCGCCGGCGCTGCTCGGCGGACAGCGGCCCGTCGACGGCGAGCACCGTGTGCACGCTCGACAGGTCCTCGGGCGGACCCCCGAGGATGCGCTCCAGGTCCTGGGGCCGGCCCGCCAGCACGGTGGGGTGCAGGCGCGCGACCTGCGCGACCAGCGCGTCGGGCTGCAGGAAGACCGCCGACAGGCGCGCCTTCCTCGCCGCCAGAACCAATTCCCAGTAACCGAGCGACGGGCCCGGCGGCAGGACGCTCACGATCACGTCCGTGCCCTTGACCTGGGCGCTCTCGAGCCAGTGCCACCCGAGCTCGGCCAGTCGCTCGAGGTCGGCGTGCGAGTAGCCGACAGGCACCCCGTCCGCCATCAGCCAGTGGATGGGCTTGTACATGGGATCGAAGAGGGTGCGGTTGAGCCGGACCGTGCCCCCGGTCAAGCGCGCCCAGATGACCTTGGCCGCCAGCCGGGGCTCGCCGAAGCGGGTGATCGACTGGTA
The DNA here is from genome assembly GCA_041166245.1 of Actinomycetota bacterium. GTDB lineage: Bacteria > Actinomycetota > Acidimicrobiia > Acidimicrobiales > JAFATL01 > JBEEFP01. Next base: position 3,952 of record JBEEFQ010000256.1, on the reverse strand, counting down.
GTCGGGGTGGAGCACGAACGGACGTGGGTCCTTGACGTCCTCCCAGCGGGTGATCGGCACCGTGGCGAGGTCGATCCCGCTGCGGCCGTCGCGGAAGGCCCGGTCGAGCACGGGCCGGTACTGACGCGAGTAGGCGCGGACCTGGCGGCGCAGGTAGCGGGTCAGGGCGCGGCGCTGCTGGCCACGGACAGGCACGCGGGAGACCTTAACCTCGCGTTCATGACCAGGATCCGGACGACGACGGTCATCGAGGCCCCGCCCCGCCGCGTGTGGGCCGTCGTCCGCGACATCGGGTCGCACCCCACCTGGATGCGCGACGCGGTGGCGATCCGCTTCCTGTCCGACCGCCGTGAGGGCGTCGGCACCGCCTTCGACTGCGATACGCGGGTCGGTCCGCTGCGCATGACGGACCGCATGGAGGTCACCGAGTGGCGCCCAGGTCGGGTCATCGGCATCGCCCACCAGGGGGTCGTGACGGGGCGTGGCCGCTTCACCGTGCGCCGGGCCAGGCGGGGGCGTACCCGCTTCACGTGGGACGAGCGCTTGCGGTTCCCATGGTGGGTGGGCGGGCCCCTGGCCGGCCTCGTCGCCCGCCCGGTGCTCCGCCACGTCTGGCGCACCAACCTGCGCCGGCTCAAGGCCCAGCTGGAGTCCGGGACGTAGGACTTTACGCGCGGAGCGTGGTGACTTACCCTTGGCGACCGGGGACGATGGGGAGCCCGTCAGGCGAAAGCTGGGGAACATGCGACGCGTCAACGTGTGGGTGTTGCTGCCGGCCGTGCTGCTCGCCCTCGGGGTGGGCGTGCTCGTCGGACGGGCGGGTGACGACGGCAACGAGACCGCCAGCACCACGTCGTCCACCGTGCGGACCACGACCTCGACGACCGAGGACACCACGACGACGAGCGAGGACACGACCACGACGACGTCAGCGACCACGACCACGACGGCAGCCGCGGGCGCGGCCAGGACGACGACGACGGTCAGGGCGTCGGCCCCGGCGACCCAGACCTCGACGGAGACGTCCATCCGCCCCGCCACGACCACTCCTGGCCAGCCGAGCGATCCAGCCTGCGGCACCGGCACCGCGGCGGCCAGCGCGCATCTGGTCGTGACCGGGACCGATCCGCCGCCGAACCCCTACAAATACTCGGGCCCGGTGACAGTCACCAACAACACGGGCAAGGCCATCGAGCTCACGTCGCTCGTGGTGCGCCTCACGTCGCAGGACGGCACGATCGAGGACGTCGCGGTGACCGGCGCCGCCGGCACCGTCATCGAGAACGGCGCGAGCAAGGACCTCCCCTTCTCGTACTCGACCTCGCACCCGCCCAAGGACACCGACGGCACCAGCCTTGCCTCTTTCGCCTACAAGCCCCCCGGCGGCACGAGGAACTGCGCCAGCACCTGACCCCACTCGTTCTTTGGCGCGTAGCCCCGAATATGTCGGGCTGACGCGCCAAAGAACGAGAGGGGGGTCAGTCTCCCGGGCGGAGCCAGATCACGCCGAGGGGCGGGAGGGTGAGCTCCGCGGATGCGGGTTGGCCGTGCCAGGGGTCATTGCCGGCGTGGGCCGACCCGCCGTTGCCGACGCCGCTGCCGCCGAAGGCGGCCGCGTCGGTGTTGAGCACCTCGAGCCAGGGCCCGCCCGCCGGGAGTCCGACGCGATAGCCGTGCCGGGGAACCGGTGACAGGTTGGCCACGCACGCTATGACGTCGGAGCCGCCCGCGGAGCGGCGCAGGAACGACAGCACGTTGCCGTCGACGTCGCTGGCGTCGATCCACTGGAAGCCGTCCTCGGTCGCGTCCCGCTCGTAGAGCGCGGGCTGCTCCCGCTGCACGCGGTTGAGACAACGCACCAACTCCTGCACGCCTTGGTGCTCGGGGCGCTGCAGCAGGTCCCACTCCAGGCTGGCGTCGTGGTTCCACTCCGAGGGCTGGGCCAGCTCGATGCCCATGAACAGCAGCTCCTTGCCGGGATGGGCCCACATCCACGCCAGCAGGGAGCGCAGGTTGGCCCGCTGCTGCCAAGGGTCGCCCGGCATCTTGCCCAGCAGCGATCCCTTCCCGTGCACGACCTCGTCGTGGCTCAGGGGCAGGACGAAGTTCTCGGTGAACGCGTAGAGCAGCCCGAAGGTGAGGTTGTCGTGGTGGTAGCGCCGGTGCACGGGGTCGCGCTGGAAGTAGTGCAGCGTGTCGTGCATCCACCCCATGTTCCATTTGAAGCCGAAGCCGAGCCCGCCCACGTAGACGGGCCGCGACACCGCGGGCCACGCCGTCGACTCCTCGGCGATCATCATGGCGCCCGGGTGCTCGCCGTAGACGATCTCGTTGGTCTCCCGCAGGAAGGCGACGGCCTCGAGGTTCTCACGGCCGCCGAGCTCGTTGGGGATCCACTCCCCCGCCTTGCGGGAGTAGTCGAGGTAGAGCATCGACGCGACGGCGTCGACGCGCAGCCCGTCGATGTGGAAGTCCTCCATCCAGTACAGGGCGTTGGAGATGAGGAAGTTGCGCACCTCGTTGCGGCCGAAGTTGAACACGAGCGTGCCCCAGTCGGGGTGGGCGCCCTTGCGGGGGTCCTCGTGCTCGTACAGCGCGGTGCCGTCGAAGCGGGCGAGCGCCCACTCGTCGCGGGGGAAGTGGGCCGGCACCCAGTCGACGATCACCGCGATGCCGCGCGCATGGAAGGCGTCGACGAGGGCACGGAAGTCATCCGGGGTGCCGAACCGCGACGTGGGTGCGTAGTACGACGTGACCTGGTATCCCCACGATCCGCCGAAGGGATGCTCGGCCACGGGCATGAGCTCGACGTGGGTGAAACCCAGGTCCTCGACGTACGCGGGCAGCTGCTCGGCCAGCTCGCGGTAGGAGAGGCCCTGGCGCCACGACCCGAGGTGCACCTCGTAGGTCGACATCGGCTCGTGCAGCCAATCCCTTCCGTCCCGCGCTGACATCCACCCGCTGTCGCTCCACGCGTACGCCGGCTCGGTGACGACGCTGGCCGTTTCGGGCGGCACCTCGGTAGCAAACGCGTAGGGGTCGGCCTTGAGGACCAGGTCGCCCTGGGCGGTGACGAGCTCGAACTTGTAGCGCGCGCCGACCGCCACGTCGGGGACGAACAGCTCCCACACGCCCGACGACCCGAGCGTGCGCATCGGGTGGACCCGGCCATCCCACAGGTTGAAGTCGCCGACGACGCGCACGGCACGCGCGTTCGGCGCCCACACGACGAACGAGACGCCGGCCACGCCCTCGTGCACACGCCGATGCGCACCCATGAACTGGTGCAGCCGGTGATGCTTGCCCTCACCGAAGAGATGCAGGTCGACCTCGCCGACCGTGGGCCAGAACCGGTACGGGTCGTCGAACGTGACCACCGTGCCGTCGGTATAGGTGGCCCGCAGCCGGTAGGACGCGGCCTCGGGCACCCCGGCCTCGAACAGGCCGCCGTCGTGCACCCGCGTCATCTCCACCGTCTTGCCGTCAGCCAGCTCGATCTCCATCGAGGCGGCGCCGGGGCGATAGGCCCGCACAATCCCTTCATGAAAACCCAGCAATTGGTGGGGGTCGCCGTGACGGCCGGCCACCAGGTCGGTGACGGCCGCCTTGGTGGTGGGGGTCGACGCGGGGGTCACGAGCCCACCGTCCGCCGGATGGCCTGCAGCGGGATGTGCGTCCAGTCAGGGCGGTGGTCCCGCTCGTAGGCCAGCTCGTACACCGCCTTGTCGAGCTCGAATGCCAGCAGCACGGCGCGAAACGCCTCCTCGTCGGTAGGCAGCAGGTCGTCGATCCCCTTTGCTTCCCTGTACCCCCGGAGAAACGCCTGGCGATTCCGCTCTTCCCACGCCATCGCGACAGGCGCCAGCGCCTCGCGCTCGCCCTGGTCCCGCTCGAACAGCGCCACCTGCGACGCGTAGTGGAAGGACCGCAGCATCCCGGCCACGTCCTTGAG
>JBEEFQ010000255.1:0-8211 GCA_041166245.1 Actinomycetota bacterium | reverse complement strand
CGTCGTAGGCGCCGATGGTGACGACCGTTCCGTCGGGCAGCGGCGGTGCCGACGCCGGGTCGGTGATGACCTTCATCGAGGTCGAGGCTAGCGACGGCGCTCCTGGGCCACGCGTTCCACACCGGCGACGTCGAGCCGCACCAGCCGGCGCATGAGCGGGCGGGCCAACCTGGCGATGCGCCACGGAGCGCCCTCGAGGTGGGCGTAATGGGTGCGGTCGTCACCAACTGGAACGGCGGCCATGCCCACCACGTAGAGGCGCGACTGCATCCAGCACCAGCCGGGCAGCAGCTCGACGTCGAACTGCACGGGGACCGGCATCAGCATCTGTCGGGCCTCGATGCGCAGCCGGTCGCCGTCGCGGCGGAGGATGCGCACCGATCGCACGATGGGGTCGAGGTCGGGCACGCTCGTCTCGAGGTCGTCCCACATTGCGGTCACGTCGTCGTACGGCGCATCGAGCACCCGCTCGACGAGGCCGGTGCCGGGCAGGGCGGCCGCCATGACGCGTAGGCGCTGCACCGGATCCAGGGTGGCGACGGGCCAGTCGCTCATGCTTCCCACCTCCGCCTGAACGCGGCGCGGGCCCGGTGCAGCCGCGACTTCACCGTGCCGGGTGCCACGTCGAGGAGCGCTGCGGCCTCGGCCTCGCTCACGCCTTCGAGGTCGCGCAGCACGAGAATGACCCGCTGCTCGGGCGCGAGCGCTTCGAGCGTGGCTCGCACGTCGATGACCTCGGCGCTGTCCGGGCCAGTCGGAGCGGGAAGGGTCGCGTCGAGGGCAACAGTCCTTGGTCGTCGCTTGGCAGTGCGGACGGCCTCGCGCACCGCGATGCGCCGGGCCCAGCCCCAGACCGCGGCTGGCTCCTGCAGCGACGGGAGGTTGCGCACGATGGCTATGAAGGCCTCCTGCATGGCGTCGTCACCGTCGTCGAGGGCGATGGCGCCGCAAATGCGTCCGATGTACGGCGAGAGCTCGCGGACGAGCGCGCTGACGGCGATGCCGTCGCCCCGCTGGGCCCGCCGCACGAGCTCCTCCACGTCCAGAAGAGGGCGGGAACCTCGGGAAGGTTCCCCGCCTCTTGTGGGATCAGACGACGACGCGGAGGTCGGACCCATGGATGACGTCACAGTGGTCGGGGGCGGACTGGCCGGGCTGGTGGCCAGCATCGCGTGCGCCGAGGCCGGGGCGCCCGTGCGCCTGATCGAGGCCCATGCCGAGCTCGGAGGCCGGGCCCGCAGCACGTCAGGCGACTACAAGGCCAACTACGGGCCTCACGTCGTCTACTGCGATGGTCCCATCTGGGACTTCCTCGCCGAGCGCGACATCCTGCCGCCCGTGGCCAAGCCGCCCCTCAAAGGCCTGCGGTTCCGTCTCGACGGCGAGCTGCGCCGGACTCCCCCGCTGGCCTTGGTGCGCCCGTTCCTCGATCGCAAGGCAGAAGCACCCGTGGACGTGAGCTTCCACACCTGGGCGACCGAGCGCTGGGGCGGAACCAGCGCCCGTCTGCTGTGCGCGGCGGCCGGCGTGTTCAGCTTCGACGCCGATCCCGGCTGCCTGTCGGCCGCGTTCGTATGGGAGCGGCTCGTCCGGGTGTACACCACGCTGCCGCCCGCCGCCCGCTACGTCATCGGCGGGTGGACGGTCATGGTCGACGTCCTCGAGGCCCACGCCCGCCACCTCGGCGTGGTCATCGAGACGGGCACCGTGCTCGACACCGTGCCGGACGCGCCGGTGATCGTGGCCACCGACCTGGCCGCGGCGAGACGACTCCTCGGCGACGAGACCCTGCGTTGGGAGAGCGCCCGCACCGCCCTGCTCGACGTCGGCGTGCGGACCCGCCGCGGCGATCCGTTCGTCGTGTCCGACCTCGACGAGTGCGGCTGGGTAGAGAACTACTCCCTCCCCGACCCGTCGCTCGCGCCGGACGGTCACAGCCTGTTGCAGGCCCAGATGGGGCTGCGAGAGGACGAGTCGCTCGAAGACGGCGTGGCCCGCATCGAGATGCTTCTGGATGCCGGGTACACAGCCTGGCGCGAACGCGAGACATGGCGGCGGCGCGCTGTCATCGACGGGAAGTCGGGCGCCCTCGATCTGCCGGGCACGACGTGGAGGGACCGTCCTGCCATCGACCGCGGCAACGGCGTGTTCCTCGCCGGCGACATGGTTGCCGCCCCTGGTCTCCTCGGTGAGGTGAGCGTGAACAGCGCGCTGCGAGCGGCTGGTCTCGCGGCCGCCTACGCGGGATCGACGACCACAGCGGCGCGGGCCCGGCCGGTTGGGCTCCGTTCGTAGACGGCCACCAGGGCACCGTCGGCGCCGAGCAGCGCGACCGGCCCCTCCCCCGCGTCGAGGTCGGTGGGGCGGCCGTGGCGCACGTCGTCCACCGCCGCGCCCGCCAGCGTGACGCTCGGGTAGTCGCGCACGGCCGCCGCCATCGGCAGGGTTCGCTCGGTGGTGAGCTCCTCCAGCGGCACCGCGTCGGCCTCGGTGTACGACCCGGCCGCGGTGCGGCGCAGGTTGCGCAGATGCGCTCCCCCACCCAGCAGATGGCCGAGGTCGGCGGCGAGCACGCGGATGTAGGTGCCGGACGAGCATTCGACCTCGACGCGCAGCACATCGGCCTCGGCCGTCGCTTCGACGTCGAAGCGGTGCACGGTGACAGGGCGCGCCTCACGCTCGACCTCCTCGCCCTTGCGCGCCAGCGCGTGGAGGCGCTGGCCGCCGACCTTGACGGCCGACACCATGGGTGGCACCTGCAGGATGTCGCCGGTGAGGGTCGCGGCCGCGGCCTGCGCCTGCTCCAGCGTCACTTCGTCCATGACGTGGGTCGCCGTGACCTCGCCCGCTGCGTCGAGCGTCGATGTCTCGGTGCCGAGCACCACCTCGCCCGTGTAGGTCTTGGGCAGCGCGGTGAGGAAGCGCAGCAGGCGGGTGGCGCGGCCAAGGCCGACGAGCAGGATGCCGGTGGCGTCGGGGTCGAGGGTGCCGGCGTGACCCACCTTCTTCTGCCCGAACACCTTGCGGCAGCGGGCGACGGCGTCGTGCGACGTCCAGCCAGCGGGCTTGTCCACCACGACGAGGCCGTCGGTCAAGAAGTCTGCTGGCTGATCTCGTGCTTGATGGCCTCGAGCACATGCCACACCGAGCCCGGGGCGGTGAAGCCCGCCGCGAACTTGTGGCCGCCGCCGCCGAAGCGCTGCGCGACCGCGCCGACGTCGGCGGTCGAGATGGCCCGCAGGGACACGCGGATGCCTTCCGGCGTCTCCTTGAGCACGCAGGAGACCTCGGCCTCGCCCGTGCGCCGCACCAGGTCGATGAGGCCCTCGGTCTCCTCGATGGCCACGCCGTAGCGGCGCAGGTCGTCCTCGGTCACCCACGTGGCGACGAACCGGAGGTCGCGGTCGAGCTGCGCTCGCCCGAGGCAGGTCGCGACCAGCTGCAGGTAGTCGAAGCGGGCCTCTTCGAAGAGCTGACGCGTCATCTCCGCGATGGGCAGGTCGAACTCGGAGAGCTCCTGCGCCATGGCGAACACCTCTGGTGTTGTGTTCGAGTACTGGAAGCGCCCGGTGTCGGTGACGAGGCCCGTGTAGAGACAGATGGCTGCGTCGCGCGTGAGAGGCCAGTCGAGACGACGCGCAACCTCGCGCACGAGGACCGCGGTGGCGGCCACGTCGGGCTCGACGACGTTGATGGTGCCGTAGCGGTCGTTGGAACGGTGGTGGTCGAGCACGATGAGCTCGCCGGCAGCACGGGCCGACGGCGCCAGGTCGCCGAGGCGATCCATGGAGCCACAGTCGAACGTGACCATGACGTCGGGCGCGGTCGGGAAGTCCAAGGGTTTGGTGACGACGTCGAGCCCGGGCAGATACTCGTAGTGCGGCGCGACCACGAACGGCTCAGACCACGACGCCACCGACGGCTTGCCCTGGGCGCGGCACAGGTGGTGCAGCGCCAGCATCGAGCCGAGGGCGTCACCGTCGGGGCCCACGTGGCACGCCAGTGCCAGCGTGCGGGCGTCCCGGATGGCCGTTACGGCCCGGTCGAGGTCAGTCGTCGCCATTCCCCTGATTCAGGTCCCTGAGGATCTCTTCGATGCGTTGCCCACTGGATACCGCAGGATCGGCACGGAAGGAAAGCTGGGGGGTGCGCTTCAACCGCACCTGGCGGGCGATGGCGGCCTGCAGGCGGGGCCGATGGGCCTGCAGCGCGTCGGCGGTGGCTTCGTCCATCGAGCTCAGCAGCACGGTGGCGCGGCTGAAGTCGCCCTCGACCTCGACGTGGGTGACGGTGACCAGGGGCAGGCTCTCGTCATTGGCGGTGATGCGCTCGAGCTCGTCGGCCACGATCTCGTGCAACAGACGGCCGACGCGTGCGGTGCGGGGGTAACGCCGGTCAGGCACGAGCATCCGCCTCCTCCACCGCGACCACCTCGACCTCGGGGAACGACCACACGAAGCGCTCGATGGCATCCATGACCTCGCGCGCGTGATGGGCTGACGCGGAGACCACGGCCACGCCGATGGCCGAGCGCTGCCACTTGTCCTGATGGTCGACCTCGGCCACCGACGCCTGGTAGCGGCGGCGGATCCCTTCGACGATCGGCTTGATCACCGCGCGCTTCTCCTTGAGGGAGTGCACATGTGGGAGGAAGAGTTCGACGCGCACCGCTTCGACGTGCACGCGCGCCTCCTAGGTGCGGGGGATCTCCCGGTCCTCGTAGGTCTCGATGATGTCGCCGCCCTTGAGGTCCTGGAAGTCGGAGAGGCCGATGCCGCACTCGAAGCCGGCCTGCACCTCGCGCACGTCGTCCTTGAACCGCCGCAGCGACGTGACGCTGCCCTTCCAGATGATGACGCCCTCGCGCAGGAACCGGACCTTGGAGCCGCGGGTGATGACGCCGTTGCGGACCATACAGCCCGCCACGGCGCCGACACGCGGGACCCGGAAGACCTCGCGGACTTCGGCCTCGCCGGTGACGACCTCTTCGTACTCGGGAGCGAGGAGGCCGAGCATGGCGCTCTCGATGTCCTCGAGCACCTGGTAGATGATCTCGTAGGTGCGGATCTCGACCTTCTCGGCGGCCGCCATCTCGCGGGCCTTGCGGTCGGGGCGCACGTTGAAGCCGATGATCGTGGCGTTGGAAACGCCCGCCAGCTGCACGTCGTACTGGGTGATGCCGCCGACGGCGCGGTGCACGAAGCTGAGCTTGACCTCGTCGCGCTCGAGCTTCTTGAGGCTCTCGGTGAGCGCCTCCAGCGAGCCCTGCACGTCGGCCTTGAGCACCAGGTTCAGCGTCGCCGTCTCGCCCCGCTGAATCTGCTCGAAGATGTCCTCGAGCTTGGCCCCGCCACCCGTGGCCGCAGCCGAGCCGGACATGCCGGCGAAGCGGTAGCGCTGCTCGCGCGTCTCGCCGATGGTGCGGGCCGTCTTGTCGTCGGTGGTCACGCGGAACTCGTCGCCCGCGTTCGGCACCTCCGAGAGCCCGAGCACCTGTACGGGCGTGGAGGGCATGGCCTCCTTGACGTTGTCGCCCTTGTCGTCGATCAAGGCCCGCACCCGGCCCCACGCCGCGCCGGCAACGATGGGATCGCCCACCCGCAACGTGCCGTTCTGCACGAGCACGGTTGCCACGGGGCCCCGGCCCGTGTCGAGGTTGGCCTCGATGACGGCGCCGCGGCCGCGCCCTTCGGGGTTGGCAGCGATGGGCGGATCGGTGAGGTCGGCGACCAGGAGGATCTGCTCGAGCAGCTCGTCGAGGCCGGTGCCCTGCAGCGCGGAGACAGGGACGGTGATGGTGTCGCCGCCCCAGGCCTCGGGGACGAGATCCTGCTCGGACAGCTGCTGCATGACCCGATCGATGTTGGCGTTCTCGCGGTCGATCTTGTTGATGGCGACGACGATGGGTGCGTCCGACGCCTTGGCGTGGTTGATGGCCTCGATGGTCTGGGGCATGACGCCGTCGTCGGCCGCCACGACGAGCACGACGACGTCGGTGACCTCGGCGCCGCGGGCGCGCATGGCGGTGAACGCCTCGTGGCCCGGCGTGTCGATGAAGGTGATGAGACGGCCGTTCTTCTCGGCCTGGTAGGCGCCGATGTGCTGGGTGATGCCGCCCGCCTCGCCCGCGACGACGTTGGCTTCACGGATCTTGTCGAGCAACAGCGTCTTGCCGTGGTCGACGTGGCCCATGACGGTGACCACCGGCGGACGGGGCCGCAGGGTCTCCTCGGCGATCTCGTCGTCCTCGAAGTAGCGGGCCTGGAGCTCGGCTTCCTTCTCCTCGCCGGGGTCGACGAGACGGATCTCGGCGCCGAGCTCGGCCGCGAACAGCTCGATGGCGTCGTCGGACAGCGACATGGTCGCCGTCACCATCTCGCCCTGCTGCAGCAGGAAGCGCACGACGTCGGCCGCCGAGCGGTTCAGCTTGGGACCGAGGTCTTGGGCTGTCGAGCCGCGCTCGATGATGATCTCGCCCTCGGGAACGGGCGCGTTCGACGGCGTGTAGGTGGTGAGCTGGGTGGGCTCGAGCTCGTCCTCGCTGCGCCGGCGCCGACGGCGACGCTGGGGCGGGCGACCGCGACCACCGGGACCACCGCGTCCAGGGAAGCCACCGCCGGGACCGCCGCCAGGACCACCACCGGGTCGACCGCCGAAGCCGCCGGGGCCACCGCCACCGGGGCCGCTGCGCGGGCCGCCGAACCCTCCGCCTCCACCGCCGCCACCAGGACGACCGGTGCCGGTGCTGGGACGGCTGGCGCCGCCGGGCGCGGGTCGGGGGCCGCCGGGACGACCGGTGCCGCCGGGCGCGGGCCTGCCACCGGGGGGCGCGGGACGACCGCCCATGCCGGGGGGCGGGGGGATCGGCTTTCCGCTGCGCGACACGGGCGGGCTGCCAGGAGGCGGCGGGATGGCCTTCCCGCTGGCGGAGCGGGGCGTCGGCGTGGGAGCACTCGGGGCGGGCGGGGCCGCGTCACCAGGGGGGGCGGGCGCGGTCTCGGGCGGGGCCGCAGGCCGGGGCGGCGCGCTCGGCGCAGCCGGAGCTGCGGCGCGCGGCTGCGGTGGGCGCATCGGGGCACCAGCCACCGGGCCGGTTGCGGCGGCCGGTCGCTGGACCGGGCGGGGCTCGGGGCGGGCCGCCGCAGGCCGGGGCTCGGGTCGAGGGGCGGGACGGGGCTCGATGCGAGGCTCGGGGCGAAGATCGGGGTCGGGCTGCTCGCTGGCGGGACGACTCCTCACCAGCCGGGACGGCTGGGTGGGCCCGGCGGGGGCCGCCGGGGCGGGCGTCTCCTCGTCTCCAGCAGGCTTGGCTGCAGCTGCGCCCTTCTTCGGCGCCTTGGGCTCTTCGGGTGACACCTCACGGCGGAGACCCTCGCGGTCGGCCTTGCGACGGGCGCGGTCGGCTTGGGCGTCCTCGATGCTCGACGAGTGGCTCTTGACCCCGATGCCGAGGCCAATGCAGAGGTCGAGCGCCTCCTTGTTGGTGAGGCCCAGCTCTCGTGCGAGCTCGTAGACCCGGATCTTCTTTGCCAAGTCCTGCTTCAATCCTTCTTCGTGTGAGCGCGCGCGATCCCCGGCGCGGTCGACCAGTCTCGCACACCAGGCGTGCCTACTCCGAACCCGTTTGGAGCATGGAGCGCAGTTCGGCCACTGCCAGTGGTCCCAGCTCGCCGCGCAGGGCCCGGGCCCAGGCCCGCCGGCGGGTGGCCAGGTCCAGGCACGCCACCGCGGTGGCGGCGCACAGCCACGCCCCCCGTCCCTCGAGCGTGCGGCCCGGGCGCAGGGCGCCGTCGGCAGTGCGCACCACCCGCACGAGGGCGTCCTGGGGTGCGGTGCGCCGGCACCCCACGCACGTGCGAGTGGGGGGCGCTATGCGTCCGTGGTCTCTGGGGCCGGAGCCTCGGCCACGGTGTCCTCGGCCGGCTCGGGTACCGGGGCGTCTGACACGGGTGCCTCGGACACGGGTGCCTCGGACACGGGTGCCTCGGGCTCGGGTGCCTCGGACACGGGTGCCTCGGACACGGGTGCCTCGGGCGCGGGCTCGACGGGTGCCTCGGATTCGAGGGCACTCTCCGTGGCGGTTTCGGCCGTTGCCTCGGCGTCGGCGGGGGGCGTCTCGGCCCCGTCCTCGCCCGCGGCCCACGCCTCGGCCGACATGGCTTCGCCGCCCTCGGCCGGCTTCCAGACCATCTCGCCCGAGGCCGGATCCTG
>JBEEFQ010000254.1:0-13628 GCA_041166245.1 Actinomycetota bacterium | reverse complement strand
GCCGCTGCAGATCGGTGGGACGACGACGGTTCGCAACCGCCTGTACCGCGCGCCGGTGCTGGAAGGGGCGGGGTCGGGCGACGACGCCGCGGCGCGCTACGCCAAGCACTTCGTCGAGAACGCCCGCCACGGCGTGGGCATGATCATCCAGGGCAACTCCTGCATCACCGAGGAGGGCCGCACCTCACCCGGCATGTCGCTCGTCAACACGCGCGAGCGCATGCTGCAGATGGCACCCATGGTCGACGCCGTCCATCGCGAGGGCGCGGCCATCGTGATCCAGATCGGCCACGGCGGCCTCTACGCCATGGAGGCGTGGCACGAGCCCTACGCGTCGCAGCGCAAGGGACCGCTGCTCGCTCCGTCTCCGCTCCCGTGGGCCATCCGGCCCGCCTTCACGGGCGTCCCGGTGCACGCCATGACCACCGAGGAGGTGCACGACCTCGCGGTGCGCTTCGGCGATGCCGCGGCGTGGGCACGGGAGGCGGGCTACGACGGCGTGCAGCTGGCGTCGGCCAACGCCAAGCTCCTCGACCAGTTCCTCTCCCCGTTCTACAACCGGCGCGACGACGATTTCGGCGGCTCCCTCGAGAAGCGGGCGTCGATCCTGCGGGTCATCCGTGAGCGCATCGCCGAGCGCGCGGGCGCCGACTACTACTGCGCGGTGAAGGTGCCGGCCGAGAAGGCGCCGCCCCTGGCCCACCACGCCACCGTCGACGACGCCCTGCGCATGTGCGAGCTCGTCGAGGAATGGGGCTACCACTCCGTGACGCCGGTCGAGGTGTCGGTGTTCCCGGACACGACCCTGTCGCGCGGCGGTGTGCCCCGGTCCCTGTGGAAGAACCCGGCCATGCAGAAGCGGCTGCGCACCGCCGCGCCCACCCGGCGCCGGCGATGGGTGCTCATGGCCGGCTACCTGGTCGGGGGCTGGCGCAACCCGTTCGAGCCGGTGTGGAATCGCGACCTCTTCACCGCGGCCAAGCGGCGGGTCGGCATTCCCGTCTTCGCCGTCGGCGGCATCCGGTCGGCCGGCGAGGTCCACGGCATTCTCGACGCCGGCGACGCGGACATGGTCGGCATCGGCCGTCCCTTCTACGCCGAGGCCGACCTGGCGGCGCGCATCCTCGGCGACGACCCGACGGCGCACGCGGCCTGCGAGAACTCCAACCTGTGCGTCCCCGCCCAGATGCTGGGCATGAAAGGCGTCTGTTACAACCCGGCGGTCACGCGACGTCACCGGACGAGCAGCGCCGACCACCCGGAGTAGTAATTCGGACACTGGGGAGGAATCCGACCTCCCCCGTCCAATTCAGACGCTGACACACCAGTCAACAAAAAGCTTCCGGGAGCTGCCGTGCGTCGCCGTCGTCGTCGTGTCCTCGTCATCGCCGCGGTCCTCGTGGCTGCCCCCCTTGCCGCGGCGAGAGCGGCAGGCCCACCCCTGCCCGAGCCCAACTTCGCGGCGGACATCACCGCTGGCAACTGCCTACCCGAGCCCGGCAACGCCCACGAGAGCAGCCAGTACGCCCGGGAGGGCTGGCAGGGCCCGGAGTTCGAGCGCTACCCCGGCGACTGCCATCGGCTGAAGTTCAGCTACGGCCCCATCGTGATCAGGCCGGGCCAGAACGACGTCCTGGTCGGTCCGGTCACCATCGAGAAGCCGCTCCAGAACGGAACGATCGTCCGGTTCAAGCCTGACCTGGTGCGGGTCGACGGCACGGTGCCGCCCATCGAACAGATCCACCTGCACCACGGGACGTGGCTCTCGGTGCCGTCCTACGGCAACAGCGCCTTCGCGGCGGCGGGCGAGGAGAAGACCCTCTTCCCCTGGCCCAAGGGGTACGGGCTCCCGGTCAAGGCCACCGATGAGTGGGTGTTGCTCTACATGGTGCACAGCGCCGTGCAGCAACCGCAGACCGTCTACATCACCTACGAGGTCGACCTCGTGCCCCAGGCCAAAGCCGAGGCCCTCGATCTCAAGCCCGCCTACCCGATGTGGCTCGACGTCCGGCCCAGCGGTTACCCCGTCTTCAACGTGCAGCGACCCTTCGGTGGTGACGACGGCACGTGCACGTGGCCGAAGGAGCAGTGCGCCGGCTTCGACCCCTACGGCCAGGAGTTCACCGGCCAAGGCCAGCCCGGCAACGGCAAGGGCAAGGACCTCGCGCTGAACGGGCTCCAGTTCGGCGGCCAGGCCTTCAATGGCGGAACCCTCATCGGCCTCGGTGGCCACCTCCATCCCGGCGGGCTCACCAACGACATCGACGTGGTCCGGGGCGACGAGGCCAAGCGGATCTACACAGGCGAGGCCGTGTACTGGGACCGCACCGATCCCACCCAACCGGGCGGGCCTCCCAACTCGTGGGACTTCTCCATGAAGGTCGTCGGCCTGCCCTTCTGGGGCGTGCACGTGAAGCCCGGTGACGTCATGCGGAGCAACGCGACGTACGACACCACGCTGCAGAGCACGTACGAGGACATGGGCATCGCCGTGGGGCTCTTCGTGCCCAACGACGCCAACGGCAACCCTCAGGCCCCAGGCGTCGATCCGTTCGTCGCCGAGCCCGACGCGTCCCCCGAATGCGCATCGGGCGGCGTGCCGGCCGGGCGGCTCTGCGACAAGGGCGTGGTGACCCACGGTCACCTCGCCGAGAACGACAACTTCGGCGGGCCGAGCGGCACCATCACCGCCAGTCGGGGCGTCGCGACCGACCGGGTGGCCATCGCCGACTTCCTCTACGCCCCGGGCGACCTCTCGACCATCAACATGACCGGTCTGCCGACGGCACCGAAGGGCTCCAAGGTGCGGTTCACCAACGCCGACGCGTTCGCGAACATCTACCACACGGTCACCTCGTGCGCGTTCCCGTGCACGGGCACGACGGGCACCGCGTTCCCGCTGGCCAACGGGCTCACCAAGCTCGGGCTGCCGACCGAGTTCGACTCGTCCGAGCTTGGCTACGGCCTGCAGCAGATCGGCCCCGCCAAGAACACCACGGACTGGGACCTCGACCTCTCGACCATCCCCGGCCTCACCGACGGCGACGTCGTCACCTACTACTGCCGCATCCATCCTGGGATGCGGGGAGCGATCGAGGTGTACGGATGATCCCCCGCTGGAAGCGTTCCTGGGGCGACCAGAACGAGGACCTGCCCGTCGATGTCCTGCCGTGCTCCAACGGCGAGTACATCCCCCTGCCCGCTTCGGCAGGACAACGGGCGATCATGAGCCTGGCCGACGCCGAGTCCGAGCGTTGGCGCCGACGGCTCGGCATGAGCCGGCGCCAGTTCGTGCGCACGGCGGCGGCGACCGCCGTCGGACTCTGGGCCATCGACATGGTCGGCGACAGCCGCTTCGGGTCCTTCGGTTTCGCCCACAACACCGATACGACCGACGCGTGCGACCTCGAGAACGATGGCAAGGCAGGGCTGCAGACGCTGCAGAACCTGCCCGGCGAGTTCATCTTCGACATCCAGTCCCACCACGTCGACCCTGACGGTCTATGGCGGGTGAACAACCCCGCCATCCACGCGTTCTTCGCGGCGGTGTGGCCACAGTCGTCGCCGCTGCTCGGCGGCCGGCCCGCCATCCGTGACGACGGCTCGATCCGCGGGGGCGGCGCCGGCGAGCTGGATCCCATCGCCAACCTCTCGCGGCACCACTACATGAAGGAGCTGTTCCTCGACTCGGCGACCACCATGACGGTGCTGTCGGCCGTGCCCACCGCGCCCGACGACAAGCAGCCCCTCCCGATCAAGGAAGCGGCGGCGACGGTGCGGGCGGTCAACGCCCTGGCCCGCTCGCAGCGCAGCGTGATGCACGCCTTCGTGATGCCGAACCGCGGCTCGGCCGGCAACAACACCGACGGCATGGGTCTGGCGCCGGTGTTCCTCGCCGAGGAGCTCGAGCTCATGGAGCAGCGGGCCGTCGAGTACCAGGACATCCTGGGCGGCTGGAAGGTCTACTGCCCCTGGGGCGACGTGCCCAACGCCAGCGGCTGGTTCCTCAACTCGCCGGAGATCGGGATCCCCTTCCTCTCCCAGATCCAGCACCTGCACGACAAGCACGGCACGCCGGCCGTGCTGGCCAGCCACAAGGGCTTCGCCCTCCCCGGCTTCGACCAGCGGTGTGCCACGACCGTCGACGTCGGCCCTGCGGCCAGGGCCTTCCCCGGGATCAAGTTCATCATCTACCACTCGGGCCATGACTCGGGCTCGGCCCAGGGCCCCTACCCCGGCACCGACAACGTGCCGCCCGACCAGCGTTCGGTCGACGCCTTCATCGCCAACCTGCACCGTTCCGGGATGAACGCCCAGGCCCACGGTGGCAACTCACCCAACGTCTACGCCGAGCTCGGATCGGTCTGGCGCGATGTGATGCGCACCGTGCCCACCGACGACTTCCGCAACCCCGTCGGTGGGGCCACCGCCGCCGCCCACCTCCTGGGCAAGCTGATCACCCACGTCGGCCCCAAGCGGGTGGTGTGGGGTACCGACAGCCTCTGGTACGGCGCACCCCAGCCCGAGATCGTCGCCCTGCGCCGCTTCGAGTTCACCGAGGAAGGCAAGGTCCTCTACAACCTGCCGTACGGCCTCGAGGGCGACGTGGAGAACCCGGCCCAGCCCGCGCCCAGTCCGGCGAGGACGATCCGCAACGCCATCCTCGGTCGCAACGCGGCCGAGGCCTACGGCATCGATCCGGATGCCGCGCGCAACGCCATCTCGTGCGACCAGGTCAACGCCATCCGCGAGGAGTACATCACCAACCCGAACACGTCGATCGAGTCGGCGCCCATGGCATCGAACCAGATGCAAGGGGCCCGTACCCGACGCGAGCTGTTCGCCATGATGAGGGAGAAGCCGTGGGGGCCGTGACCCGTACCCGTGTGATCCTCGCCGCCGGGCTCGCCGCGCTCATCGCGCTGCCCGTCGCGCAGGCCAGCCGCGCCGCCGATCCCGTCGGCCCCCAGCCCTCACCGATCGCGGGCTGTGGTCCCGTGAACGTCACCGGCGGTGAGTGGCGCAGCATGGGTCACGACGCGTCGAACACGCGCCACCAGGACCGCGAGCGCTCGATCAACCAGGTCGAGGCGGCCACCCTCGGACCGGTATGGACCTTCTCGGCCAACCAGGCCGGCGGCTCCGGGGACTTCACCGGCACCCCGACGGTCGCCGACGGCTGCATGTTCGCGGGCTCCAACGGCGGCTGGGTCTTCGCCGTCAACGCGGACACCGGTGCCCTCGTGTGGAAGGCCGAGGTGCCCGCGGGCGGCGGCATCAACGGATCCGTGACCGTGGAGAACGGCCTCGTGTACGCCGCGGTGTCACGCGTCGCCCGCGCCGCCTGCGAACCCAACTGTGCGGGCCCCTACGTGGTGGCCTTCGACGAGGCCACCGGTGCAGTGCGCTGGACCTCGCCCGACATCGACACCCAGCCCGGCGCCGACGTCTACGGCAGCCCGGTGATCGTCCGAGGCCTGTTGTTCATGGGCATCTCGGGCGGATCGGCCGAGCTGGGCGACGAAGCCGACCGCTACGCCTTCCAGGGCGGCTACGTGCTGCTCGACGCGGCCAGCGGCGCCGTCGTGCGCAAGGTGTACACGATCCATCCGCCGCATGAACCGGAGGACGACTTCGCGGGCGCGGGCATCTGGTCGACTCCGGCCGTCGACCCTGACACGGGCTACGCCTATGTGGGCACGTCCAACCCGTTCAAGCCTCAGGCCGAGCACAAGTACGCCAACGCCGTCCTCAAGATCGACCTGGACCAGACGCGCCCGACGTTCGGTGAGATCGTCGGGTCGTACAAGGGCGACGTCGACGAGTACGTGAGCACCGAGGGCCTGCCGTGCGTCGACTTCACCGGGAACAACCCGCCGTGGTACCCCCAGGGCGTCGGGTCGTGCATGGACCAGGACCTCGACTTCGGCGCCGCGCCGAACCTGTTCACCGACGCCAACGGCCGCACGGTCGTCGGCGCGGGTCAGAAGTCAGGCGTGTACCACGCCTTCGACGCCGAGACCATGGCGCCGCTGTGGAAGACGCCGGTCGGCCCGCCCTCCGCGGTGGGCGGCATCGTCGGCTCCACCGCCATCGACGGATCAGGCATCTACGGGCCCATCACCGTGGGCGGCTACATCTGGTCGATCAGTCCCACCGGTGGATACCGCTGGGTCAGCCCCGCGGCCGATGGCGTGCACTGGGGCAACCCGGTGTCCGTTGCCAACGGCATCGCCTACACCGTCGACCTCAAGGGCTTCCTCGATGCCTACGACACCCGGCTGGGCACGCCGGTGCTGCACCGTCCCATCGCCGCCGCCTCGGGCACCGGCACCAACGTGGTGGCCAGCTGGGGCGGTGTGAGCATCGCCCGCAACACGGTGTACGCGGCGGTCGGCATCTCCGGCCTGCCCGACGGGTTCATCGTCGCCTTCAAGCCCGGTGGGGGCCAGGCCGGTGGCCTGCCCACGCCGAGCGTCCCCGAGGTGCCGAACGCCCCCGCGAGCGGGAACACCGTGATCGCCGGGCCGGGCGCGGTGGCGACGACGTACGCCCCGCCGACCGTCACCATCCAGCGCGGTCAGTCGTTGAGCTTCACCAACCTGGACGTGCCCCAGCACGACGTGCTCGCCAACAACGGGTCCTTCGGCACGCCGCTCATCTCGACAGGGCAGACCGCGCCGGTGGCAGGCGTGGAGCAGCTGGCTCCCGGGTCCTACGGGTTCTTCTGCTCGCTCCACCGCAACATGACGGGGACACTGGTGGTCAACTGACGGGCCAGGCCGCCTGCAGCTTGTCGTAGCTCTCCGAGAGCGGTTCGGGGAGGACGCGCGCCTCGGCGACGGTGGTCAGGAAGTTGGTGTCGCCGGCCCACCGCGGCACGACGTGGACGTGCAGGTGGCCGGGCACACCGGCGCCAGCGGCCCGGCCCAGGTTGGCGCCCATGTTGATGCCACCGGGATCGTAGGCGGCCTTCACCGCACTGATTGCCGTCGTGGTCGTCGACCACAACTCCGCCGTCTCGTCGGGCTCGAGGTCCTCGAGTTCTGCGACATGCCGGAGCGGCAGTGCCATGACATGACCGCTGGTGTACGGGTACGCGTTCATGATGACGACACTGTGCGTGCCCCGCCACACGACCAAGGCCTCGCGCTCGTCCGCCGCGGCGAGGACGCGGCACAGCACGCAACCCCCATCGCCGGAGTCCGCCCCGCTCGACGCGATGTACTGCGACCGCCAGCCCGCCCACAGACGCTCCAACGTCACGCCGCTGGTTCGGGATCGACGCGGCGCTCGTCGATCTCGGCCTTGATGCGCGCCACGAACTCGTCGACAGGGACACCACGCTCGACGTCCTTGCCCCGCGCGTTGACCCCGACGGTGCCCGCGGCGATGTCGTCGTCACCGACCACGAGCACATACGGCACCTTCTCCAGCTTGGCTCGGCGGATACGGGCGCCGAGGGGCTCGTCGGCCTCGATGCTGTCGACCCTTACATCAGCGGCGCGCAGCTGGTCGACGACCTTGGCCGCGTAGCCGTCGTGGTCGTCGCGCACGCCGAGGACACGGGCCTGCACCGGCGCCAGCCAGGTGGGGAATGCGCCCGCGTAGTGCTCGAGGAGCACAGCGAAGAACCGCTCGACCGACCCGAAGAGGGCGCGGTGGATCATCACCGGACGCTGCCGGGTGCCGTCGGCCGCCTGGTACTCCATGTCGAAGCGCTGCGGCATCTGGAAGTCGAGCTGGATGGTGCTCAGCTGCCAGTAGCGGCCGATGGCATCGCGCGCCTGCACCGAGATCTTGGGGCCGTAGAACGCGCCGCCCCCCTCGTCCATGACCAGATCGAGGCCCTCCTCGACCGCAGCCACCCGCAGCGCCTCAGTCGCTTCGTCCCACTCCTCCTTGGTGCCGACCGCCTTCTCCTCCGGCTGGGTGGACAGCTCCAGGTAGAAGTCGCTGAGCCCGTAGTCCCGAAGCAGGTCGAGCACGAAGCGGAGGAGGCCCTTGATCTCGTTGCCCATCTCAACCTTGGTGGTGAAGATGTGGGCGTCGTCCTGGGTCATGCCCCGCACCCGGGTGAGACCGTGCACCACGCCGGACTTCTCGTACCGGTACACCGAGCCGAACTCGAACATCCGTAGCGGGAGCTCGCGATAACTGCGACCGCGTGCCTTGTAGATGAGGATGTGGAACGGGCAGTTCATGGGCTTGGCGTAGTAGGTCGCCCCGTCCATCTCCATGGGCGGGTACATGCCGTCGGCGTACCACTGCAGGTGTCCGGAGGTCTCGAAGAGGGTCGACTTGGTGATGTGCGGGGTGTTGACGAAGTCGTACCCCGCCTCCTCGTGGCGCTTGCGCGAGTAGTCCTCCATCACCTTGCGGACCACGCCGCCCTTGGGATGGAAGACGGCCAGGCCGCTACCGATCTCGGGCGGGAAGGAGAACAGGTCGAGCTCGAGACCGAGCTTTCGGTGGTCGCGCTTCTCCGCCTCCTCGAGCATGTGCAGGTGCTCGTCGAGCTTCTTCTTCGACTCCCACGCGGTGCCGTAGATGCGCTGCAGCTGCTGGTTGTGCTCGTCGCCGCGCCAGTAGGCGCCGGCAACCCGCATGAGCTTGAAGGCGCCCAGCCGCTTGGTCGACGCGACGTGCGGGCCTCGGCACAGGTCAACGAACTCCGGGGTGTTGCGATAGGCGCTGACCACGCCGCCTTCGGCGCCCTCGGTCGGGTCGACGCCCTCGATGATCTCCACCTTGTAGGGCTGTTCGGCGAAGAGCTGCAGGCCCTCGTCGCGCGAGTGCTCCTCGCGGATGAAGGGCTGGTCCTCGGCCACGATCTCGCGCATGCGCGCCTCGATGCGACCGAGGTCCTCCTCGGTGAAGTGGGCCCCGCCGGGGAGGTCGAAGTCGTAGTAGAAGCCGTTCTCGATGGGCGGGCCGATGGCGAACTTGGCGCCCGGCCACAGCTGCAGCACCGCCTGCGCCATCACGTGGGCGGTGGAGTGGCGCAACACGTAGCGCCCCTCCTCGGAGTCCTCGGTGAGGATGGCCACGGTCGCCCCGTCGTCGAGGGGCCGGGACAGGTCGACGGTCGCGCCGTCGACGGTGGCGGCGACGGCCGCCTTGGCCAGCCGCGACCCGATCGAGGCCGCCAGATCGGCGGCCGTCGCGCCCACGGGCAGGGCGCGCTCGGAGCCGTCTGGGAGCCTGATGGTGATCTGGTCGGCCATCCGTGCAGGTTACCGACGGGTGCCCGAACCCCGACTCCGCTTTTGCGCGCTCACTGGGGCCCTGGCCCCAGTGAGCGCGCGAAAGCGAGTGGGGGTGGGGTCAGCGGCGGGCCCAGGCGGTCTGGAAGTCGGCGAAGGAGATGTTGAAGAGGCGGCGCAGGGTGGCGTCGACGTTGTGGTCGACACTCCCCGCCACCGGCCCGAGGTCACCCAGGGCCTTGATGAATCGCGACGGGGCGCCGGGTCCGAAGCGGGAGGCCAGGTACGAGATGGCGGAGCGACTCTCCCCGTAGGAGCGCACGATGTCGGTGCCCGACCCGGTCGTGAACTGGTAGTCCCGCGGGAGCAGGCCGTCGCTTCCGCGCGGCTTGCGCTCCCCCGTGCTCTGCCCCGTGGCCACCCAGTCGGCCACGCCTTCGTGCACCCACGCCGGGATGGCGGGCCCTGCGAAAGGCGCCACCGCGGCGTGGTCGAGCTCGTGGGTCAGCGTCGAGAGCTGGAACTCCCGGCCGTAGGTGCTGAGGTTGCGATCCTGCACGTAGATGCGCGGCGCGGTCGTGCTCCAGCCGTCGTCTCGCACCGGTTGGTACACGACGAAGGCCACGAACTTGGTGAGGTCGAACGTGGACTGCAGGAGCTTGGCCAGCTCATCGATCGAGCCGGGCAGCACCATCGGGATGCGACCCGACCACGGCTGGTCCCACCGGCTCACGAGGGTAGCGGCCGACTCCTCGGCGATGCCGATCAGCGCCGCAGCCCGCTCGGCCTGTTCGGGGTGGCTGAGGATGATGAAGTGATCGGAGCGCTGCTCCTGCACGGCCCCGAAGTCCCAGAGGCCTCGCGCCGTGAGGATGCCGACGTCCTCCAGATCGGTGTCGGAGGCGATGAACCACCTCCCGTTGCGCTCGACGTACGTGTACCAGAGGTTGTCCACCGCGTCGCGTTCGTCGTAGCCGGCGATCTTGTAGACCATCCGCGTCTCGGGCAGGAACACGCGGGCGTTGCCGTACTTGGGCGACAGCCCGGCGCCGAGGTCGCCGGTGGCGTCGATGCGCGCCTGCAGGTCGAAGCTGGCCAGGGGGACCGTGCGCAGCCCCTCGAACAGGCGCCCCTGGGCGGTGCGGAAGGCGGCAGGGGCCTGGGGGTCGACGGTGGCCAGGAACGCGTTGCGGTCCCCGCCTTTGACCGCCGCCGCTCGGCTCGCCAGCACCTGCTTGATCGCCGGCAGCGGGTCATCGGCCTGCGCGCGCGCCGGCGCAGGAGTCGCGCCGATGAGCGGGAGGACGATCGCGAGGGCGCCGAGGGACCTACGCAATGCCGAGGAGGGCGGCGGCACGGGAGACACCCTTGCCCGCCGAGATCGCCGCATCGACGGCCGCAAGAGCGCGCGGTGTGTCGAGGTCGTCGTCGAGGGCGGTCCGAACCTCCTCGAGGGCGCCGTCGCCGTCGCCCGCGGCGCGCCACCGCTCGAGCCGCTCGGCGGCCGCGGGCATGAGCGAGTCCTCCCAGTCCCACGAGGTGCGGTAGTGCTGACCCAGGATGGCAAGGCGGATGGCGGCGGGGTCCCAGTCCTTGAGCAGGTCGCTCACGAACACCAGGTTGCCGAGCGACTTCGACATCTTCTCCCCGCCGAGGCGCACCATGGCCACATGCATCCAGTGGCGCACGAAGGGCTCGCCCGTCGCCGTCTCCGACTGGGCCGCTTCGCACTCGTGATGCGGGAAGATGAGATCACTGCCCCCACCGTGCAGGTCGATGGTGGTACCGAGCTCGCGCAGCGCGAGCGCCGAGCACTCGATGTGCCAGCCGGGCCGGCCCGGGCCCCACAGTGACTGCCAGGACGGCTCGTCAGGCGCCGACGGCTGCCACAGGACGAAGTCGAGCGGATCGCGCTTGTTCGGATCGTCGGGGTGGCCTCCCCGCTCGGCTGCCAGCCGCAGCATCTCGTCCCGTTCGAGATGGCTGATCTGGCCGAACCGGTCGAAGGACGACACGCTGAAGTACACACCGCCCCCTGCCTGGTAGGCGTGGCCCGACTCGAGCACCATGCCGATGAAGCCGAGGATGTCGGGGATGGCAGAGGTGGCGCGCGGCTCGCTGAAGCACGGGATGATCCCGAGGTCGCGCAGGTTGCTGTCGATGCGCGCCATCTCCTCGGCGGCCAGGTCGAGATAGTTCACGCCCAACTCCCGGGCGCGGGCAAGGATGCTGTCGTCGACGTCGGTGACGTTGCGAACGCACTGCGTGGCGTGGCCGCGATCGCGTAGCCGCCGCTGCAGCAGGTCGTAGCTCACGACCATCGCGCCGTAGCCGACGTGCGCGGCGTCGTACGGCGTGATGCCGCACGTGTACATCTTGACCGTCTGTCCCGGCTCGAACGGTACGACCGCGCGCCGCGCCGTGTCGTACAGCTGCATCGGCGCAGCCGTCGTCACGGCAGATCGATGCCGGTGAGCCGCACCGCGGCCCGGGTCTTGTAGCGGACGTTCAGCTGCAACAGCACCGCGGCGAAGGCTTCGATCGGCGCGGCATTGGAGAGCCGCCCGGCGTCGAGCGGTCGCAGCCCCGGAATGAGACGAACGAGCTCGGCGGTGACCTCGGTGGCCGACGGATCATCGGCGCAGATCAAGACGTCGCCCTCCATCGGGTGGTCGAGGTCGCCCAGCTCCTTGGCCGGAAGATGGTGGAACGCGGCTGCGACCCGGGCGGCGGGAACGATCGCCTGCACGCTCGCCGCGACCGAACCTCGCGGCGGCACGAGCGGCTGGAACTCGTCGCCGACCTTGGCCAGCGCGTTGGCCATCGAGATCACGACCTTGCCCGCGAGCTGATCGGCGACCGACTTCGCGGTCGACGCCGCCGCGTCCCATGGCGTCGCGACGACAACCACCTCGGCGCTGGCCGCGGCCGAATTGTCGCCTGCGGCCAGATTCAGGTCGAAGTTCGGCCAGGCCCGGCTGAGCTCGTCGCAGATCTCCTTGGCCCGATCAACCGACCGCGACCCGATCGTCACATCAAGCCCGACTGAGGCCAGACGCGCAGCCAACCCGCGCCCCGCCGGACCGGTTCCTCCCAAGACGCCAACGTTCACCCGGACACACTGTCACACCCTCACCGTGCGGCTAGGTCTCGGACGACGGCTTCGCCCAAGGCGCGTGTGGCCCGACGGTTCAGCTCGGCGCCGGCGAACGCACCGATCAGCAACGGCGCCAGGGTCGAGAGGTTGCGCCCCAGCCGGCGGACGAGACGGCGACGCACGAGACGGACGACCTCATTGCGGGCGCCCCGGCCCAGGCTGTCGGTGACACCGCCCTTGCGAGTGAGCATCGCCGGCGTTACGCCGCGGCGCTCGGCCCATGCTTTGACGATCGCCATCGCCCGGTCGCTGGGTGCACCGGTCACTGGCTGCTCGTAGACCTCATGAAGTTCGGCGACCAACTTCATCTCGATCGCCGCAATCGCGAGGGTCTCGACGACGAGCTCCAGGGGTAGGGCGAGCCAGGCCGGCGGCGCCAGCTCTTCGGCGCTGGCCAGTGCCCCGGCCGCCGCGCCGATCGTGGCCGACGACCGCGTGGCCGCGCTGATGACGTCACCGGCCAAGTCGGCGCCGGTGCGACCGTTGTGGTGAGCCTTCAGGGTCTCGAGATCGCGGATCGGGATACGGGGAGCGATATCGATCAGCGTCTCGGCCAGCCACTGGCCGGACGCCACCGCGCCAGCGCCGGCGGCGCGCGCCGACTGCGCCAGAACCTTGGCGGCCCGTTTGAACGTCGATGCGCTGGTATCGCCACCAGCCAGTGCGCCCAGCGCGTCCTCGGCGTCGTTCACCGCGTCACCTCGTACAGCGCGATCGAGCCGGCGATGGCGAGGTTGAGTGAGGTCGCGGTGGCGGCATGCATCGGGATGGAAACGATCTCATCGCACAGCGCGCGTGCTGCCACCGATAGGCCCCGAGCCTCGCTG
This sequence comes from Actinomycetota bacterium, assembly GCA_041166245.1. GTDB lineage: Bacteria > Actinomycetota > Acidimicrobiia > Acidimicrobiales > JAFATL01 > JBEEFP01. The sequence goes on along the minus strand of JBEEFQ010000254.1, from coordinate 438 downwards.
CCGAGGACGAGAGCCGCCGGTGTTTTGGTGGCTGCGATCGGAGAACCGGCGCGCTCATCTAGACCGAGTACCCGGCGACCGGTCGATTCCAACCACGGCGCCAGATCGGCGACGCCCCCCAACTCCACGACCGGCACCGCGAACAGCGACCCGACGGTGGCCCGCACGGCCCGCGGGTCGTAGATGTCGGCGGCGTGGCCCAGCACGACGACGCCGGCGGCGCCGAACGCGTCGGCCGACCTGATGAGGCTGCCGAGGTTGCCCGGGCTCGACGGTCGGTCGAGAACCAACACGGGGCCGTCGCCGACCACTTCGGTGAGATCGCGCTGCCGCACCGCGCCAACGAGGATCAATTCGCCCGGTTCGTCGCGATCGGCCAAGTGGTCGAACAGCTCGACCGGCAACTCGTGGTGGGCCACCGACGACGCGCGCGCCAGG
>JBEEFQ010000253.1:0-37858 GCA_041166245.1 Actinomycetota bacterium | reverse complement strand
ATCCGTATCACCGAGGACCTGCCCGACTCGGTGAAGGACATCACGTAATGGGCGCTGACCACGAGCACACGTCGGGGATGCTCACCGACATCGACCACGTCGGCATCGCCGTGCGCGACCTCGACGCGACGGTTGCCTGGTACGAGCAGATGTTCGGCGCCACCGTCGCCCACCGCGAGCGCATCGAGAGCGACGGCGTGGACGAGGCCCTCATCAAGGTGGCCGATTCCTACATCCAGCTGCTGACGCCGTACACCGACACTTCGCCGCTGGCCAAGTACATGGAGAAGAACGGCGAGGGCATCCATCACATCGGCTACCGCGTCGACGACTGCGACCACGTGCTCGAGCACGTGAAGGCCGAAGGTGCCCGCGTCGTCGACGAGCACCCCCGCACGGGCAGCCGCGGCACCACTGTCGCCTTCCTGCATCCCAAGACGGCCCAGGGCACCCTCATCGAGCTCGTCGAGGAGTAGTCGGTGAGCTGGGAGGGTCCCGGCTTCGTCGACCATCACACCCACCTGCTCCGGGTTGCCGCCGGCGAGCGCCCGCCGTATGACGTCACCGACCCCGAGTCCATCCGCACCTACCACCGCAGCCTGGCCACGCGCGACCTCACGCCCATGGACGTCGTCGGTCCACCGCCGCCGCAGGAGGACCTGGCCGCCAGCCTCTACACGGGACTGAAGGAGGCCAACCGCGTCGGCCTGGTGCAGGTCACCGAGGCGGGCATGACCGACTGGGCCTACCTCGACGCCCTTCGGGTGCTGCGCGATCGCGGCGATCTGCCGGTACGGGTGCGCATCCTCGTCGCCAGCGGCCTCGCAGACCCCAAGCGCATGCACCGCGAGGGGGACGAGCGGCTCGAGATCGAGGGCGTGAAGTTCTACGCCGACGGTTGGCTCGGGCCCCGCACGTGCGCCATGCACCTCGAGTTCACCGACGAGGAGGACACCGGGCTGCTCTTCCTCGACGCCCTCACGCTGGCCCGCAGGGCGGAGCCGTTCGCGCTCGCGGGATGGCGGATCGCGACGCACGCCATCGGCGACCGGGCCATCGAGGCCGTACTCGACGCCTACGACAACATCTACGGCGCGGACTGCGTGGCCGCTGCGCCGCGCATCGAGCACGCCCAGGTGCTCGATCCCCGGCTCGTCACCCGCATGGCGGAGATGGGGGTGGTCGCCTGCATCCAGCCCGGCTTCGCCTACGCGGACGAGGACACGGCCCGCCGGGCGCTCGGCTCGGCGCGCATGGAGTCGGCCTACAACTGGAACCTGCTGCTCGAAGCCGATGTCCCGGTGATCACCGGATCCGACTACCCCATCGACGCCCTCGATCCCGTCAAGGGCCTGCAACGCCTGGCCGACATCATCGGGCCCGAGGCCGCCCTCGACCTCATGACCGACGCGTCGGCCGGGACGGTCGTGCTGTCCCACGACCCGCGCGAGGACCTGGCCGATCTGCAGGTGCTAGAGACGCGCCCGGCATGACCTACTCGATCATCGCCCGCGACGCGGCCACGGGCGACCTCGGCGTCGCCGTGCAGTCGCACTTCTTCGCCGTCGGCGCCATCTGCCCATGGGTCGAGCCTGGTGTCGGAGCGATCGCCACCCAGTCGGAGGCCCTGCCCTCGTACGGGCCACGCGGCCTCGACGCGATGCGCAGTGGCCGGTCAGCGTCCGAGGCTCTCGCCGTGCTCGTCGCGGAGGACGACGAGCGCGAGCGGCGACAGGTTGCCTATGTCGACGCGACAGGGGCCGTCGCGGTGCACACCGGCGAGCGCTGCATCGCCGAAGCCGGGCACGTCACCGGTGACGGGTTCTCGACCCAGGCCAACATGATGCGGAACACGGGCGTGCCAGAAGCCATGGCCGACGCCTTCACGGCCGCGACCGGCGAGCTCTCGGACCGGCTGCTCGCCGCGCTGCACGCGGCCGAGGCGGCGGGCGGAGACATCAGGGGTCGCCAGTCGGCGTGCCTGCTGGTGGCGTCGGCCGGCGCCGTGCCGTGGGAACGGGCCTACGACGTCCGGGTCGACGACCACTCCGAGCCTCTCGACGAGCTGTCACGGCTGGTCGCGCTGCATCGCGCCTACCGCGACGGTGAGGCCTTCAACAACGAGCTGCGCTTCTGGCGGGCGCTGGAGCTGGCGGGCGCGGGCAAGGTCGACGAAGCGCGCGACCTGCTGATTCCGGTGTGGGCCGAGCACGACGGGTGGGCCATCCTCTTGCAACGGCTTCCGGCCGTCGGGTCGGTCGACGACGACACGGTCGCGAGGCTGCTGGCGCCATGAGGATCCACCTCATCGACGGCACCTACGAGCTGTTCCGCCACTACTACGGGGCCAAGGACGCGCTCGAGTCGCGCACGGCAGCCACGCGCGGCGTGCTCGGCACCGTCGTCGGCATGCTGGCCGACGGTGCGACCCACATCGGAGTGGCGACCGACCACGTCATCGAGTCCTTCCGCAACGACCTGTGGCGCGGCTACAAGAGCTCCGAGGGCATGCCCGAGCCGATCAAGGCCCAGTTCCCCCTGCTCGAGGAGGCCCTGGCCACGCTGGGGGTCGCGGTGTGGCCCATGGTCGACCTGGAGGCAGACGACGGCCTGGCGTCGGCCGCCGCCCTCGCAGCCGAGGACCCCGAGGTCGACCAAGTCGCGATCTGGACGCCCGACAAGGACCTGGGCCAGTGCGTCCGCGGCAACCGGGTGGTACAGGTCGACCGGCGCAGCGGCAAGGTGATCGACGAGGCCGGCGTCGAGGAGAAGTTCGGCGTCCCTCCTGTCTCCATCCCGGACTGGCTGGGCCTCGTCGGCGACACCGCGGACGGCTTTCCCGGGATCCCGGGTTTCGGGAAGAAGACGGCCGCCACGGTCCTGCAGCGCTACAAGCACGTAGCGGCCATCCCGCCGGGCGACTGGGACGTGGCGGTGCGGGGTGCAGCGACGCTGGCCGCGACGCTCGAGGAGCAGCGGGACCTGGCGAACCTGTTCGTCGACCTGGCCACCCTCCGCATCGACAACAGCCTGTTCGACAACGTCGACGCGCTCCGCTGGGAGGCGCCCACCGAGGCCTTCGACGCCATGTGCGAGCGCCTCAACGCCAGCGGCATCCGCGGCCGCGCCCTGGAGCTCAGCCGAAGCCGACAGGCAGGCTGACCGCGTCCGTCAGTCGCTCCAGGTACTCCGACCGCGGGATCTCGACGGCGCCCAGGGAGGCGAGGTGCGGCGTGCACCACTGCACGTCGAGCAGCGTCATCCTTCGGCTGCGCATGCGTTCCACCAGTCCGACCAGCGCCACCTTGGACGCGTCGGTGCGGCGGTGGAACATGGACTCGCCCGCGAACAGACCGCCGATGGCCACGCCGTAGAGCCCGCCGGCCAGCGTGCCGTCGTCGAGCGACCACGCCTCCACCGAATGCGCCCATCCCAGACGATGGAGGCGCATGTAGGCGGCCCAGATCGCCGGGGTGATCCACCCGCTCGGGCGACGGACGTCGGCGCAGCCGTCGATGACCTCTTCGAAGGCGGTGTCGACGCGCAGCTCGTAGCGCCGCATCGACCTCCGCAGCGACCGGCTGACCCGCAAGCGGCCGAGCGGGACGATGCCTCGCGGGTCGGGCGACCACCATGCCATCACCGAGCCGTACGGCATCGGGAACATGCCGCCGCGGTAGGCCGCCAGGAGCGTGCCCGGCTCCAGATCGGCCCCGGTGCCGACCACCCCTTCTGCGTCGGCCGTGTCTGCCGGCGGAAGGGCCCAGACGCTGGGTTCCGGCTCGGTCGGCACAGGGACCACTGTGTAGCTTGAATAGGGCATGACGGAGCACCCCATCCACGAGCGGCTCGAGGAGCTGCGCAAGCGCAAGGAGCAGGCGCTGCACGCCGGCTCCGAGCGCTCCATCGAGCGCCAGCACGCGGCCGGCAAGCTGACGGCCCGCGAGCGCATCGAGTACCTGCTCGACGACGGGTCGTTCCAAGAGCTCGACATGCTGGCCCGGTCGCAGTCGGCCAACCTCGACACCCGTCCCTACACCGACGGTGTCATCACGGGATTCGGCACCGTCGACGGGCGCAAGGTCTGCGTCTTCTCCCAGGACTTCACGGTGATGGGCGGCTCGCTCGGCGAGGCGTTCGCGGCCAAGGTGCACAAGGTCATGGACCTGGCCGCCTCGGTCGGCGCCCCCCTCATCGGGCTCAACGACGGCGCCGGCGCCCGCATCCAGGAAGGCGTCGTCTCCCTCGCCCAGTACGGACGCATCTTCCACCGCAACGTGAAGGCGTCGGGCGTCATCCCCCAGATCAGCGTCATCCTCGGCCCGTGCGCCGGTGGCGCGGTCTACAGCCCGGCCATGACCGACTTCATCTTCATGGTGCGCGAGAGCTCCTACATGTTCATCACCGGCCCCGACGTGGTGAAGACGGTCACGGGCCAAGACGTCACCGTCGAGGAGCTGGGCGGAGCCATGACGCATGCCACCAAATCGGGCGTTGCGACCTTCGTCTCGGCCGATGAGAAGAGCTGCCTCGACGACGTGCGCTACCTGCTCTCGTTCCTGCCCGCCAACAACCTCGAAGAGCCGCCGGTGCTCGCCACCGAGGACCCGCCCGACCGCCTCTGTCCCGAGCTCACCGAGATCATGCCGCCGAGCTCCAACCAGCCCTACGACATCAAGAAGGTCATCTCGGTCGTCGTCGACGACGAGGACTTCTTCGAGTACGCCCCGTACTGGGCCCAGAACATCGTGTGCGGGTACGCACGCATCGCGGGCCACGTCATCGGCATCGTCGGCAACCAGCCTCAGGTGCTGGCCGGCGTGCTCGACATCGACAGCTCGGAGAAGGCGGCACGATTCGTGCGCACGTGCGACGCGTTCAACGTCCCGCTCGTCACCTTCGTCGATGTCCCCGGCTTCCTGCCCGGCACCGACCAGGAGTACGGCGGCATCATCCGCCACGGCGCCAAGCTGCTCTACGCCTACTGCGAAGCGACGGTGCCCCGTGTGCAGATGATCACCCGCAAGGCCTACGGCGGGGCCTACGTCGTCATGAATTCCAAGTCCATCGGCTGCGACCTCGCCTACGCGTGGCCGTCGGCCGAGTTCGCGGTGATGGGCCCGGCCGGCGCGGTCGAGATCCTCTACCGCCGGGAGCTGGCCGAGGCCGACGACCCGGTGGCCCGCAAGGCCGACCTGCTCGAGGAGTACACCGAGCGCTACGTGCACCCCTACGACGCGGCGGAGCGGGGCTACATCGACGACGTCATCGACCCCGCCGACACCCGCAGGGTGCTGGTCAACGCCCTCGACCTGCTGCGCTCCAAGCGCGAGGACCTGCCCAAGCGCAAGCACGGCAACGTCCCGCTGTAGATGCCGACGCCGCCCGAGCCTGCGGAGCTGGCGGCCATCGTCGCCGCGGTGGAGCTGGCCTGGCCCCGGCCGATGGTCGTCGTCGATGACGAGGACGCGGCGCCCAACTGGCGCTGGTCGGGCCGGTGGTGGACCGGCCCCGTCCCCGTGACTCGTCAGCGGCCATGGCAATGACGGCTGAACTGACCACGGTCTCGGACGACGAGGCTGTCTTCTATGACGGCGCCAACCAGATCGTCCACGATCACCTGACGCCGGACACGCAGTGCGATCTCGAAGGGACAGCGTTCCGCACGCTGCCCCGTCCGGGCGAACTGCTCGCCACCGTGGCGACTGTCAACGACGTGCACTTCGGCGAGATCGAGGCCGGGATCATCGAGGGCCTCGACGTCGGGCCCATCCTCTCGGCCGCCGAGGGCGAGCCGCCCTACCCCGAGATGATGAACCGGGCCGCCATCGCCGAGATCACCGCCCTCGCGCCCGACGCCGTCGTCGCCAAGGGCGACCTCACGACGCATGGCACCAAGGAGGAGTACGAGCAGTTCCTCGCCGCCTACGCCGACACGTTCGGCGACAGGCTCCACCATGTCCGGGGCAACCACGACGGCTACTTCGGCGAGACCTTCGCCAGCGACGCTCCCATCGAGGTGACGGTGCCGGGCGTAACCCTCGCGGTCCTCGACACTGTGGTCCCCAGGCATACGCCGGGCCAGGTGACCGCCGAGCAGCTCGAGTGGCTGGACGAGCTCGGCGCCCGCGCCGACCGGCCCGTGCTCGTGTTCGGCCATCACCACGTGTGGAACCCGGCCAGCAACCAGCGGCCCGAGAACTACTTCGGCATCAACCCCGACGACTCCGAGGCCCTCATCGAGGTCTTCGCCCGTCGCCCCCGCCTCGTCGGCTACTTCGCCGGCCACACCCACCGCAACCGCGTGCGTCGCTTCGCCGCCACCGGCAGCCGCCCGTTCGTCGAGGTCGCGTGCGTGAAGGACTTCCCCGGCACCTGGGCCGAATACCGCGTCTTCGACGGCGGCATCCTGCAGGTCCACCGCCGCATCTCCTCACCCGAGGCTCTCGTCTGGACCGAGCGCACCCGAGCGATGTTCGGCGGCCTCTACCCCCAGTACGCCTTCGGCGCCCTCGACGAGCGCAACTTCCTGATCGAGACCACCACCTGATCCGAACTCGGCCGTAAATCCGGCCGGGTTCCGGCCCGATTTACGGCCGGGTTCGAGGTTTGGTGGCTCTACAGCTCGACGTGTGCCACCTCGACCTCGCCGAGGCCGTGGCCGGCTTCGGCGGCGCAGGCGCGGGTGAGGGCCTGCTCGGCCCGGTTGAGGACCTCTTCGGGGCGCAGGCCGTGACTCGGGTAGCTGGCGACGCCCGCGGCGAGGCGCTTCACCCGGGTGATGTCCTTGGCCAGCGCGATCTGGAGACGCTGGGCCGTCCAGACCCCGCCCTCCTCGGCCGTGTCCTCGAGGATCAGGCCCATGGTCGTGCCGGAGAGGCGGCAGGCGATGTCGGCCTCGCGCAACGTCTGGCGCAGCAGGGTGGCAAACGACGCGAGGGCTCGGGCTCGGCTGTCAGGGTCCTCGTCGGCGTCGGCCTGCAGGCCCACGTCCAACAGGACGACGGTCACCGGCCAGAGGTGACGGCGGGCCGCGGCCACGCGGCCGTCGAGGGCGAGCTCGAAGAAGTGGCGGTCGGGCAGGCCCGTCTCGCCGTCGAGCAACGGGATGGCGGGGTCCTCCTCCTGAGGGACCTCAGGCGTGGGCTGGCGCCGGCTCTCCTCGGCTTCGCGCTCGGCGCGGTGCACCCGCTCGAGCATCACGAGGGACGCGCCGCCCGCAGCCAATGCACACGCCGCAGCCACGACCGCCAGGCCGGGCGACGACAGCACGGCCGCGCTCACGCCGAAGGCCAATCCGGCCAGTCCGGCCGCCAAGCCGGGAAGGGCTCGCCTATCCATCGCAGAAACCTTCGACCACTCTCGGTGTCGGATCAAGGACCATTCTCGGTCAACCCGACTTTTTCCGCTGTGCCTCGGCGAGGGCGGCGATCTCCTCCATGATCCTGGAGAGCTCGTAGTCCTTGGGGGTGTAGATGGCGGCAACACCCAGTTCGCGCAGTTTGGGGTGATCGTCCTCGGGGATGATGCCGCCCACGATCACGGGGGCGTCGACGCCCGCCTCACGGAGCAGGCGCACGACCTCGGGCACGAGCTGGAGATGGCTGCCGGACAGGATCGATAAGCCGACCACGTCGACGTCCTCGTCGCGGGCCGCGGCCGCGATCTGCTCGGGCGTGAGCCGGATGCCCTGGTACACGACCTCGAAGCCCGCGTCGCGTGCCGCCACCGCGATCTGCTCGGCCCCATTCGAGTGCCCGTCGAGGCCGGGCTTGGCGACGAGCAACCGCGGCGGCCCGCCGGGCAGGGCCCGGGCCCGGGCGAGGGCGGCGTCCATGATCCCGCCGCGTGTGCCGACGGCGCCGCCGACGCCGGTGGGAGCCCGGTACTCGCCGAACACCTCGCGCAGTGCCCCGGCCCACTCGCCAGTGGTGCCGCCCGCGTGGGCCAGCGCGATGGTCGCCGGCATGATGTTCTCGTCGGAGTCGGCCACCCGGCGCAGCTCGGCGAGGGCCTTGTCCACCGCCTCCTGGTCCCGCGACGACCGCCACTGGGCGACGTCGTCCCGCAGCTCGGCCTCGACCGCGGGGTCGACCTTGAGGAAGCGATCCTCGCCGTCGAGGGGCGATGCGGCTGACTCGGTGAAGGTGTTGACCCCGACGACGGCGAGCTCGCCCGACTCGATTCGCCGCGTGCGCTCGGCCTGGCTGCGCACCAGCCGCGCCTTGAGCTCGTCGATGGCCTCGAAGGCGCCACCGAGCGCGAGCACGTCGTCGAGCTCGGCGCGCGTCGCGGCCTTCAACTCCTCGGTGCGGGCCTCGACCACGTGCGACCCGGCGAAGATGTCGTCGTACTCGAGCAGGTCGGTCTCGAGCGCGAGCACCTGCTGGATGCGCAGCGACCACTGCTGGTCCCACGGACGGGGCAGACCCAGGGCCTCGTTCCATGCCGGCAGCTGGATCGACCGGGCGCGCGCGTCACGCGACAGCGTCACGCCCAGCAGCTCGAGCACGATGCGTTGCACGTTGTTCTCCGGCTGCGACTCGGTGAGCCCGAGCGAGTTCACCTGCACCGCGTAGCGGAACCGCCGCTGCTTGGGGTCCTGCACGCCGTAGCGCTCGAGGCAGATCTGGTCCCACAGCTCGGTGAAGGCCCGCATCTTGCAGACCTCCTCGACGAACCGGATGCCCGCGTTCACGAAGAAGCTGATGCGGGCGACGACGTTGGGCAGCTCCTCCTCGGAGACCTGGCCCGAGGCGCGCACCGCGTCGAGCACACCGATGGCCGTCGCCAGCGTGAACGCCAGCTCCTGCACCGGAGTCGCCCCCGCCTCCTGTAGGTGGTAGCTGCAGACGTTGATCGGGTTCCACCGGGGCACGTGGCGCACCGTGTAGGCGATCATGTCGACGATCAGCCTGCGGCTGGGGCCAGGCGGGAAGATGTAGGTCCCCCGCGACAGGTACTCCTTCACGATGTCGTTCTGGGTCGTGCCCTGGAGCACCGACGGGTCGACGCCCTGATCCTCAGCGTTGGCGATGTAGAGGCCGAGGATCCACGCCGCGGTGGCGTTGATCGTCATCGACGTCGTCATCTCGCCGACGGGGATGCCGTCCAGTAGCTGCTCCATGTGCCCAAGGTGGGCGACGGGCACGCCGACCTTGCCGACCTCGCCTGCCGCCTCGAGGGCGTCGGGGTCGTAACCCGTCTGCGTCGGCAGGTCGAAGGCGATGGACAGGCCCGTCTGCCCCCGCGCCAGGTTGGTGCGGTACAGCTCGTTGGACGCCCGGGCGGTGGAATGGCCCGAATACGTGCGCATGACCCAGGGGCGGTCCTTGTCGCGCTGCACCTGGGTCATGACATCAACGCTACTTCCGGCTGTAGTCGTAGAAGCCGCTGCCGCTCTTTCGGCCCAGCTTCTCGGCGGTGACCATGCGGCGCAGCAGCGGCACCGCTGCGTAGTTGGGATCACGGAACTCGGCGTACAGCGCGTCGAGGATGGCGAGGCTGACGTCGAGACCGACCAGGTCGAGCAACGCGAACGGCCCCATCGGGAACCCGCACCCGCCCTTCATGGCCGAGTCGATGTCCTCGTTGGAGGCCACCCCCTGCTCCAGCATCCGCACCGCGGTGTTGAGGTACGGGAAGAGCAGCGCGTTGACGATGAAGCCGGCCTGGTCCTTGACCTCCACCGGCTCCTTGCCACACGCCTCGGCGAACGCACGCGCCGCGCCGATCGTGTCGTCGCTCGCGGTCAGGGGGCGCACGATCTCGACCAGCGCCATCGCCGGTGCCGGGTTGAAGAAGTGCACGCCGCACACCTTGTCGGGCCGGCCCGTCTCCATGGCCAGCTCGATCACCGGCAGGGTGGAGGTGTTGGTGGCGAGGATGGTGTGGTCGCCGCAGATGCGGTCGAGCTCGTTGAACAGGTGCTTCTTGGCGGCCAGGTCCTCGATGATCGACTCGATCACCAGGTCGCAGCCGGCCAGCTCGCTCAGGTCGGATGTGGCCGTGACCCGCCCGAGGGTGGCCGCGCTGTCTTCTTCTGACAGCCGGCCCTTCTCCACCTGCTTGGCCAGCGACTTCTCCAGGCTGGCCAGCATGCGGTCCGCTGTCTCCTGCTGCCGCGACCGCAGCACCACCTCGTGGCCGGCCTTGGCCGCCACCTCAGCGATGCCCGCTCCCATGGTCCCCGACCCGACGATTCCCACGCGCTTGACGCTCATGGCCGACAGGCTACCGACGGGTAACCTTCGCCTTCCAATGGGGACCGAGCACGCCCTCTTCGCCGCGGTCTACGACCGGGTCACGGCGCCGGCCGAGCGGGCCGGTCTGGCCGACCGTCGCCGCCGTCTGCTGGCCGGTGCGACCGGCCGCGTGCTGGAGATCGGCGGGGGGACCGGGGCCAACCTGGCCCACTACCCGGACGGGCTCGAGACCGTCGTGGTCCTCGAGCCGGACGGTGCCATGCGGCAACGCCTGCTGGAGAAGGTCCCGTCCGCCAACGTGCCCGTCGAGGTGCACGAGGCCGCCATCGAGGACAGCTCCCTGCCGGCCGACGCCTTCGACACCGTCATCAGCACGCTCACCCTGTGCACCGTGGGTGACATCGACGCCGCACTCGCGTCTATCCGCCGCGTGCTGGCACCTGGCGGCCGCGTGCTGTTCATCGAACACGTGCGGGCCCGGGGCCTGCAGGGCCTGGCCCAACGGGCGTCGGCGCCGGTTTGGACCCGGGTGGCCGCCGGCTGTCACCCCGACCGTGACATCCTCGCGGCCATGCGCGCCAACGGCTTCGCCGTCACCGACCTCGACCGCTTCCGCATCCGGCTCATGGTCAACCCGCTCATCAACGAGGCCGTGCAGGGCACGGCGCGCCTGGAGGTGCGGCCGTGACAGGTCCGCTGGCGCTCGTCGGTGGCGGCGAGTTCGCCGAGCCCTGCTCGTCATTCGACAAGGCGCTGATCGAGCAGAGCGGCGCCACCGACGTGCTGGTACTTCCCACCGGCGCCGCCTACGAGCATCCCCAACGCCTCATCGACCAGGCCGTCGACTACTTCAAGTCGCTCGGGGTCACCGCCCGGGGCCTGATGGTCGTCGGTCGTCCCGACGCCCAGGACGAGGCCAATGCCAAGACCGTCGCCGACGCCAAGCTCGTCTACCTGGCCGGCGGCTCGGCGCTGCACCTGCGGTCGGTGCTCAAGGAGTCGGCGGTGTGGGACGCGCTCATTCATGCGTGGAACGGCGGCGCGGCGGTGGCGGGCTCGTCGGCGGGCGCCATGGTGCTCGGCGACCCGATGGTCGACCCGCGCGGCGGGGCCTTCACCCTCGGGCTCGGCCTCATCGAGCAGATGGCCGCCATTCCCCACTTCGACGAGTGGTCACCGGAGAAGGCGCACCGCGTCTTCCAGCTCGCGCCGGCAGGCGTGCCCGTGGTGTCGATCCACACCCAGACCGCCCTGGTGCGCGCCCCCGACGGCGCGTGGTCCACCAGCGGCGGGGGCAAGGTCGAGGTGTTCGTGGACGGCAAGAAGGCCGGCCTCGACGCCCTCCCGGGCTGACCTGCTGTTCTCGAGGCAATAACTACCGGATTCCGATAGTTATTGCCTCGAGAACGAGGGGTCAGCCCGCGTCCGACTCTTCGATGGTCACCGACTCGATGACGACCTGTTCGGTGGGTGAGCCCGAGCGGGTGCCGATGGCGTCGATGGCCTCGACCACGTCGAGGCCCTTCACCACCTTGCCGAACAGCGAGTACTGCGGAGGGAGTCCCATGCCGTCGGGACCGCTGATGACGAAGAACTGGCTGCCGTTGGTGTTCGGGCCGGCGTTGGCCATGGCCAGCGACCCGAGCTCGTAGCGGCCGGGCTTCGGCAGCTCGTCCTCGAAGCGGTATCCCGGCCCGCCCCGGCCGCTGCCCTCGGGATCGCCGCCCTGGAGCACGAAGCCGGGGATGACGCGGTGGAACACGATGCCGTCGAAGTAGTGGTAGCGCGCGAGGAAGACGAAGTTGTTGACCGTCTTGGGCGCGGCGAGGGGGTCGAGGGCGATACGCATGGTGCCCTTGCTCGTCACCATCTCGGCCGTGTAGCTCTTGGCCGGGTCGATGCACATCGGGGGCGGTGCCTTGAACTTCTGTTGCTTCGGGCTCGACCCGTCGGCCGCGGGACAGTCGGTGGACACAGTGGGCTCCTCGATCAGCTCTCGACGATGGTGACCTGGCGGATGGTGTGGAGGACCTTGGGGTTGAAGTCGGGCGAGCCATCCGCCTCGATCTTCCGAACGACATCCATGCCCGCGGTGATCCTCCCGAACAGCGGGAACACCAAGGGCAGGTTCTCGCCCTCGGGCCCCATGATGATGATGAACTGGCTGCCGTTGGCGTTGGGCTTGTCCCTCGCCATCAGGATCTGCCCGATCTGGTAGCGCGCCGGCTGGGTCGGCACGTTCTCGTCGGCGAAGGAGTACCCCGGACCCGTCACGCTCTCGGCCGGCGGGTTGCCGCCCTGCACGATGAAGCCGGGCTTCACGCGGTTGAAAGGGATCCCGTCGTAGAAGTGGTAGCGGGCCAGGAACACGAAGTTGTTGACCGTCTCAGGGGCGTCCTTGGTGTTCAGCTCGATGCTGAACACTCCGGCGTCGGTTGTCACCTCGGCGATGTAGTTCTTGGCGGCATCGATGCAGAACCGGGGCGGGCGCTTGAAGGCGTCCTTGCGGGCCGACGAGCCGTCGGCCTTGGGACACGGCGCATCCGGGCTGGTGGTAGTGGTGGTCGCCTGCTGGTTGCTCGGGTTCTCGCCGTTCCGACCAGCGTTCTCGCGCGTGGTGTAGCTGAGGACGCCGATGAAGGCGATGCCCATGGCCGCGAGCATGGCCACGCCCGTGACGAGACGACTGCGGTGGCGGCGCTTGCGTTGGAGCGCCGCCTGGTGGGCGAGCTGGCGCTCTTGCTTGGAGAGCTGCTTGCGCGCTCGTTTGTCACTGGGCACGAGCGACCAAGCTAGTAAGCGGCCGCGGCCCTTCAGCAAACAGGCCTGAGCCAGAAAGCGCGCCCGGTAGCCTCAAACCGTGGCTCTCGTCGTGCAGAAGTTCGGTGGCACGTCGGTCGGCGACCCCGACAGGATCCGGGCCGTCGCCGACCACGTGGCTCGCACGCGCCGCCAGGGCGACGAGGTCGTCGTGGTCGTCTCGGCCATGGGCAAGGAGACCGACGACCTCCTCCACCTGGCCGACCAGGTGAGCCGCACGCAGCCCGGTCGGGAGATGGACATGCTCATCACTGCGGGCGAGCGCAAGAGCGTGGCCCTGCTGTGCATGGCCCTCGCCGATCTTGGCGTGGCCGCCGCCTCGTTCACGGGCAGTCAGGCCGGGATCATCACGGACACGATGCACCGCAACGCCAAGATCCTCGAGGTGAAGGGCGACCGGCTACGCGAGTCGCTCGCCGCTGGACAGGTGCCCGTCGTGGGCGGAGCCCAAGGTGTCTCCACCGCGCGGGACGTGACCTTTCTGGGCCGCGGTGGCTCTGACACCACCGCGGTGGCCTTGGCCGCGGCCTTGGGCGCGGGCAGCTGTGAGATCTACACCGATGTGTCAGGCGTGTTCACGGCCGACCCCCGCATCGTGCCCAGCGCCCGCCGCCTGGCCCACCTCTCCTTCGAGGAGATGCTCGAGATCGCCGCCACCGGCGGACGGGTGCTCGCCCTGCGCTCGGTCGAGTTCGCCCGCAATCACCACGTGCCGCTGCACGTCCGGTCCAGCTTCACGTGGGAGCTCGGCACCTGGGTGCAAGAGGAGGACCCTTCGATGGAACAAGCGATCATCTCCGCCGTCACCGACGACATGTCGGAGGCCAAGGTGACGGTTGCCAACGTGCCCGACCGGCCCGGCATCGCCGCCCGTCTCTTCCGGGCCCTCGCCGACAACGCGGTCAACGTCGACATGATCGTGCAGAACGTGTCGCACGACGGCACCACCGACATCTCCTTCACCGTCCCCAAGGAAGACCTGGCCACCAGCCTCGAGGTCGCGGCGTCGCTGCGCGGTGAGCTGGGCGGCAGTGAGGTCGAGACCGACAGCGACATCGCCCGCGTCTCGCTCATCGGCGCCGGGATGAAGTCCAACCCGGGCGTGGCCGCCACCAGGTTCGAGACGCTCGCGGCCGAGGGCGTGAACATCGAGATGATCTCGACCTCGTCCATCCGCATCTCGTGCGTGGTGCGGGCCCAGCACCTCGAAAAGGCCGTGCGGGCGCTGCACGACGCGTTCAAGCTGGAGTCGGCATGACCACGATCGGCGTCGTCGGCGCGACCGGACAGGTGGGCACCGTGACCCGGGCCATCCTCGCCCAGCGCGCGTTCCCACTCGACACCATCCGCTATTTCGCGTCGTCGCGTTCGGCCGGACGGCGCCTGCCGTGGGCCGGAGGAGAGGTCGAGGTGGAGGACATCGCCACGGCGGACCTCTCGGGTGTCGACATCGCACTCATGTCGATCGGTGCCACCGCCTCCAAGGAGCACGCGCCGCGGATCGTGACCGCGGGCACCGTCGTCGTCGACAACTCATCTGCATTTCGGATGGACCCGGACGTGCCGCTCGTCGTGGCGGGCGTCAACGACGACGCACTGCGCACGATTCCCAAGGGCATTGTCGCCAATCCCAACTGCACGACGATGGTCGCCATGCCCGCGCTGCGCCCCCTGCACGCCGAAGCGGGGCTGCGGCGTCTGGTGGTCTCGACCTACCAGGCTGTCTCCGGCGCGGGCGGCGTGGGTGTCGACGAGTTGGCCGAGCAGGTCAGCGCCGCGGGGGACAAGGCGGCCGAGCTGGCCTTCGACGGCTCGGCCGTCGAGCTGCCGTCTCCCAGCGTGTTCCCCCAGACCATCGCGTTCAACGTCATCCCCCACGCCGGCACATTTGTCGACGACGAGACCAACGAGGAGCACAAGCTCCGTGACGAGAGCCGCAAGATCCTCGGCATCGCCGACCTCGCCGTCTCGGTGACGTGCGTGCGCGTCCCCGTCTTCACCGGTCACTCCCTGGCGATCAATGCCGAGTTCGAGCGGCCCATCGACCCCGACCGGGCGCGGGAGCTGCTGGCCGACGCGCCCGGAGTCGTCCTCACCGACGTGCCCACTCCGCTGCGGGCCGCCGGCGCCGACCCCTGTTACGTCGGCCGCATCCGGCGCGACCCCGGCGCCGAGCACGGACTCGCCCTGTTCGTCTCCGGCGACAACCTCCGCAAGGGCGCGGCCCTCAACGCCGTCCAGATCGCCGAGCTGCTCCTCTAGTCAGGGACAGGAACAGGGGCTGGCGCCGCACACCGGACAGCCCGACGCGTAGCGCTGGGCCGCCTCCTCGAGCGACAAGTCGAGCTGGGCGGCGAGTGAGGCCAGCCAGGCCAGCGCGTCGCCCAACTCGTGGAGCTGCTCGTCCCGGGTGCCCTTGCGGGCCGCCCTCGCCAGCTCGCCCACCTCCTCGGCCAGCCATGCGATTGTGGCGGGCACACCACGCGCAGCGTCGCGCTCGCCGTACGTGCGGGTGATCACGTCCTGGAGGTCGGCCAGCTGCACGCGCGCAGGCTAGGTCTTGATGACTAGAGATTCGTCATAGCAGTCAACGTTGGAAATTCATGAGACTCCCCCTCATGGGGCTCCCCGCGTACAAGGACTGGCGCTTCTTCGCACCGGGGACACGGGTGGAGGTACGGAGTCGGTTCCGGCGGGACTGGGTTCGGGGTTTCGAGGTCGCGACCACCGATGGCCTCGGCTACCGCCTTCGCCGCGTGTCCGACAACGCCGTACTCCCATTGGTCTTCACCCGGGACGACCTGCGATTGCCCGGCTCCGGCCTGGCCCGCAGGGCACCCGCCCCCGCTCGTTTCCGCTAGCCAGGGCCCTCCAGCCAACCAGCCTGCCCCGCCGGCGCACCTAGCGTCGGCGGGGCGTGACGACCGACGCCGTCTCCCTCTTCCTCGCGCTGCTTGCGGTGCTGGCCGAGGCCGCCGTCGCGGTAGCCATCCTGCTCGCAGTGGGTGGACGGCTGTCGCAAAGGCTGGCGAGCATGCGCACCGCGCTGGCCGACGCGGTTGCGCCGCAGGCCCTCGGTCTGGCCCTTGCTGTCGCAGCGGTCGCCACCGCCGGAAGCCTCTACTTCTCGGAGGTCGCCCACTTCACGCCCTGCAAGCTCTGCTGGTACCAGCGGATCTGCATGTACCCACTGGTGCCGTTCCTGGCGTGGGCGGCGTGGCGCCGGGACCTGCGGGTGCGCCCTGTCGCCGTCGTCCTCGCTGGCGTCGGGGCGCTGATCGCGTCGTACCACGTGCTCATCGAGCGCTACCCAACGCTCGAGTCGGGTGCGTGCGACCCCACCAACCCGTGCTCGCTCGTCTGGGTGCGCCGCTTCGGCTACCTGACTATCCCGACCATGGCCCTCTCGGCCTTCGCCCTGATCCTCACCCTCCTCGCCGTCGCGCGCCGCGATGACGGGAGCTGAGGAGAAGCGGGCAGACTCGGGACGTGCCCGACCGAACGACCCCCAAGTCGCGCCCGTCTTCGCGTGCCAAGCCGCCGCCGCCCCGCTCGTCGTCGCGCCTCTGGCTGGTGCTCATCGCCGCCGTCGCGCTGGCGGGCGTCGTCGCTGTGATCGCGTCGCGTGGCAGCGACGACAACAGCGCCACCAACGCCGGGACCACCGACGACGCGAGCGGCTCGACGGCGCTGGCCGCGGCCGAGACCCGGCCCGTGCGGGTGACGGGCGCCGCCCTGCCCCGCTACGCCAGTGAGCCCGATCCCGCCAAGGGACGCCCCGTCCCCCAGGTCGAGGGAGCGAGCTTCGACGGCTCGCCGGTGGCCATCGAGGCCGACGGTCGGGCCAAGGTCATCGTGTTCGTGGCCCACTGGTGCCCGCACTGCCAGCGGGAGGTGCCCCGCCTCTCGGAGTACCTGCAGGACAACCCCATGCCCGCAGATGTCGACATGATCACGGTCGCGACGGGCACGACGGCGGATCGCCCCAACTATCCGCCGTCGGAGTGGCTCGAACGCGAGAAGTGGCCGGGGCCGGTGCTGGCCGACTCAGCGGACGCGAAGGCGGCCGAGGCGTTCGGGCTCTCGTCCTACCCGTTCTTCGTGGCCGTCGACAAGAACGGCAGCGTGGTCGCCCGTACCTCCGGCGAGCTCACCACTGACCAGTTCGCTGAGCTCGTCGGCCTCGCACGCGGCTGACCCCCCAGAGGCGATCGTCAGAAGCCGGAGGCGGTGACGTCGGTGAACTGCGTCGCGGCCATGGCGTTGCCGGCCAGGTCGGTCAGGCCCGTCACCGGGGTGTACCTCGGAGCCGCCGGGGTGACGTTCGTCCTGATGGTCGTGGTCGCGGTCGTCGTCCCGAGTGTGATCCTCAGGGTCTTGGCCGTGGGATCCCAAGTAACAGTGGAAGACGTGAAGGTGACGTTGGCGCTGACGTAGTCGCCGACCACGATCGAGCCGAAGTTGAAGGTGCACGATGCGGTCGTGATACCCAGCGTGTCGTTGCCGGCAGAGTTGGTGACGGTCACGGTCGCGTTGCTGACGCTCTGGATCGTCGAGTTGCTCGTCCACGCCGAGCAGAACGTGGACGCGCGCAGCTGCTCGGAATAGGTGACCGTCGCGGTGTCACCCGTGTCGGCCTTTCTCGTTGCCAGGCCGCCGTTGGCGAGCGTGACATCGACGGGCAGGGCTGCGGTGGTGTCGATGGTGATGGTGAGACCGGCGCTCGCGGCCGACGCGTTGCCGGCTGGGTCGGTGGCGGTGGCGGTAATGGTGTGTGCCCCCGCCGAGAGCACCGAGGTCGTGATCGACCAGTTGCCGCCGGTGGCGGTGCCCGAGCCGACCTGGGTGGCCCCGTCGAAGATCCGTACCGTGGCGCCGGCCTCCGCGGTGCCAGTGAACGTCGGAGTGGTGTCGTTGGTCAGGTTGTCGCCGATCACGCCCGAATCGCTGGCCGACGCGAGGACAGGGGTCGACGGCGCGGTCGGTGCCGTCTTGTCGACCGTCACGGTGACGGTCGGCGACGTGAAGGTGTTGGAGGCGTTGTCGGTGCTGATGGCGCGCAGGTCGTAGCTCCCGCCGTCGGTCAGCGCCGTCGTGTCCCAGGTCACCGAGTACGGGCTGCTCGCGTCGGTGGCGATGGCGGTCCACGTGCCTGCGCCCTGCGGCGAGTACTGGAACTGCACGTTCGCCATGAGAGCGGTGGCATCAGCCGAGTTCGACGACACCGTGGTCGTAAGGCCGGCAGCAGCACCGTTCGAAGGCGCGGTGATCGAGCCCGTCGGGGGGGTGTTGTCGACGGTGACGCTTCCGCCCCCAGGGGTGACAGTGTTGCCGACGCTGTCGGTGATGGTGCCCGCCCAGGCCTTGGCGCCGGCGGCGAGGGTGGCGTTCGCGGTGATGGGCGCAGTGCGGTAGCCGTAGGTGGTCCCGAAGGCCGAGTAGCTGCCGGCAACCAGCGGCGCCGCGGTCTGGCCCGTCGAGATCGTGGTGACGTTGGCGGTGGTGGTTGCGATGCCGCTCCCGGCATCGGTAGCGGAGGCATAGGCGTAGTACTGGCCGCCTTGGCGGATGAAGCCGGACGCCGTGGTGTTGTCGATCGGCGCAACGGTGCCGGCGGTCACGGTCGGGGCCGTGTTGTCCAGCGTGATGGTGATGGTCTGGTTGCCGCTCGACGTCCCTGCGCCATTGGTCGCGCTCACGACGATCGAGCTCGAGGCGTTCGCGGCGCCGAGCGTGTATGTGCGGGCGCTTCCGGTGCCCGACGGGCTCCAGCCAGTCGGCGCGGCCGGGAAGGTCGACGAGCTGATACCCGACTGGGGGTCGCTGGCGGTGACGGTGAAGCTCCCGGCACCGCCGTTCTTGAAGTACACCGTCGTCCCATTCCGACTCACGTTGGCGCCCGTGGCGGTGACGGCGAACGCCGGTGCGGTCGTGTCGACGCTGAATGTGTTGCTCGTCGCCTGTGACCCGCTGCCCCCGACGGCCACGATCGTGTGGCTGCCGTCGGTGGCCCCGCTCGGGATCGTCACCGTGAACCCGGTGGCGGCGCCGGTGGCGCCGACGGCGGAGGTGCTTGCCGACAGCGCCGTGCCCCCGGTCGTGTCGAGGCGGAAGGTGACCGTCTCGTTGGCGGTGAAGCCGCTGATGGACCCGCCCGTGATCGAGGCAGGCGGCTTGATCATCTGTGAGGCGGTGATCGAGAACGTCCCGGCGCTGACGGTGACGGCGAGGCGGCCGCTCTCGACGCCGGCCCACAGCGAGATCTTCGGAGTCACTGCGTAGTGCCAGGTGCCGGCAGGCACATTGGCCTCGGTGCAGGTGAGCGCCGCGACGGTGCCGCTGCACCCGCCGGTCGCCGGCGTCGGGGTTCCTCCGCTGGCGCCGCTGTAGCGGGCGACGCTGTAACCGGTCACGGGGGCGCCGGAGGCCGTCGTCGTCGCCGCCCAGTTGATGCTGACGACCTGGCCGTTGAGGCTGGCGAGGGTGGGCGTGGTGCCGGCCTGGATGCTGTCGGCACGGGCGGCAGCGGGGTTGCTGCTGTCGACGGAGACCCAGAAGGCGAGGGCGATGCCCGCGAACGCGACGAGAGCGACACCAGCGACGGCGGCGAAGGCGAGACGCCTCATCGGTGCACCGTGAGCACGACGGGGATGCTGAACGTCGCACCCTGGCAGGCGGAGAGCGATGCGGTGCTCATGGTCGCGGCGCCCGTGAGCGCCACCAGCGAGGAGCCGGCCGGCACTGTGATGTTCGGATTGGTCGGGGCGATGAACGTGACGCCCGTGGTGGTGCAGCCCGAGTGCGCACCATCGGCAGCGATCGTGCCGTAGCCGTCGACGCTGACGACCTGAACCGTGAAGGGGTTGGGGTTCTCGAGTCGCAGGATCACGTCTGCGGCGGGGCCACCGGGGCGCAGCTGAGAGCTGGGGGCGTCGCCGCCGACGAGCGCCGAGAGGGTGACCGTCTGCATGGTGCCCGTGGTGGCGTTTCCGCTTCCTGAACCCGCAGCGGAGACGTAGGCATAAGCCACGCCGCCGCTCAGGAGCAGGACCGTCAGTGTGGCCAAGGCAACCCAGCGAGGGCGCGCGATTCGGCGCCGAAGCGGCGGCACCATGTCGTTGCCCTCCTTCCTAGTCATGACTCCGAAACGCAGAAAGGGGGTGGGCCTCAGCCCACCCCCTTCTGCTCTGTCCATGTCCTCAGCTGGCGTTGGCGGTGTAGTCGATGGTGATCGACACGCCCTTGCAGTTGTCCTGGTTGGCGACGCCGTTGTTCAACGCAACGGTGAGACCTGACCACGAGCCCACGCCGTTGCCGGCCGGGACCTGGGCATTCACCGTCGCCGTGCCACCGATGGTGAAGTCGGCCGCGGTGCACGCAGGCTTCCCGTTGGCGACCGCCGGCAGGCTGAAGGCCCGGACGGCTGCCGTGACGTTGGCGATATGGACAGCGCCCGAGTTCGGGTTGTCGAAGTTGCCGCTCAGCGCGGTGGCCGGCGCACCCGGGTACAGCCCGGTGATCGAGCCGGTCTGGTTCACGGTCACGGCCGTCGGCGTCGTGGCTGCGGCGGAGCCACTGCCGCTACCGCCACCGGTCCAGAAAGCGAAGGCCGCACTGGCCGCGCCGATGACGCCGATCACGACGAGGACGGAAACCAGTTTCTTCTTGAAGGACATGCCACTCCATAGGTTCGTGGGCTCCCTGAAGCCCCCAATGTGGTGTGTGTTGTCCGAATTTCTCGTCCGGCACCTAGTCCGACTTGATGGCTTCCTGGCACTAATTGGAGAATCCTCACGAATGACCAGTCAGTGCATGGCCCGCGGCAGGCTGGGTCTGATCCGTGCCTGCTCGAGGGGCGGTTAGCTACCGGCGCCGGCGAACAGGGTCGCTCGGCACGTCGCGCTCCGCTTCGACGCGTACATGGCGTCGTCGGCCTGGGCGATCAGCGCATCGGCGTCGACGATGTCCACCGTCCACGCCACGCCCACGCTCGCCTCGAACGCAACGATGGCAGCACCGACGTCGACCTTGTCGCAAAGCACCCGGGCGAGCCGGTCGCCGATCTCGAGCGCCTGTGCCGGGCTCTCCACGCCGGGGCAGATGACAAGGAACTCGTCCCCGCCCAGGCGTCCGACCTGGTCGACATCGCGCAGGGCGACGCGCAGGCGCTCGGCAACTGCGACGAGCAGACGGTCACCTGCGCCGTGCCCGAAGGCGTCATTGACCAGTTTGAAGCGGTCGAGGTCGATGAACACGGCCGCCGTGCCCGGGGGAGTGCCGTCGTGACGACGCAGCGTCATGCCGAGCAGCTCGAGGGTCGCGGCCCGGTTGAGACACGATGTGAGCGGGTCGACCGACGCGCGGACCTCGAGCTCGCGTCGTAGCTGCACGCGATCGGTCACGTCACTGATGCAGCCGATGGCGCCGTTCACGTTCCCGTTGCCGTCGGTCAGCGCTCGCAGGCTGAGCAGGCACACGCGGTCGATGGGCGCCTGGAGCCGCAGCTCGATGTCGTCGACGGGCTGCTCGGCGAGCACCGCGTCGACGGCGGCGTCGAGAAATGGCTTGTCGTCGTCCACGACTCCCGAGAGGAGGGCGTCGATGGTCGCCGCCGCTGGCGCGCCGACGATGGCATGCAGCCGGTCGTTGGTGAAGGTGATGCTGCGGCTGGCGTCGATCTGCACGAGCCCGACGGGCAGCGCGTCCGAGAGCCGACTGAGGAGCTGCGTCCTCGCCCGCAGCTGTTCCTCGACGCCCACCTGCTCGACGGTCACTCGACGCATCGAGGTGCGCACCACCTCCTCGGGGCCGTCCAGGAGGTTCTCGTTGAAGGTCTCCACCCATTGCCAGGATCCGTCCGCGGCGCGGTAGCGACCCCGCCACACGCCGGTCGCGCCAGGCTCGGTGATCATCTCCATCCACATGGCAATGCCGGCGGCCTGGTCCTCGGGGTGGAGGAGCTTGGTCGACGGCAAGCCGATGAGCTCCTCAGGCGTCCACCCGAGCATGTCGACGATGCCCTCGTCGACGTCGGTGATGATCCCGACGGCGTTGCGCTTCAGCACAACGGGCGTCGAATCGCTCATTTCGGGCCGGTTTGCCGCCACATCCTGATCTTCGACAGTCCGAAGGGAACCTGAAGCCGGGCGACACGTCAATGGGCGCCTCCGGGCTTGCTGCCCCAGCAGACTCGTCGTACCCCGAAGCGTGCTGGTCGGGAAGGGGGGATTCGAACCCCCGACCTCAGCGTCCCGAACGCTGCGCGCTAACCAAGCTGCGCCACTTCCCGTGAGCGGACGAGGTTACTCGCCGACGGAGATGACGGGCTCGGGCTTGAACGCCTGGTCGTGGTAGGTGCGACCGACCAGAAGCTCGTAGGCGGCCTTGCGCAGCCGGATCGGATCGAGGGGCTTGACCAGCCATCCGTCGGCGTCGCACCGGCGCGCGAGGAACACGTCAGGGCGGCGATCGAGCAGCAGGAGCACGGGAACGTGTGCCACCCGACCGGCACCTTCTTCCAGCCGCAGGTCGATGCAGGTGGCAACCCCGCCCATGGGACCGATCTGCGAATCGAGCACCACGAGGTCGGGCGTGCGCGCCTGTACGGCGGGCAGGACCTCGACACCGGCGTTGACGTGCTTGATCTCGGTGTCGGCGCCCGCGAGCACCGACGCCACCTCGTCGTGGACCCAGGGGGCGTCGCTGGCGATGAGGATCCGAGGCACGCAGGCAGGGTAGTCAAGCGGCCCTCGGGGGTACGATCCGGAACTGCGGTCCAGGAGGGACATTTGCTCGACATCGAGGTGCACGAGGGCGACGGGTACACGATCTGCCGTCCGGTCGGCGAGCTCGACGCCTTCACCGTCAGCCAGTTCCGGCAGGCGTTGAGCGAGCTCGCGGGCAGCCACCGGCTGCTCATCGACATGTCGCGTGTGCCGTTCGTCGACTCGGCCGGGCTGGGTGCGCTCATCGGTGGCATCCGGCGCACGCGCGAGCTCGGCGGCGACGTTGCTGTGGCCTGCAACCGCCCAACCCTCGTGCGTCTGCTCAAGACCACGGGCTTCGACCGCATCGTCACCGTGGCCGACACCGTCGAGGACGCCGCCCAGGCCCTCGCCCGCAGCACCGCTTCGCCCCAAGGCTGAACCCCCTTCGTTCTTTGGCGCGTCAGCCCCATATACCGAGGCTCACGCGCCAAAGAACGAGACGAGTCGTTCAGGCGGTGGCGAAGAGGTGGCCGCCGACGGTGCGCAGGCCCTCGAGGTCGTGCACGTCGTCGGCGAGGAAGGGCACGCGCGCCACCGGTGAAGGCGCGACCTTCTCGGCGAGAGCGGCGAAGTGATGCTCCTCGCGCGCTGCGATGTCGCGGAAGTCGGCCAGGTTGGCGTACAGGGCGCCGCGGTCTCGATCGACCGCCCCCTCCCCGAAGGGCGGGTGCAGGCGGTTGACGACAAGGGCGTCGACGCCGATGTCGGACTCGAGCAGCTTCTCCGCGAAGAACAGGGCCTCGTCGACGGCGTCGCGCCGCGGCGACGCCACGAGCACGAATGCGGTGCCTGGGTCGGAAAGCAGTGCCATGACGTGCTGGGCCCGCTCGCGGAACCCCTGCTCCATCCCCTCGAAGGCCTGGAAGAACGCGACCGCGTCGGAGACGACTTGGCCGCCGATCACCTTGGAGACGGTGCGCAGGAACGCCTGGGTCGCGAAGCTCACCGCCTTCACGTAGGCGCGCGTCGGCATGATGAGGAGCCGGAAGATGCGGTTGTCGAGCAGGCGCGTGAGGCGGCGGGGAGCGTCGATGAAGTCGAGGGCATTGCGGGTAGGCGGGGTGTCGACCACGATGAGGTCGAAGCGCCCTGCTTCCTGCAGCTCGTAGAGCTTCTCCATCGCCATGTACTCCTGCGTGCCGGACAGCGCGCCGGAGATGTTGCGGTAGAGCCCATTGCGCAGGATGCCCTCGGCCTGCTCGGGATTGGCGGCGTAGCGCGTCACCAGGTTGTCGAACGTGGACTTGGTGTCGAGCATCAGTGCCCACAGCTCACCCGGCCAGTCGCCGTCGATCTTCCCCGGCGAGTTCGTCAGCGCCTCGAGGCCGAGGGCGTCGGCCAGCCGTTTGGCCGGGTCGATGGTGACGACGCATGCCCGTCGGCCTCGGCGCGCTCCTTCGAGGGCGATGGCCGCGGCCGTCGTCGTCTTGCCCACGCCACCGGACCCGCAGCACACGACGACCCCCCGGTCGGGCAGGTCGGCGATGCCGGCAAGGGCACTCATGAAGACGTGGAGACCGCGGGGTCGGGGAGCCGGGTGATCGACTCGGCGAGGGCGCGGGCCAGCACGTCGACCTCGGCCGGCCCGACCTCGGTCGTGAACAGGAACGGCAAGTGGATCTGGGGGAGGGGCAGGGCCTCGGCCAGGCGCGCCACCTGGGTGACCTGGAGGTCGTGGCGGGCCCGGCGGAAGGCGGCGGCGGCCCGTAGTTCGGCCGCCTCGGGCACATCGCCAGGATCGGCGTCCAGCCCGTCCACCTCCGGATACAGCCCGTTGACCACCACCCCGACCAGGCTCACGCCCACCCGGTCCTCGAGCTTGAACGCCGTCTCGACCACCTCGTTCACCGGTGTCTCCTCGGGCAGGGTCACGAGCAGGATCTGGCACCGGCTGGCGTCGGTGAGCAGCTCGATGACCTCCTGGGCCTGGGAGCGGATGGGGCCGACCCGCACCGCATCGAGCAACCCATGGGCGCTCATGAGGAAGGTGACGGCGTGCCCGGCGGCCGGGGCGTCGAGGATGATCAGGTCGGCGCTGTTCGAGCGCTCGAGGGACTTCACCTTGCCGAGCACGAGGATGTCCTTGATGCCTGGCACGGCCGTCGCCACCACGTCGATGGCGCCCGAGCTCGTCAGCCGCTTGGACACGCGCTTCATGCCGTGGTCGCGCAGGTACTCGATGAGCGCGTCGTCCGGCGTCAGCGTGCGGGCCCGCACGTCGGCGGCGCCGTCGGGCCCTCCGCCGGGCGCCAGCGTCACCTCTTCGTACGTCAGTGGGGTGGCGCGGCCGAACGCGCTGCCCAACCCGCTCTTGCCCTCCACCTCGACGATGAGGGTGGTCAAGCCGGCCTGGGCGGCCATGCGAGCGAGTGCAGCGGTGACCGTCGTTTTGCCCACACCGCCCTTGCCAGCGACGATGAGGACTCGGGCCTGGGTGCAGAACCCGGCAGGATCCACCTACCAACTCCCTTCGGAGGTCCCATTCGCAGGTTAGCCATAGGCCTTTGCGTGCTCGGTGCACTGCTCGCCCTCACAACGCCTGCCGACGCCCAGTCACCCCCTGTCCGTCACGTCGACGTCGTCGAGGTCGACGGCTTGGTCGACGGCGTCCTCGTGGACTTCGTGCACGATGCCATCGACAGCGCGGAGGGAACCGACGCGGCCGCGCTCGTGCTGCAACTCGACAGCACCGGCGGCGTGGCAGCCGACGCTGACATCGCCCGGCTCGTCCGCCGCGTCCGTGACGCGTCAGTGCCCGTGACCGTGTGGGTGGGCGGCAGCGGTCGCCCCCGTGCCTACCGCGAGGCCTTCGAAATCGTGCAGGCGTCGGCCGTGGTCGGCGTGGCGCCGGGCGCGCGCCTGGGGGCCGAGCCGCCCGGCGTCAGCGGCACCGACGCCCTCCGCCGGAAGATCGCCGACATCAACGCGCCCACGCTGCGGAACTTCCTCGTAGAGCTGGACGGCCGCGCGTGGTCGGGCGGGCGCATCGACGTCCCGACGCAGGTCGTGCGTCAGCCGGGCCGGGACCCCGAGCGGCGGGTGCAGGTCGAGGTGCGCTTCGCCAAGCCCGACCTGATGGCGAGCTTGCTCCACGGCGTGGCCACACCGTCCGTTGCCTACCTCCTGCTCGTGGTCGGCCTCCTGCTGCTCGTGTTCGAGTTCTTCACCGCTGGCGTGGGCGTCGCGGCCGGGGTCGCCGTGCTCGTGCTCGGCCTCGCCGCCTACGGCCTGGGTGAGCTGCCCACCCGGTTGTCTGCGGTGTTGCTCATAGCGGGCGGCGTGGGTGGTTACAGCATCGACATCCAGGCCGGCGCGCCGCGCACGTGGACGGTGCTCGGAACCGCCGCGATCGCGGTCGGTTCCGTGCGCCTCTACGACGGCCTCTCCGTGCCGCTTTGGATCATGGCCGTCGTGCTCGCCGGCACCGCCCTGGCCATGGTGTCGGGCATGCCCGCCATGGTGCGGGCCCGGTTCTCCACGCCGACCATCGGTCGGGAGTCGATGATCGGCGACTCGGGCGTCGCCCTCGACCAGGTGGCCCCCGAAGGCAGGGTCGAGGTGCGCGGTGCGCCGTGGCGGGCCCGCACCAACCGGGCCACCCCGATCGCGGCCGGCGAAGTTATCCGAGTGGTGGGGATAGACGGCCTCGTGCTCGAGGTCGAGCCGGAAACCGGCGGAGCGAAGGACTACCGGCACTAAAAGAGCAGGTCAGCACCCCTCCAGCTGGAAAAATGTGCCCTTGTTGCGCTCGCAAGCAGGCGCTATGGTCCCTCTCCGGAGGAGTTGTCCACAGTGAGTGCACAGGTCACCGAACAGCTCTGGCAGGACAAGGCAGCCTGCCGGGGCCCCCAATCAGCCGTCTTCTTTCCCCCTTCGCACTTCGAGCGCAAGGACGAGAAAGAGGTCCGGGAGACGCGCGCCAAGGCCATCTGCGCCACGTGCTCGGTCAAGCAGCCCTGCCTGGAGTTCGCTCTGCGAATCCGGGAACCCCACGGCATCTGGGGCGGGCTGAACGAGGTCGAGCGCAAGCAGGCTCTCGCAGGTCGCGCGTAACCCACCGCTAACCCCCCGTTCGCCCCCATTGCCTCTGAGGCCATAGAGCCTTCCTGCTCGCGAGGGGTACAGTCGCGCTTGCGATGGCAAGCAGGGTTGATGGGCAGGCCGACCATCTGGTCTGGAAGCGCACGGAGGTCGACGGTCGCGCTGCCCTCTACGGCGAGGCGGGCGAGGGCCTCCCCGTGCTCTTTCTCCATGGCTGGGGCCTCGGCCAGCACTCGTACAAGCGGGCGCTGAAGCGCCTGGTCCAGCTCGGCTGTCGGGTCTTCGCCCCAGCGCTGCCCGGCTTCGGCGGCACGGCCGATCTCCCCAAGGCCGACTTCTCCCTCGCGGGGTACGCGGCCTGGGTCGACCACTTCCTCGAGGCGGTAGAGGTCGACGAGCCCGTCTTCTTGATGGGCCACTCCTTCGGTGGCGGCGTCGCCATCCAGCTCGCCCACGACCACGCAAAGCGGGTGCGCACGCTGGTGCTGGTGAACTCGGTGGGCGGGTCGACGTGGCGGGCAGGCGAGAGCACGGTGCGCTCGATGGCCCAGCGCCCGCTGTGGGACTGGGGCATCCACTTCCCGCGCGACATCCTCCCCATTCAGCAGCTGACCAGGGTCCTCCCGGTCGTGCTCGAGGACGCCCTCCCCAACCTGCTCCGCAACCCGTGGAACCTGTGGCGGGTGGGAAATCTGGCTCGCCAGGCCGACCTCACCGGCGAGCTCGAGGAGCTCAAGCGACGCCGGGTGCCCGTCGTCGTGCTGTGGGGCGAGGACGACCGCATCATCCCCAAGGCGTCGTTCGATGCCCTGTGCCTGGCGATCGGTGCAGAGGGCGAGGTGGTGGCCGGCAACCACTCATGGCTGCTGGCCGACCCCGACGCCTTCGGCGAGGTCATCACCAACGTGCTCGAGGTGGCCAAGCTGGCCCGGTCGATGGAGGCGGAGAAGCCGATCAAGCGGCTCATCCACAAGGTCAAGACGCTCAGAGGGTAGGCAACCGGGGGCCAGGGACTCGCAGGTCGCCGCGGCGGCGGGTGACGCCGGTCGCGTCGAGGTGGTTGAGCAGGGGGATCAGGTACTTGCGCGACGTGCCGAGGGCGTCGCGCACAGCGGAGACGGTGACGCCCGCCGGTTCGGCGGCCAGCAGCTTGGCCACCACCCTGCCTGCCTCGTCCACGGCCGACGCTCCGAACCAGCAGCCGTCGCGTTCGATCACCAAGCCGCGGCGCGTCAGCTCGCGCAGCTCGTCGCGGCCGACGCCGTCCGGTGGCGGTGGGGCGAACGGGCTGGCGGCCAGGGCCAGGACCCACGGATGGTCGGCCAGGCCATCATCGGCGACCCCCGCGCGGGCCCGGCCCGCGGTGACGGTCACGTCCTCGAGCGCATCGAGGACGGCGCGATCACGCTCGTCGAGTGTGGCGACGTCGAGGCCAAGAGGCCCGGCACCGTCGACGAGCTCCCGCACGCGGGCCGTCGCCCGCTCGAGGGCCGCACCGTCGGCCACCCACCGCCCCACGGTCGCGGGTCGCTGCTCACCCGTCAGCCGCTCGAGCTCGGTCGGCTCGACCCACCCCCGCTCGGCGACGACGCGGTCCACCGAGCGTGTCGGCCGGGCCCGGGCCGCGGGCAGCACCGGCGCCACGTCGAGCACCTCGCCCCCACCCACCGTTTCGGCCCGGCCGCTCTCCCTGAGCACGTACCTGTCGCCCGGCAGCAAGGGCAACGCCACCGGCAGGTGGAGGCGGACGAGGCCGGCACCGCCCGGCGGAATGGTCTCGGCGCCGAGCACCCGCAGGCGCACCGCATGCTCGCCCGAGCCCAGGTACGCCTGGTAGGCGCCCCGGCGGGACACGTCGTGGTCGAGCGTGGCCAGCACCCGCAGCTCGCAGTCGACGGTGATGGCCGCCGTCCACTGCCCGGGTCGCAGCAGGGCGTCGCCCCGCGCCACGCGGTCGTGGCCCACGCCGGTGAGGTTGACGGCCACCCGGTGGCCTGGACCCACCGACTGCCGCTCTTGCTGGTGGGTCTGCAGACCGCGCACGCGCACCTGCGTACCCGCGGGCGTGAGGACCAGGTCGTCGTCGACCGCGAGGGACCCGCCCGCCAACGTGCCGGTGACGACGGTGCCCGCGCCGCGGGCGGCGAAGACGCGGTCCACCCAGAGGCGCGGTCGGCCGCGGTCGACCGACGTCGGCGTGCCCTCCAGGAGCGAGTCGAGGGCGGCGCGCAGCTCGGCCACTCCGACCCCTGCAACCGCGTCGACGGCGACGACGTCACTGCCGGCGAGGAAGGTGCCCTCGACGAGCTCGGCCACCTCCATGCGACGCAGCTCCACGTCGTCGGCGTCGAGATCGCCCACCTTGGTGAGCGCGATCAGCCCCGATCGCACGCCGAGCAGCTCGAGGATGCGGAGGTGCTCCTCGGACTGCGGCTTCCACCCCTCGGTGGCGGCAACGACGAACAGGCAGGCGTCGACCGCACCCACGCCGGCGAGCATGTTCTTGATGAAGCGCACGTGCCCGGGCACGTCGACGAAAGCCAGCTCCCGCCCGGAGGGCAGCGCCGTCCACGCGAAGCCGAGGTCGATCGTGAGCCCCCGCTCCTTCTCCTCGGTCAAGCGATCAGGGTCCATCCCCGTCAGGGCGATGACGAGCGTGGACTTGCCGTGATCGACGTGCCCTGCGGTTGCGACTACGTGCACGCCCGCAGGGCCTTGGCCAGCGTCGGGTCGTCGGCAGCGTCCACGGTGCGGAGGTCGACGACGGTACGGCCGTCGTGCACGCGCGCGATGACAGGGGGCTCGAAGCCACGCAGGGCCTCGGTGTGATCACCGGGCAGAGCGACGCCCACCGAGGGGATCTCGGTGCCCGGCGCCGAGCCCCCGCCGACCACCGACGCGCACTCGACCACCTCGCCGACGTCGAGTGCCGCGGCGCGCGACTGCAGCTCGTCCACGGACGTGGTTGCCATGCGCCAGAACGGGATGGCCTGTCCGTCGCGGCGGAGGTAGGCGAGGGCGGTGTCCTGCAGCGCGTCGAGCACCAGTCCGCCCGGCCGCAGGGCCCGAGTGAGGGGGTGGCGCGCGCACCGGGCGACGAGGCCGGCCCGCCCCGCCACGATCCCGGCCTGGGGCCCACCGAGCAGCTTGTCGCCGGAGAAGGTGACGAGGGCCGCTCCGGCCTCGAGCGTCTGGCGGACGGCGGGCTCGTCGCGGAGCCATCCCGGCGGACCCTCCGTCAACCACGGCGTCGCCGCGTCGAGCAGGCCCGACCCGAGGTCGACGACGAGCGGCGGACCCAGCGTCGCCAGCTCCGACACGCTGGCCGCTTCCGTGAAACCGACGATGCGGTAGTTCGACGCGTGGACCTTGAGCACGGCCGCCGCGCCGCGGTGGCGTCGCAGCGCGGTGTCGTAGTCGGCGAGCCGCGTGCGGTTGGTCGTGCCCACCTCGACCAGGCGGGCACCGGACTCGGCCATCACCTCCGGCACCCGGAAGCCCCCGCCGATCTCCACCAGCTCGCCGCGTGAGACGACGACGGGCTTGCCTCGTGCCAACACCGCGAGCACGAGCAGGAGGGCGGCGGCGCCGTTGTTCACCACGAGCGCGGCCTCGGCGCCGCTGGCCCGGGCCAGGAGCCGAGCGACGTGAGCCGACCGCGACCCCCGCTGGCCCGTCTTCAGATCGAGCTCGAGGTTGGCGTACCCGCCCGGGCTCTGGCGGGGCGGGAGCGGCGCCCGCCCGAGGTTGGTGTGGAGCAGGACACCGGTCGCGTTGACGACAGGGCGCAAGAGCAGCCGGGCGATGGCCTCGGCTCGGGCACGCGCCGATGCCGGGTCGGCGGCGGCGAGGGCCTCACGGGCGGCGTCGACGAGGAGGGGGTGAGGGAGGCCCGTGTCCGCGATCTCCCGGGCGAGGGCGTCGACCGACGGAGGCCGCATGGGGTTCAGCGTAAATGGATGGGATGATCTTGGCTCCATGCGGCGCATCATCCGCACGCTCGGCGTGTTCCTCATCTGCTCGGCGGCAGTGCCCGTCACCGTCACCGTGGTGGTGCTGGAGTCGTTCTTGTTCCTGCCCCTCCCGGCCGCCCTCCCCGAGGCCCAGTCCGAGATCGAGTCGCGGATCAGCCACATCTACGCCATCGACGGCAGGGGCAACCCCATCGAGATCGGCGTGTTCCGCAAGTTCGACCAGAAGATCGACGTCAACCGCCAGGACCTCCCCGTCCACCTGAAGCAGGCCGTCATCTCCTCGGAGGACCGCAACTTCTACAAGCACGGCGGCGTCGACATCCGGGGCAGCTTTCGCGCCCTGTGGGCCGACGTGCGCAACCAGGGCGTCGTGCAGGGCGGGTCGACCCTCACCCAGCAGTACGTGAAGAACGCTTACACGGACAAGGCGCGCACCATCACCCGCAAGGTGCGCGAGGCCATCCTCGCCACCCAGCTCGACCGCCAGTTCGACAAGGAGGAGATCCTCTTCCGCTACCTGTCGGACGTGTACCTGGGCGAGGGTGCCTACGGGGTGGGCGCGGCATCCGAGACGTACTTCCGCAAGCCGGTCAGCCAACTGACGCTGAGCGAGGCCGCCATGCTGTCCGGCCTCATTCCTGCGCCGAGCTTGTACGAGCCCCGCGGCAACCCCGCCGGCGCGGAGTCCAAGCGCAAACTCGTCCTCGGCCTCATGCTCGGGCAGGGCTACATCAACCAGGCCCAGCACGACGAGGCGGTCGCCCAGCCCGTGTGGCTGGAGAGCCAGGGCAAGCCGCCCGGCCCTGTCACGCTCGTCCACTTGCCGCTGCAGCAGCAGACGCAGTTCCCGTACTTCGTCGACTATGTGAAGAAGTACCTCTACGCCAAGTACGGCGAGACCAAGGTCGACGGTGGCGGCCTGCAGATCCAGGTGACGCTGGATCCCGAGATGCAGGCGGCGGCCGAGGCGTCGGTGGCCAACGCCCTCAGAGGAACCCAGCCTCCTCTCGAGATGGGGATGGCCGCCGTCGAGCCGACGACGGGGTTCGTGAAGGCGGTGGTGGGCGGACGGGACTTCTACAACGGGGCGTACGCCCAGGTGAACCTGGCGCTCGGGAAGTGTCCGACCCGCCTGCCTGACAACTACGAGGTCGTCGTCGAACCCACGTGCTGGAAGGAGCCGGAACTGCTGACCAAGGGCGGCGGCAGCGGCCGGTCGCCGGGCTCGTCGTTCAAGGCCTACGTGCTGGCGGCCGCGCTGGAGAAGGGGATACCCCCGACCAAGACGTACTCGGCGCCTGGCACTTACACCGCCCCCAACTGCAAGGGCGACAAGAACGTGATCCACAACTACGAGGGGGGTGCCTTCGGCCGGGCCGACCTGCGCACCGGCACGTGGAAGTCCATCAACACCGTCTACGCCCAGCTCATCCGCGACGTCGGCGGCGGCAAGCCCGTCGACGGCTACAAGGCGACGGCCGAGATGGCCAAGAAGCTGGGCATCACCTCAGCCATCTTCTCGCCGCAGAAGCACGGTGTATGCAGCGGCAACTACGCCCTCGGCACCATCGACGTCTCGCCGCTCGAGCAGGCGTCTGCCTACGCGACGTTCGCGGCCCGCGGCCTGCGCCAGGAGCCCACACCGGTGCTCAAGGTCGTCGACGCCCAAGGCAACGTGCTGGAGGACAACACCAAGCGCGAGCCCAAGCGGGTCATCGAGGAGATCGTCGCCGACAACGTCACCGCCATCCTGAAAGGTGTCATCACGAGCGGCACCGGCACGCGGGCCAACCTGGGCCGACCGGCGGCGGGCAAGACGGGCACCTCGCAGGAGTGGCGGGACGGATGGTTCGTCGGCTACACGCCGACACTGTCGACTGCCGTGTGGATGGGCTATGCCGACAAGCCCCGCACCATGACGCTGGGCAAGTGCGGCGGCCACTGCGCGGGCGGCACCCTGCCCGCGGCGACGTGGAAGTCCTTCATGGACAAGGCGCTCCAGGGCGTCCCCGTGACCGAGTTCTCCGAGCCCGCGCCGATCAAGCCCATCGCCGACGCCCTCGAGCGCCAGAAGCGCGGGGGCATCGACCTCGGCAGCCGCCGCGCCATCACCGACACCCCCGAGGGCGGCCCCTACGAGGAGAAGTTGCCGACGCCCCGCGCCTTCGCGCCGGTGACAACCACCACCACCGAACCCGACTTCTTCAACCCCGGCACCACGACCACCACCCGCCGCGCAGGCCCCTGCCCCTCGCGAGTCCAAACCACGGTCTCGAGGAAATAGCCCACGGATTCCGTGGGCTATTTCCTCGAGACGTGATTCACCGCTTGGCGCCGGCGCCGGCGACGTTGTCGTCGGGGCAGCGGAGGACCTTCTCGCACGCACCTCGGATGGGGAGGGCGAAGAACACGTCCTCGCTGGCGAAGCCGAGCGGTGAGTAGTTGCGCGATGCCACGCCGAGCAGCTCGCCTTTGGAGTTCACCAGCGGTCCGCCCTGGAAGCCCTGTCCCACTGACGCGTCGTGCTGGACGCCGTTGGCCGAGACGTCGGCCACGGTGCCCTGGCTCACGGACGTCCCGGCGCTGCCGAGCCCGGAGATGGCGAAGACGCGCTCGCCGACCTTGAGGGCAGGGTCCCGGGGCGCGAACGACAGCTTGGGGATGTCGCCCTTGGCGATGATGAGCAGAGCCAGGTCCTTGGCGTCCTCCCAGGTGTAGAGGTCGGCCTTGATCTCCTGGTTGCCCTTACGCACCATCACCTGGGGCCCCGGTCGCTTGGTAGCGGCGCGGACCGTCGTGAACGAGGTGAGCATGAACGTCTGGTTGGAGTCGGACGCGACGACGAAGGCGGAGCCGACCGACGGCTGGCCTGCTTCGTCGAGGGTGCGCACGAACCACACCGACGGCTCCACCTTCTTGCCGACCTCGGCGACGGTGTCGCCTGACGCAGCGATCTGGCGCAGCGGCTCCAGCTCCTTGCGGATCTCGGCCTTTGCGTTCTCGCCCTCGGACTTGATGTTGGCCAGCGCGTCCTTGAACTGCTTGTCGAAGTCCTTGATGAACTGGTCGCTGTTGTCCTTGCGGAACTCGTAATACGAGTAGAGGACGACGCCGCTGAACGCCGCGCCTATCGCGAAGGCGAGGATGAGCGCGCTCAGCCCGATGACGGTGCGCGGCATCAGCCGGTCATGCCAGTCGTGCCAGGGGGGGCGGGCGGCCGGGTCAGCCGAAGCCATCGCGGCGAAGGGTAGCCGGGGTGGTCGCGCCGCCATCGGCAGCGTGGGGCCCGTGGGTAGGCTCGGCCCGATGGCGCTGCTGTTCCTCCTCTTCCTGGTGGTGCCCTTCCTCGAGCTGTACGTGCTCATCCAGGTCGGCCAGGTGATCGGCGCCCTGCCCACCATCGGGTTGCTGATCGCGGTGAGCATCATCGGCTCCTGGCTGGTGAAACGGGAAGGATTCGCCACCCTGGCGCGCGCCCGAGAGCGCATCGATGCGGGCCAGATGCCGGGACGGGAGATCGTCGACGGCGTGCTCATCCTCTTCGCTGGTGCGCTCCTCATCACGCCCGGCTTCCTCAGTGACGTCGCCGGCGTGCTGCTCCTCCTCCCGCCTGTGCGCGCCACGCTGCGGGGCACGACGGTGCGCTGGCTGGCGCGCCGGGCCGACGTGCGGCTCGACCGCCCGTGGTGACGCTCCGGGACGCGGCCACCGTGATGCTCGTGCGCGACGGCGCGAACGGGCTCGAGGTGTTCATGCTGCGCCGGAACCTCAACTCCGACTTCGTCGGCGGCGCCTACGTCTTCCCCGGTGGTGCGGTCGACGAGGAGGACCGCCACGCCGACCTCGAGGGGGTGTGCCGTGGGCGATCCGACGACCAGGCCTCGAACATGCTCGGCATCGACCAGGGCGGTCTGGCCTTCTGGGTGGCCGCGATCCGGGAGTCGTTCGAAGAGGCGGGCGTTCTGCTGGCCACGGACGAGGGCGGCGCGGTGGTGTCCTTCGCCGACGCCGAGGTGGCGGAGCGCTTCAACCTGCATCGCAAGGCGGTCGACAGCGGCGACCGCCGGCTCATCGAGGTGTGCGAGGCCGAGGACCTGCTGCTGGCCGTCGATCAGATGCACTACTTCAGCCACTGGATCACGCCTGAAGGCGCGCCCCGTCGTTACGACACCCGTTTCTTCGTGTGCGCGGCCCCGCCAGAGCAGGTGCCGCTGCACGACGACCGCGAGACGATCGCCAACGTGTGGATCCGGCCCGCCGAGGCGCTCGAACGGCACTACGCGGGCGACTTCGACCTCATCTTCCCCACCATCAAGAGCCTCGAGACCATCGGCGGATTCGCCCGTGCCCAGGACCTGCTCGACGCGGCGGCCGCCATCGAGAACGTGCCGACGATCCTCCCCCGCATCTCCAACGACGGACACGGCGTGCGCATCCTGCTGCCGGGCGACGACGGGTACGAGGAAGCCGTCGCCGGCGGCGAGTGGCAGCTGCCGATGCCAGGACGACCCGGAGGCCCCGTCTATGGAAGATGACCGGCGTGAGTGACGTGCCCATGGTGCCGGGCGTGGCCAGCGCGCTGTCGCGCATGGTGCGGCGCATCCTGGCGCCCAACCCCAGTGTGTTCACGGGCCCGGGTACCAACACCTATCTCGTCGGCATCGATGAGATCGCGGTGATCGACCCCGGTCCGGCGGACGACGCCCACCTCGACGCCATCGCCGCGTGCGGTCGTGACCGGATCCGCTGGATCCTCGTCACCCACACCCACAGCGACCACTCGCCCGGTGCCGCTGGGCTCAAGGAGCGCACCGGCGCCGAGGTACTGGGCTACGACGAGCGCGACGACTTCGTCCCTGACGCCGAGATCGGCGACGGCTACGAGCTCGAGTCCACGGAGTTCCGCCTGAAGGCGGTGTACACGCCCGGCCATGCGTCGAACCACCTCTGCTACGTGCTCCCCACCGAGAAGCTCCTCTTCAGTGGCGACCACATCATGAGCGGCTCCACCGTGGTCATCGCCCCGCCCGACGGCGACATGGCTGCCTATCTGAAGGCGCTGCAGCGCGTGCACGAGATCCCGCTGCGGGGGATCGCACCCGGGCACGGGACCTTCATCGACGACCCGAAGGCCAAGGTCGACGAGTACCTCGACCACAGGCTGGCGCGCGAGCGCGCCATCGCCGAGGCGCTCACCGACGCGGGCCGAGCGACGGTCGAGGAGCTGGTGACCGCCGTCTACACCGACGTCCCCGAGATGTTGCATCCCATCGCCCGGTTCTCGGTGTGGGCCCACCTGCGCAAGCTGGCCGACGACGGCCAGGCGACGACTGCAGACGCGGACGACCTGGCGTCAACCTGGCGGCCCCGGATCTCAGCGTAAGGTCACGCCTGCGGGGGACTTCTCCAACCGGCCATCGAATTGTTTCTCCAACAGGGCCATCGAATGAAGGACGTCATGGCGGAGCGAGACACCGGCAACCGACCGCTCGTCACGCTGGAGCAGACGGCGGAGTTGCTCCAGCTTCCCGTCGACGCGGTTCGCGCCCTCCTCGCCGCCGGCTACCTGGCCGTGTCCCGCGAGGGCCCCGAGGGTCCCGAGTTCGCCATGGGCGACGTGAAGGCCTACCTGGCTCGCAACGCCGACAACGGCTCCGGCAACCTGCTCGACGCCCTCGAGCGCGAGAACGTCGACCCCCAGGCGCTGCTCGACGCCCTCGACGGCAAGTCCGAGGAGATGGCCCGGCGGGCCTTCGAGATCTTCTCGTCGGTCTTCCCCGAGTCGAGCGGCTGGAGCATGACCGAGCAGGGTCGGTTCATCGACCAGGCCAAGGCCAGGTTCGAGGCCATCCTCGCGGTGACGGGCCAGGGCGCCGAGGTCGACGAAGCACTCGTGGGCGACTTGCAGGACGTGGGAGCCAGCGCGGCGTGGGCGGGCTCGCCTCTTCCCCAGCTGCTGGTCGTGCTGCGTATCTCACGCGACCTCGTGGTACAGACCGCGGTCGAGCTGGCCGAGGAGCGGGGCCGGCACTGGGGCTTGGCGCTGTCGCTGCTGCTGACGCGCGTCCTCCCCGCCATGGACCGCCTCACAGACTCCCTGGCCCAGGGCTACTGGGCGGCCATGATCGGCCGCGAGGAGGAGAGCCGGGCGCGCTACGAGAACGTGGTCGAGAGCTCGTCCGACGGCATCTACGAGGTCGACCTCGACGGTCGCATCCAGTACGCAAACAAGTCGCTCGCCATCATCCTCGGGGTGGGGATGGACGAGCTGGAGGACGCGCGGCTCGGCGACGTGATGCGTCCCATCCCGGGTGGTGGCTCGCTGGAGGCGCTCATGCAGGCGCCCGAGGGCATCTCGCAGCGCACCCGTATGACGATGATGCGCCCCGACGGTGTGCGGCGCGTGCTCGACATCAGCACCATGGCGCGCTACCAGGGCAGCGAGCTCGTCGGCTTCGAGGGCGTCTGCCACGACGTGACCGCCGCCCTCGACCTCGAGGCCGAGAAGAACGAGTTCATGACCCTCGTCACCTACGACCTCCGCAACCCGTTGACGACGATCCTCGGCCTCGGTGCGACCCTCGAGTCGCACCCTGACGAGCTGTCCGTCGACCGAATCCAGCGCATGGGCGGCTCCATACGGCGTCACGCCGAGCGCATGGCCCGGCTGGCCGACGACCTCTACGACATGAGCAGGCTCGAGAGCCACACCCTCCTGCTGAGCCCGCGTCCCGTGGATGTGGCCCACGTCGTCGACGACGCCCTGGCGTCAGTCTCCGATCCCAGCGCGGTCGAAGTGCAGCTGCCGAGCGGGCTGACGGTGCAGGCCGATCCCCGCCGCCTCGAGCAGGTCGTGGGGAACCTGGTCGACAACGCGTTGCAGCACGGCGCGCCGCCCGTCGTCATCTCGCTCATCAGCACCCATCCGGACGGATCGGTCGAGCTGGCCGTCGCCGACCACGGAGGGGGCGTGGAGCCCGGGCTGGTGCCGACGATGTTCTCCCGGGTGCACACGCTCGGCCGCGTGTCCCGCGACCGCTCGCGCGGCACG
>JBEEFQ010000252.1:0-36303 GCA_041166245.1 Actinomycetota bacterium | reverse complement strand
ATTGGGGTGGCGTTAGCGGAGGCCGCGGTTCCACCACTGGGGGTTGGTCCTGGCCTGCTCGGTGGCCCAGCGGAAGTGGTACTCGGCTGACTTCCGGAAGACGAGGGTGGACGCCAGGCCGAGGGCGGCCCATTTGCGTGAGCGCGGTGGCGTCTCCTTCACGAGAGCGCCCGCCGCGGCTGCGCCCCATATATAGAGGAGCGCGTTGTAGACCGGGATCTGCCTGCCCCGCAGTCCCTCGGCCTCGGTGAGCCAGGGGAAGACGCCGAGCCGGCGCCGCCACGGCCACAGGAGGAAATGAGTCGCCACGCCGGCCAGGGCCGCGCCCCGCCCGAACGCGAGCACCGGCTCCATGGCGTCGTCACTGCGCAACGCCTGCACGTAGCCGACCGGCAGCAGCGCGCTCCACAGTGCGACCGAGCCGGGCAGGCCGAGCTCGGGCTGCAGCACCAGGCCGACGCCCGCGGCCAGCTCGAAGGTGTGATGGGCCGCCGTTCCCGCGACGGACGCGGCCGTCATCGGTCTGCTCATGACGACAGCACCTCCTCGGCGACTTGGCCGACGGTCATGACCCGCACCCGCTTGTCGGCCGCGGCCGCGGCCACGACGTCGTCGAGCACGCGCAGCCGCGACAGGTCGGTACCGGTGATCTCCGCGTGGCAGATGGTGAGGAACAGGCCACCGTCCTTCGCCACCTTCTCGAGCTCGCGCGTCCACTGCTCGCGCACCTCGGCCGGGTCGGCGGGCTCGTCACGCAAATAGAAGGCCCCGTCGACCCCGGCCCACACGAACGGCACCTGGGCCACGCCGTCGGCCAGCACGGTCGGAGTCATCCCATCGCCGAGACTGGCGTCGAACCGATAACCCAGCTCGGCGAGCAGGGAGGCCGTCGCGTCGGTGCGGGCGCCGGCGGGGGCGCGGAAGCCGACCGGCGGGGTGCCCGCCGCGTCGGTGAGCGCCGCCGTGGCCCGCTCGGCCAGACGCCGTTCTTGGTCGGGCGCCAGCTCGGCCCACGGCTCATGCGCCCATCCGTGCATGCCCAGCTCGTGGCCGCGAGCGACCACCTCGGCGACCGTCGCCGGGTCCTCCTCCCCGTGACGACCCTCGAGGAAGAAGGTGCCCCGCACCCGGTGGCGGTCGAGCAGGGCGAAGAACGGGTGCAGGTCGCCGCCGTGGTCGAAGGTGATGCAAGCCGTCGGTCTCATGCAACGCTCTCGTAGAACGCGAGGGCTGCCGCCACGTCGCTGGTCTCACGGACACCTGGCTCGGCGGCGACGGCCTGCAGCCACTCGGGCCGCACGTGGGCCGCGACGGTGATGGGCTCGGCCAGCCCGGACAGGTGCGTGGCCTGACGCACGAAGCTCGAGGCGTAGTCGGGCGGGCGCACGTCGGAGGTCAGCTCGGCGAAGGCGAACGGGTCGGGGGGACCGCTGGCGCGCGGGTCGGGGAACAGGATGGCGGGCGAGCCGGGCATGGCCCCGCCCCCGGCCAGTCCCGGGCCGTCGGCGATCACCACGCCCCGGACGTCAGCGGCGCGCGCGCCGGCCAGCAACAGGGCCACGTACCCGCCCAGGCCCCGGCCCAGCACCGTCGCCTGGCCGAGGTGGGCGAGCGCGGTGTCGGCGTCGGCCATCAGCACCTCGGCCGTGTAGCCGCCACCGCGCGGGACGGTGGACCGGCCGTGCCCGGTGAAGTCGAGGGCGACGACCGGCCCGGGCCAGCCGTCGGCCTCGGCCGGCACCGCGTGGGGTGAGCGCTCGCCCAGACCGTGGAGCAGGAGGAGGGCCCGCCCCTCGCCGCCCCGCAACTCGTGCAGGACGAGGTCGACCTGGTTGTGGCGCAGGGTCTCCGTCATGCCAGGAACGCAGTCACGCCAGGAACTCGAGGATGCGATCGGCGACCTGGCGAGGCCGCTCGACGTGCACGAAGTGGCCCACGTCGTCGTACACCTCCATCTGCGCGCCCGGCGGCAGGTACGGATCGAGCTCGCCCTGCGTCGTGCCCCAACCCATGGGCTCCGCCGCCAGCCCGAGGAAGGCGAGCAGGGGAGGCGCCAGGCCGGGCAGGCGGTCGAGCGTCCACTGCGGCCGATGGGGACCGAAGCCGCCGAACCGCATGATGGGGTCGATCTTCCACCGCCACCCCTCGGCGTCGAGCCGGGCGCCGCGCGTCACGAGGTAACGCAGCCACTCGGCCGCCATGCGAGGGTTCATGCGCCCCCGCCGGGCCGCCAGCTCGTCGAGGGTGCCGGGCCGGCGCTGATGACCGGCGGCCCGTCGCCGATGGGCCAGCCAGTCGGCCAGCTCGGTGTCGAGCAGCCGGGTGCGCTCGTGGTCGGACACGTCAGGGCGGGGACGGGGCGACGGCAGCCCATCGATGCTGACCACGTGGCTCACCCGGTGGGGCACGGTGTCGGCCAGCTGCAGGGTGATGCCGCCGCCCTTGGAGTGACCGATGAACGGCATGGGCTCGGGCCCGATCGAATCGAGCACGGCGAGGGCGTCGCGCATGTCGGCCGACCAGGCGTAGAGCTCGCTG
The DNA here is from genome assembly GCA_041166245.1 of Actinomycetota bacterium. Lineage (GTDB taxonomy): Bacteria > Actinomycetota > Acidimicrobiia > Acidimicrobiales > JAFATL01 > JBEEFP01. The sequence continues at coordinate 33,765 of JBEEFQ010000252.1, read as the reverse complement.
TGCTCGGAGTCACCGTGGCCCCGCTGGTCCCACGCCACGACCCGCCAGCCGCCCGCGGCCAGCATCGGTGCGAAGACGTCGAAGGTCCCCGCGAAGTCGAACCCGCCGTGGGCCAGCAGCAGCGGCGGGTCGCCCTCGTCGCCCCACTCGACCACGTTGAGGCCGACCCCATCGGAGTCGACGCGGCGGGTGCGGGCGGGCAGCTCGGCGCCCGGGTAGGTGACGGTTTCGGCTCGGATGCCTCTGAAACTATGCGGTGGCGGCGGCGGCCGACTTGGGGCACGTCGGCTCGTCGCAGACCCACGGGGGGCGCAGCCGGCACCCGACATGGGGGGTCACGTGACATCCGCAGGATCGGTGCCGGCACACGTACTCGATGCCTTCGAGCCCCGGCTCGGTGATCACCGCACCGGCCTTGGTCCATTCGACAACGGCTGAGCAGCCGCAATCGGCGCAGGGGATGCGGTCCATGCCGGGCGGCACTGTAGACGCACTTGCCCGAAAGGTGAAGCATCCGGACGTGGACGGCCCCTGGGCGCGCCAGAAGTGCTAGGAACGCGTTCGATGAGCCCGGCGGCACGGCTGAAACACGCGCGGCATGCGCTGGCCGGCATGCTCGTACCCGCGACGTGGCTGGCGATGAGCGGAGCGGCGCGGGCCCAGGAGGCTCCGCCAGCGCCGGAGGCGACCACCACCACGGCTGCGGCGCCCACCACGACCACGCCTCCGAGCACCACCACGACGCTGCCGCTGCCCAAGAAGGCGCAGAAGCGCATCCAGGAATCCAGCGAGGCCCAGGCCTACATGGCCTCGCGCGGCGCCGACGAGGGCGCCGAGGCACCACCGGTGGCGGAGCCGATCACCTCGGGGATCGCACCCAGCACCATCTCGGTCACGCCTACGCCGCACAGCATCCCCGCCCCAGCGTCGATCCAGATCGGTGATTGGTCCAGCCCCTCCTTCGACCCGCCGGCGCGACCCAGCCGTCCCGCGGCGCAAGGAACGGCCCCGGCCGGGCCCGCCGCCACCGGCGGCACCGGCGGCACTGGCGAATCTCCCTTCGCCGGCCTGCCCACGGGCGACGATCCCACCTCCGGCTTCCCCATCCCCGGCACCGGAGCCACGTTCGACCTGGGCTCCGTGCCCTCGCCCGCGACCGGCGGCGCCGATCTCGCCCTCGGGCCGCCCGCGGCCGCCCTCGACGCCGCGATCGACCCGGCCAACGGCCAGGCCCCGAATGCTTCTCAGACCTTCGATGCCGGTGCCACCGGCCAGGGCGAGAACCCCGAGCGAGGCCCCCCGGCCGCGGCCATCACCACTGGCAACGCTGACGCCACTGGCAACAGGACCGTCACCACGATCGACCAGACCACCATGATCGCCGTCACGAAAAAGGGAACCGTGAGCCTCACGACAGCAGAGAACCGAGACACCGGAGCCGGGTGGATGAGTGCCACCCTGCCGTCCGGGCTGCTCGGGGGCCACGCGGCCCAGATCTCCGCGGCGGGGTTCGGGACCGGCAACGTGAGTGGAACCGGCACCGCGACCATCACCACTGGTGATGCCATCGCCGTCGGCAACTGGTCCGACACGACCATCAACCAGACGACGCTCGTCGCCGTCACGGCCAACGGTCAGACCCTCGTGGTGGATCAGCCCGCCAGCGTCTTCAATGTCGGTAACGCCGCGGCCAACACCGGCGGCAACACCGCAACCGGGACGACCAACGGCGGCGGAGGCTCGGCGGTCATCACGACCGGCAACGCCACCGCCTACGGCAACCGTTCCACCACTGTCATCAACCAATCGGCATTGGTCGCCGTCACCGGCTCCAACTCCCACGTCTGGATCACGCAGTCCGCCACTGTCGACAACATCGGCACGGCCACTGCAACCACGGGGGACAACACGGCCACCGGCACCACCGGCGAGGGCGACGGCAACGCCGCCATCCACACCGGCAACGCCAAGGCCATCGGCAACGAGTCGTCGACGACCATCAACCAGAGCGGCATCGTCGCTGTGACCGGCAACGGATCCACGGCAGACATCGACCAGCAGGCCAACGTGAACAACGTCGGCACCGCCAATGCGTCGACCGGCGGCAACGCCGCGGTCGCGACGTCCGGCGGCAGCTACGGGTCGGTGCTCATCACCACAGGCGACGCCGACGCAACGGGCAACAAGGCGCAGACGACGGTCACCCAGCGGGGGATCAGCGTCGCGACCGGCCGGTTCGCCGGCGTCAGCATCACCCAGGGCGCCGGCGTTCTCAACGACGGCACAGCCCTCGCCAGCAGCGGCATCAACACCGCGGTCGGCGCCGGCTGAGGATTCGCGGGAAGGGGTGGGACAACCCACCCCTTCCCCGCGAAGCCCCCGGGACCCTTCAGCTATCGGGAAGTGATGCCGATGCCGGGTCCATGCGCATCTCCAAGGTCTCTGCCGCGGCTCTTGCCGCCTCACTGACGTTCGGCGGCGCGGCCCTCGCCTTCGCCGACGACGCCATGCCCCCCGACCCCACCGTCCTCGAGGAACCGACGACGACCACGACGGCAGGTGACACCGAGCCGACGACGACGACCACCGTGGTTGACGACGGCACCGAGCCGACCACGACGACCACGACAGCCACCGACCCCACGACGACCACGACGGTGGCCGACGAGGAGACCGAGGGCGACGGCGCTGGCAAGGAGCACCCGGACAACCACGGCAAGATCGTCTCCGAGGCGGCTCACGCCACGCCGCCTGGACCTGGTCACGGCAAGGCCGTGTCCGAGGTCGCCCGCTCCACCAACCACGGCCACACCAAGGGTGAGAAGGCGGCCAAGGCCACCGATCAGCCCAAGGAGAAGAAGGCCAAGAAGCCCAAGAAGGTCAAGGGCACCACGGAGTAGCTCGACCCTGCGTTCGCGCGGTGTTCGTGCCGCCTGACGCGCCTCAGGGAGCCTCGGGTTCGCCGTCGCCGTTGCTGCCGGAGTCGGTCCCAGACCTGGCCAGCGCACGCTCCACGATCTCCACGGCGATGTCGCGGAGCTTGCGGTTCTGGCGCTGCGACGCCCGGCGCAGCACGTCGAAGGCCTCGTCCGCAGTCACGCCTTCGCGCGCCATGATCATGCCCTTGGCCTGCTCGATGACGGGCCTGTTCTTGAGTGCTTCCTCGAGATGCTGCACCAGGCTGCGCTGATGCCAGTAGGCCAGCGAACCGGCCACGGCCAAGCTGGCCTGGGCCGCGAACAGCGCGGCCACGTCGGCGGCCTCTCCGCGGAATGCCTCGGCGGTCGACGAATACATGTTGAATCCGCCGACGCTGCGCTCGCCCACCCGCATCGGTAGCCCCAGCGTCGAGCGCACGCCGAGGTCAAGGGCGGCCCGGGCGAACTCTGGCCACGTGGTGTCGGTCGCGGTGTCGTCGATGCGGTTGACCTGCCCGAGGCGCATGGCGTCGAGGCAGGGGCCCCGCCCCGCGTCGTACTGGGCCTGGTCGATCTTCGGCGGCTCAGGATGGGTGTGGATGGCCGTGATCGGCGTCTCGCCGTCGAACAGCGTGATGCCGACCATGTCGCAGCCGGGCACGGCCCGGCACGCCAAGTGCGCGAGCTGGTCGAGGGCCTGGTTGAGCGGCAGATCGCCCTCCAGGAACGCGCCCAACGCTGCAAACGCCTTGTCGTTCAGTTCCGCCATCGGGTCCACGCCCCGTCACCCTCCGCGTGATGCTCCTGGATCCGTCAGACAGTGCCACATTGAAAACGGGCTCGGCCGCGGGGTCAAGTTCCCAGTGCGGGCCCGCTCTACACGTCAGGCAGGTTGAGACCCAGGTTGGGTGCTTCGAGGCCGCCGTCGACCTCCAGCACCTTTCCGGTGATGAAGGCGCCCGCGGATGACGACAGGTAGAGCACGGCGGCCGCGATGTCCTCGGGCTCGCCGAGCCGGCGAAGCGGCGTCTTCGTCTCCATCTCGGTGCGGAGGTTGTCGTCGGTCAGCACGACCTCCAAGGCGGAGGTGGCCACGCTGCCGACCGCGATGGCGTTCACGCGGATGCGCGGCGCGAGGTCGGTCGCAGCCAGGCGCGTCATGTGGATGAGGGCCGCCTTGGCCGTGCCGTAGGCCACGAATCCCCGGTCAGTGAGACGCCCCATGGTCGAGCTGATGTTCACGATGCTGCCGCCGTCGCCGGCGAGCATGGCCGGCACCGCCAGCTTGCTCAGCGCGAAGGCGGTGGTGACGTTGAAGTGGAACGACTTCTCGAACATGCGCTCCGAGGTGTCGAGGAACGCGCGCGGCATGGAACCGCCGGCGTTGTTGACCACGATGTCGAGGCGCCCCAGCTGGCTCGTCGCCGCGTCCACCAGCCCGGCCAAGCCGTCGGTGTCATTGACGTCCATGGGCAGCACGACGGCGCGACGGCCCAGCGCTTCGACCTGCTTGGCGACCAGCTGGAGCTGCTCCTCGGTGCGGGCGGTGAGGACGACGTCGGCCCCGGCCTCCGCGAGCGCCAGCGCCGACGCGGCCCCGATGCCCCGTCCCGCGCCGGTGATGATCGCGACCTTGTCCGTGACGGTGAAGCGTTCGAGGATCACTTGTCTCCGATCGGCTGGCCCATCATCTCCCGCAGCGGCTCGGCCAGTAGCTCGATCTGGATGCCGTCGGGATCCTTGAGATAGATCGACGTCTCCATCCCGGGGCCGGGCCCGTGGTAGGCGATCCCTGCCGCGTCGAGCCTCGACCGGGCGGCGTCGAAGTGCTCTGGGGTCACGGAGATGGCGATGTGCTGCACCCCGCCGTGCGCCTCGACCACCTGACCGAGCCCGAGACCGGGGAAGTCGAAGAACGCCAGCAGGTTGCCGTTCCCGATGTCGAGGAAGAAGTGCGTCGAGCCCGGGTAGTCGCGGTTCTCCATGACCTCCACGAGGGGGAACCCCACGAGGTCCTGGTAGAAGGCGATGGTCTGCTCCACGTCGCTGCAGATGAGCGCCATGTGGTGCACACCTCGTCCCGCCGACTCAGGCCGCTCGGCTGCGGGCTTCAGCCAGCGTCCGTCGAGGTGCGCCTTCCATGCCGCGAAGTCGCGACGCTGCTGCTGCTCGGTCACAGCGTGAGACCGTAGTAGTGCAGAACCCCCAATTACATGGCTCGCTCGCAAGCAGCGCTCGCTCCGCGGACGTCACCCCTGGGGCTCCCTGGTCGGGACGGGCGCCTCAGCACTAGGCCGAACGGGGGGTCGGAGAAAATGGCCCGGACGTGTCATCGGGTGACCATTGACCCGGACCAGGCTCAAGGCGCAACACTGCAGGTCGAAGATCCTCACAGAGAGTGGCCGATCGGGGGCGGTTCGGTTATCCCGCCCCTCCTTGCGAGGAGCAGCTTCATGACGTTTGCGTTCCCTGTCGCGCTGATGCGCGCACGAACGGCGATAGCCATCGTCATCCTCGCCATGTTGTCGGCCCTGATCCCGGCCGCGGTGGCAGAAGGCGCGCTCACCCGCCTCATCGTCCAGGCCCGGCCCGGCCACGTCGGCGGGGCCGAGTCCGTCGTCGAGCAGGTGGGCGGCGTCGTCGGGACCCCGCTGCCGCTCGTCGACGGCTTCGTCGCCGAGGTGCCGGCCGGGGCGGTCGCCACGATCGCTCATGACCCGGCCGTGCGCGCCGTCTCGACCGACGATCCCATCCACTTCGAGGAGCTGTCCTACGACGCCACGACCACGGCGTCCAACTACCCCAAGACCAGCGGTGCTGCCGCAGGGTGGAGCGCCGGTCGGTACGGCGAGGGCGTCGGCGTCGCCATCATCGACACCGGCGTCTCGCAGATGAACGACTTCGACGGCCGACTGGTCCACGGCCCTGACCTCTCCGGCGAGGGCTGGGTCGTCGACAGCTACGGCCACGGCACGGTGATGGCGGGCATCATCGGCGGCAGCGGCGCCGACTCCGCCACCAACCCAGGCGGCAAGTACGCAGGTGTCGCGCCCAAGTCCACCCTCGTTGCCGTCAAGGTCGCGGGCCGCAACGGCGCGGCCGACGTCTCCACCATGCTCCAGGCGATGCACTGGGTCGCGGCGTACAAGGACCAGTTCAACATCCGCGTCCTCAACCTCTCGTGGGGCACCCGGTCGACCCAGGATCCGAGCGTCGACCCCCTGAACTACGCCGTCCAGCGCCTCTGGGACCTGGGCATCGTCGTCGTGGCCGCCGCCGGCAACAGCGGCCCGCAGGCCGGCACCATCACCAAGCCGGCCGACGATCCCGTCGTGCTGAGCGTGGGCGCCTTCGACGACAAGCAGAACGTCAACCCGGCCGACGACTCAATCCCGGCATGGTCGTCGCGGGGCCCGACCGCCCAAGGGCTGACCAAGCCCGACCTGGTGGCCCCTGGCCGCACGCTCGTCGCCACCCGGTCGTATGGATCGGCAGTCGAGTCCGAGAACCCCAAGGCCCTCGTCTCCCCCAGCTACATCAAGGGCAGCGGCACCTCCGAAGCCGCGGCCGTCACGTCCGGCCTGGTGGCCCAGCTGCTCGAGGCCCGTCCGGATCTCACGCCCGATCAGGTGAAGGCCATCCTCAAGGGGTCGACCTCCCCGATGTCCGGACCGAGCCAGACGTACCAGGGGACAGGCCGCATCAACCTCGCCAACGCCCTCGCCGCGCCGACGCCGACCGCCACCCAAGTGCGCACGGCCACCGGCCTCGGCTCCCTCGAGGCCAGCCGCGCCGGTATGAACGTGGAGGCCGACTGCGACGGCGACGGCACCCTCGAGGTCATCCGGGGTGAGATCGACGTGCGCTGCGAGGAGTGGAACGGCGGGAAGTGGGCCGGCTCCGCGTGGACGGGCTCGGCATGGACGGGGTCGGCGTGGACGGGCTCGGCGTGGACCGGTGGCAAGTGGGCCGGCTCCGCTTGGACTGGATCCGCGTGGACAGGCTCGGCGTGGACCGGTGGCAAGTGGGCCGGCTCGGCCTGGACCGGTTCCGCGTGGACGGGGTCGGCGTGGACGGGCTCGGCGTGGACCGGTGGCAAGTGGGCCGGCTCGGCGTGGGCGGGCTCGGCATGGACCGGCTCTGCGTGGACGACGGCCGAGTACGAGGAGGAGCTCTACCTGACCGCCTTCTGGGGCTCCAAGCCCAAGCCGGGCAAGCGGGTCGCGGGCGAGGAGTACACGCCCGTACCTGGGCGCGGCAAGGGCATGGACAAGCACGCCGCACCGGCGCAGTAGGACCTCTCGGTGCCCGCCCGCTCCAGCATCGATCCTGCCCGCCGGCTCCAGGTCTGGGTCGCGACCGTCATCGGCCTCGGCGTTCTCGCTCTGGCGGCGGCTCTTCTCGACCCGCGCCTGGCCGATCGGCCCGCGGCATGGAAGATCGTCCTTGCCGGCGTCATCTTCCTCGCCGGCGATGTGCCGATGCTCCACTTCCGCTTCGGCCACGACCAGCATTCCTTCACGTCGTCCGAGGTCTCGGTGGTCGTGGGTCTGGCGCTGCTGGCCGGTCCGTGGATGGTGCTCGTGGCGCCGGCCTGTGTGGGCACCGCCCATCTCCTGGCGCGCCGGGCTCCGGTGAAGGTCGCGTTCAACACCGCCGGCTTCGCGGTGGGCGCATTGCTGGCCGAACGCGTTTACGCGCTGTTCGGCGACGACCTCGCCAGCCCCACCACCTGGCAGGCCTGGGTCGGCCTCGGGTTGGGCGGTCTCGTGTTCTTCGTGTGGAACGGCGTCTCGGTCTCGGTCGCAGTCGCCCTGTCCCAGAACCTCACGCCCTTCGCGGTGTACCACAAGGGCCTCGGACTCAACGCCGTCGTCTTCAGCGGCAACACGATCTTCGGCATCACCCTCGTCGCGGTGGCAACCAGCGAGCCGATCATGCTGCTCGCCCTGCCCTTCTTCTGCGGGCTGTTGTTCCTCGCCTACCGCGCCTACCTGCAAGCCATCGAGGAGCGCGACACGTGGGAGGTCCTGCAGTCGACGTCGCGAGAGCTGCTCGGGGTCACGTGGGCCGAGCTGTCGCCCCTCGTCGTCGAACGCGCCGCGTCCCTCTTCCGGGCCGAGATGGTCGAGCTCATGCTCGTCGACGCCGAGACAGGCCGGCACGCAACCGTCTGGCGGGGCACGGCTGAAGGTGTGACCGAGTGCCTGCAGCAGGACCTCACGCGCGACGGCAACACGTTCTGGCCGCGCCTCGTCACCGAGCGGGAGCCGTTCGAGCTGCGAGCAGACGGTGCGGCTGCCATCCAGCGGGCCGAGCTCGACGCTCTCGGGCTGAAGCAGTGGATCGTGACCCCGCTCCTCTCCCACGACGCGTGCCTCGGCGCGCTGCGACTCGGCTTCCGGGGCGTGGTCACCATGAAGCAGCGCGAGCTGCAGGTGCTGACGACCTTCGTCAACCACGTCAGCACCTCGCTCAGCAACGTGCGGCTCTTCGAGGAGATGAACGACGAGCGTCGCAAGCTCAGCCAGGTGTTCGCCCACTCATCGGACGGCATCCTCGCCGTCGACCATCACGGCTACATCAGTAGCTGGAACCCGGCCATGACCACGGTCACGGGACGGGAGGAGGCCGAGGTCATCGGTCGCCCCCTCGAGCACGCCCTGCCGGCCACGACCGAGGACGGCCAGCTGCTCACCCCCGCGTGGCTCCAGGACCGACTGGACGCCACCGGTCAGGTGCAGGTGTCGGCGTGGACCATGAACGCCGACTCGGTCCAGCGTTGGCTGTCGCTGTCGGTGTCGCGAGCCCAGAGTGGCGACGGCGACACCTACGTGATCGTGGCCAGGGACGTCACCGCGATACGGGCCGCCGAGCAGGCCAAGCAGGATTTCGTGGCCACCGTCTCCCACGAGCTGCGGACGCCCCTCACCCCGCTCAAGGGCTTCCTGCTCACCCTGATGCGACCCGAGTTCGACCCGACGCCCGAAGACCGGTCGCTCTTCTACGGACGCATGCTCGACCAGGCCCACCGGCTCGAGCGCCTCATCGAGGATCTCCTGAGCATCGCCCAGCTGGAGCGGGGCTCGTTCACCATCAAGAGCGGGCCGTTCATCGTGGACGAGCTGGTGGAGCGGGTGGTGCAGACTGCGTCACGGCCCGTGGAGCTCATGCCCGCCGGCCCCACCGCCATCGCCATCGGCGACGGCGGCAGGGTCGAGCAGGTGCTGCACAACCTGATCCGCAACGCCGAGAAGTACTCGCCGCTCGAGGCCCGTATCTCGGTGGCGGCGGTGCGCACGGGTGACACCATCGTCTTCACGGTGGCCGACGACGGACCGGGCATCGCCAAGGAGGACCAGGAGGTCATCTTCGAGCGGTTCCAACGGCTGGGCGAGCAGCTCACCCGTTCGTCGGGCGGCACCGGGCTCGGCCTCTACATCGCCCGCCGGCTGGTGGAGGCGATGGGCGGCCGCATCTGGGTCGAGAGCGAGGTCGGCCAGGGATCCCGGTTCTGCTTCACCCTTCCCGCGGCGACCGCGCCGGCCGGGCTCGGCGCCCTGAGCTGAGACCCGTCAGTCCGGGGCCGACGGGTCGACCAGGCGGTAGCCCACGCCGGGCTCGGTGACGAGGTAGGGATGCTCGGGGTCGTCCTGCAGCTTCTTGCGCAACTGGCTCGCGTACACCCGGAGGTACTGCGTCTCCGTCTTGTAGCCGGGGCCCCACACCTCGCGCAGCAGGAACTGGTGGGTGATGACGCGGCCCGGATGACGAGCCAGCGTGGCCAGGAAGTCGAACTCCTTCGGTGTCAGGTCGAGCACGCGGCCGGCAACGGTGGCCCGGTGCCGGGCCACATCGATCTGCAGCCGGCCGACGTCGAGCACCGACTCCTCGGCGCCGTCGGTCCGCGACTGTCGATGACGCAGTGCCACGCCGACACGCGCCAGCAGCTCCGGCGTCGAGAACGGCTTGGTCACGTAGTCGTCGGCGCCCTCGTCGAGGGCCTCGACCTTGCGGACTTCGGCCCCTTCGGCCGTCAGCACGATGATCGGCACCTCGCTCCACTCGCGGATGCGTCGGCACACCTCGATGCCGTCGATGTCGGGCAGACCGAGATCGAGGATGACGACCGCGGGCCCGCCCGTCGCCGCGGCATGGAGGGCCTCCGCGCCGGTGGTGGCCGACAGCACGTCATGGCCTCGGGCCTTCAGCGCGGCGGTGAGGGCGCGGACGATGCCCGGCTCGTCGTCCACCACGAGGATCACGTCACCGGGCATGCTCGTGCCACCTCGGGAGGGTGAAGCGGAACCGTGCTCCTGCGCCGGGGGTGGCGTCGACGGTAATCGTGCCGCCGTGGGCCTCGACGACCGCCTTGCAGATGGCAAGGCCGACGCCGCTCGACCCGCTGCCCTCGCCCCGCCGGAACGGTTCGAAGATGCGCTCGGCCTCGAACGGGGCGACCCCCGGACCTTCGTCGTCCACCCAGGTCTCGACCATGTCGCCGGCGGCACGGGCACCGACCCGCACAGTGGAGCCGGGCGGGGCGTGGCGGGCCGCGTTCTCGAGCAGATTGCTCAGCACGAGCTCGATCTGGGTGTAGTCACCCTCCACCAGGGGGAGGTCGGCGTCGAGGTCGAGTTGGAGACGCCGGCCGTCGAAGAGGCGCCCGAGCCGCTGCACGGCGTGGCCGGCCAGCTCGTCGACCGCCACCGCCTCCATGTCGGGCGCGAACGCTCCCGCTTCGATGCGGCTCAGGCTGAGGAGGTTGGCGACGAGCCGGTCGAGCCGCTCCGCCTCGTCCGCCACCAGCCCCAGCAGCTCGTTCCGAGTGCCAGCGTCGTATGGAATGTCGCTCTGCAGGTCCGACGTGACGGCGCGGATCGTCGCCAACGGCGTGCGCAGGTCGTGGGACACCGAGCGCAGCAGGGCCGACCGCTGTTCGTCGACCCGTTCGAGCACCGCGGCGCGCGTCGCCTCGTCAGCCAGACGGGCCCGCTCCTCCTCGAGGGCGCGGAGCTCGGCGTTGAGCCCCTGCAGCTCGGTCGCCCGCTCCTCAGCCGACTGGCGGCGCGCCCCTTCCCGCGCCACCAGCGTGCCGACCGCGAGGGCGATGAGCAGGAAGACAGCGAGGGCGACGGCGTCGTCGACGGCGTGGATGGCGAGGGCCCAGAAGGGAGGGATGAAGGCCAGGTTGAAGGCGAGAGCGGCGGCCAGCGCGGTGACGACGGCCGCGACCAGTCCGCCGAAGAGGCCGGCCACGAGGATGGGGATCACCAGGGCCAACGCGGGCGTGGCCCGGGCGATGTCCGTGCGGACCGGCACCAACGCGGCGGTGAGCGCGCACACCAGGGCGAGACCGAGCGCCGCGCCCGGGAGCGGCCGAGCGCGTTGCGTCCCGATCCCGATCACCCGCCCATTGTCGTCGTCCGGGCGGGAAGATCCACCCGCACCGGCACCACCACCGTGGTCACCCGCTGCAGCCCAGCCAGCTCCCACGCCACGGCCCGGCCCGTTCCCCGGTGGAGCAGGGGCTGCCACCAGCGCCCCAGGTCCATCTCCGGGACGATGACGGTGATGCGCGGGCGGCTGCGCACCTCGCGCTCGATGACCCGTCGCACCGAGCCGGCGAGCGTGTCGCCCATCGGCTCCTCGACGTGGAGGGGCAGGCTGCCGATCCCGAGGTCCATCCAGTCGCGAGCCAGCCGGTAGCTCTGCTCCGGATCCGTCGCGATGTGCAGGGCCCGGGCATCGGATCCGATGAGCTGAGGCAGCAGAGAGACGGCCGGCAGCACCCGCCGGTCCACAGCGGCGACGAGGACGACAGCCAGCGGGCGGTCGTCGGTCATCGTCACCGCCCGTTGCGGCGCCCGTTGACGTGGTACGGCACCGAGATGACGACGGTGTCGGGCCGGAAGAGGAGGGCGAGCTTGAGCGCGCCCGCGCTCTGGTTGTGCAGCAGCTGGGTGGGCGACAGGAGCTTGCCGGCCACGAACTCGGGGATGACGACCGTGATGGTGTCATCTGCCCAGCGCCGGTCCAGCTCGTCGAGGTAGCTCTCGACCGCGCCCGTCAAGTCTCGGTAGGGCGAGTGCACGATCTCGAGTGGGACGTCGAAGCGGAATGCCTCCCATTCCCGTTCCACCTGCTCGTGGTCGTCCTCGTCCTCGGAGACGTAGACGGCGGCCAGGTGGTTGGGGCGCAGCGAGCGGGCGTACTGCAGGGCCTTGATCGTGCCGCGGTGCACCCGCCCGACGAGCACCACGACGGTGTGGTTCATGGGCGCGGCCTTGACCTCGCCAGGCGTGATCCGCAGCTCACCGTCGATGCGGGCGTAGTGACGCTTGATGGCGAGGAAGAGGACGATGATGGCGGGCACGACGACGAGCGGCACCCACGCCCCGCTGGTGAACTTCGTACCGGCGACGATCAGCAGAACCACCAAGGTGGCGAGCGCGCCCACCGCGTTGATGACGATCCCGCGCTTCCATGCCGGCTCACGGAGCCGGCGGTGGTGGTGCACCATCCCCCACTGGCTCAGGGTGAACGACGTGAAGACGCCGACCGCGTAGAGCGGGATGAGGGCGTTGGTCAGGCCGCCGAAGGCGACGAGCAACCCGCCTGCGGCCACCGCCAGGAAGACGATGCCGTTGGAGAAGACGAGGCGGTCGCCGCGGTTGGCGAGCTGCCGAGGCAGGTAGCCGTCCTTGGCGATGATCGAGCTGAGCCGGGGGAAGTCGGCGTATGCGGTGTTGGCTGCGAGCGTGAGGATGCCGGCGGTGGCGAACTGCAGCACGACGTACAGCGGTCCCTCGCCGAACACGGCCCGGCCCATCTGCGAGAAGACGGTCTCGGTGTGGCTCGGGTAGGGAGCGAGGTGGCGGGCCAGCACCGAGACGCCGAGGAACAGGGTGCCGAGGATGACGCCCATCCACACGAGCGTGGCCGCCGCGTTCTTGGACTCCGAGCGCCGGAAGGCAGGGACCCCGTTGGAGATGGCCTCGACGCCGGTGAGGGCGACGGCACCAGAGGAGAACCCCTTCAGGATGAGGAAGAGGCCGAGGTCTCCGCCCACCCGCCGGCTGCCCTCGAAGTGCTCGGAGTCGAAGGGGATGGGCTGCAGTTCACCGAAGAACGTGCCGTAGAGGCCCCAGGCCACGAGCATGGTGAGCACGACGATGTAGACGTAGGTGGGGATGGCGAAGATGCGGCCCGACTCCTTGACGCCGCGCAGATTGGCCAGGGTGATGACGACGATGAGGCCGAGTCCGAGGGCCACCCGCTGGTCGGCCACCCCCCGGAAAGCGGGGATGGAGATGATGGCGGCCACGCCCGCGGAGATCGACACCGCGACTGTGAGGATGTAGTCGACGAGGAGCGAGGCGCCCGCGATGAGAGACGGGTACTCGCCTAGGTTCTCGCGGCTGACCACGTAGGAGCCGCCGCCGCTGGGATAGGCGAAGATCGTCTGCCGGTACGACGTGACGACGATCGCCAGCAGGACGGCGACGGCGATGGCGATGGGGACGAGGGTCTCGAGCGCCAGCGCCAGGCTCGACGCCCCCAGGGCCACGACGAAGAGGATCTCCTCGGTCGCGTACGCGGTGGAGGAGATGGCGTCGGAGGAGAAGACGGCGAGAGCGATGGACTTCGGGAGGCGCTGATGCTCCTGTTCGGAGGTCGCCAACGGCCTCCCGACAAGGACCCGTTTGAACAAGGTGAGCACTGCATCCCATTGAAGGCCTTGCTCGCATCAACGGGTCATCAAGAACCGCCTCGACGCGTCAAGAACGCGCAAAGACCGGTGCTCTCGGGTGCGATACCGCGTGCAGGGCGCACGCGCTATCGCACCCGAGACGTCAGGGGGCGCAGGCGATGGACTCGAAGTGGCCGGGCGTGGTCGGGTAGGCCTTGCCGGAGTTGTCCTTGGCGTCGGTGTTGTAGACGAAGGCCAGCTCGTTGAAGCCGGACCGGCCCGACGTGGTGACATCGGACAGGGTCGGGCCCGCACCCAGCGCATAGCTCAGCTTGTGCAGGTAGTCCTGCAGGGCCGGGCTGTGCTCACGGACGTCGTTGAAGCCGCCGTAGGCCGCGTTGCAGTGGGTGTACAGGTTGTAGGCGCCGACCCAGTCCATCATCTTGTCGCCGTCGTTGGGCCCGTTGGCCGTGATGTCGCCCTGCATGACGTCGCGGTCCCAGCCGCCGTACATCCAGTCGATGCCCTGGTGGTGCTGGTGGGGATCGGGATCACCCGAGCCCGTGTCGGTGATGTCGAACCACGAGGACGGATCCACGCCCGGGCGAGGCCGGTAGTCCAGCACGTCGGCTCCGCCGGTGATGAGGCCGGCGTCGTTGGTCGCGGAACCGCCGCGGCCGCCGAACAGGTAGTCGACGTACTCGTCCGTGGCGCCTCGGTAGGCCAGACCTTCCGCACCGCACGCGTCGCCGGCTGCGGGATCGCAGCCTCGCCCGCCCCACATCACGTCCGACCCGTTGTCACCGAAGAGGATGTCCCCGGCCGAGTCACCGTTCATGAGGTCGTCGCCCGCCCCACCGTGCATGCTGTCGTGACCCGGGCCGCCCCGCATGAAGTCATTGCCACCCGCGTTGAGACCGGGACCCGCCATCAGCGCGGCCTGGAAGCCCGTGCCTGGCGCATCGGAGTCGTGCAGGAGGTCGAAGCGGCGGTCGAGCATGCCGTTGCGGAACGCCACGTAGGTGATCCGCGGCGGCGGGTTGATCGACAGGGTGAATGACGCGGGGTCGCCGGGACTGCCATCGATGAGCCGGTCGACGACGCCGCCCCGGTCGCCGAGCATGGCGTCCTGACCGGCTTCGCCGAACATCCGGTCGTTGCCCAGCTCGCCGAACATGTCGTCGTTGTCGTTGTTGCCGTGCAGCTCGTCGTTGCCGTCCTGGCCCCACTGGTAGTCGTCGCCGTCGTTGCCTTCGATCCAGTCGTCGCCCGAGGCCAGCGTTGACCCACCGACGTCGAACCGGACTGCCACCCGCACGATCGTCGCGGAGTTGGCCTCGACGAAGCGCTGGTACCCGTCGGCCAGCACACTGCGGGTGAGCGTGCCGTTGTCGCCCAGTTGGTAGTCGGCACCCGGGCCGCCGTAGAGGAAGTCGCCCGTATCACGCCGGTTGGCAGCGCGGCTTCCGCCGATCAGGTCGTCCTGACCGGCTTCGCCGTAGAGACGGTCGAGGCCGGGGTTGCCCTCGATGTCGTCGTCACCTGCGCCGCCGTGGAGTCGGTCCATGCCGCCCTGGCCTCGCATGATGTCGTCGTTGTCGTTGCCCCACAGCGTCTCGTCGCCGTGGACCCGCGGGTCGATCGGCGGCTTGGTCACGTCCTCGAGGTCGCACAGCAGGATCGACCGCTTGATGTCACCCGTGCCGGGGTCGATCACCACCAGACCGGCCGCTGTCACATCACGTGTCACCCGGCCGTTGTCGCCGATGATCACGTCGGCGCCGTTGCCGTCGGCCGTGCCTTCGGAGGTGTCGGTCTCGCCGTAGATCTCGTCTGCACCGTCGAGCAGCCCGTCGCCCACCCGGTCGGCGTCGATCACGCCGTCGCGAGCGGAGCCGCCTCCGGTGAGGTCGTCCTGCCCCGGACCGCCGCGGATGACGTCACTGCCGTGGTTGCCCTCGGCGGTGTCGTCGCCCTGGGCCGGCTCGATGAGGTCGTTGTCGCCCTGGCCGAACACGGTGTCGTCGCCGTCGTCGCCGATGATGAGGATCTCGCCGCCATGGGCGTCGGGGCTGACGGCCGGGCCGTCGACCAGCTCGACGTCGTAGAGCGTCACGTCGCGGACCCAGGCGCCGTTGGCGACCAGCTTGGTGCCGGGCCGGGTGACGTTGCCGTTGTCGCCCAGCAGGTAGTCGTGGTCCGGGCCTCCGAGGATGACGTCGGCGTCGTCGATGGCCAGATTGAGCGCCCGCCTGCTGCCGCCGGGGCCGCCGTCGTCGTGGCCGCTGCCGCCGACCAAGTCGTCCTGCCCGCCGTCGCCGGCCACCGAGTCGATGGCGGCGTTGCCTTCGGCGTAGTCGTCGCCGTCGTTGCCATGGATCAGATCTCGGTCGCCCTGGCCGTAGATGACGTCGGGCCCGCCGTCGCCGTCGATGACGTCGTTGCCGCTGGCGCGTGCGTCGACCTCGACGCTGTCGCCGGCGAAGTCGACGTCGTACAGCACGAGCGTGCGCGGGCTCCGGCTCAGCCTGGCGTTGTCGCCGGCAATGTGGTCGGTGCCGTCGCCGCCCTTGATGGTGTCTCCGACGGGCGGGACGTTCGCGCCCGCGGACACACTCTCGTCGTCGACGTTCTTCAGCTCGCGGATCGCGCCGTTGGCGCCGCCCGTGTCGTAGCCGCTGCCGCCGACCAGGTCGTCATCGCCCGTGCCACCCTCGATCGTGTCGGAGCCGGTGTCGCCCTCGATGTAGTCGGCGCCGTCCCCACCCGTGATCGGGAGCTCGCTCTTGCCCTGGCCGTACATGGTGTCGCCACCGTCGCCGCCGTCCATGGCGTCGGCCCCGCTCGCCCCATCAGGCGGCGGTGGGCTGTCCAGGAAGGCCACGTCGAAGAGGACTACGAGGCCGTCGCAGACATCGGCGTTGTCACCCGCCATCGTGTCCGCGCCGCCGTTGCCCTGCATCGAGTCGGCGTCGTCGGGCACAGCCGCGACCGGGCTGCCGCCCGCCATGCGGTCGTCACCGTCGTCGCCGTTCATGACGTCGGCGGCCTCGTTGCCGTACATGCAGTCCGTCTCGCCCCCACCGTGCATCGTGTCGATGGCGAGGTTCCCTGCCATTTGGTCGTTGCCGGCGTCGCCGAACATGTCGTCGCTACCGTCGTTGCCGCTCATGGCGTCGCCCCCGCCGTCGCCGTGCATGGTGTCGCCCTCGGCGTTGCCCTCCATGACGTCGCCGCCCTCGCCGCCGTGCATGGCATCCACGCCGGCGTCGCCGTACATGAAGTCGCCCTCGCCGTCGCCGTACATGAAGTCGCCGCCGGCGTTGCCGTGCATGGTGTCGACGTTGGCGCCGCCGTGCATCTCGTCGTTGCCGTCGTTGCCGTCGAGGGTGTCGTCCCCGGCGTCGCCGTGGATCTTGTCGATCTCGTCGCCGCCGCTCACGGTGTCGCCACCGCCGCCGCTGCGGATGGTGTCTTTGCCCGGGCCGCCGTTGATGATGTCGGGACCGGCGCCCGTCTCGATCGTGTCGTCACCGCCGTTGCCGCGGACGATCACCTGGGACTCATCCGGCCCTGCGCCGCCGTCGGGTGCTGTCCGCACCACGTCGTTGCCGCCTCCGGCGACGACCTTGTCGGCACCGCCGCCGGTGAGGATCAGGTCGACGCCGTCACCGACGCCCGGCGCATCGGGCGGGTCGAGGATGCCACCCTCGTCACCGATGAGGACGTCGCTGCCGCGTCCCGAGAGCAGGGTGTCGTCACCCGGGCCGCCGATGAAGCCGTTCTTGTCGCCGTCCGGTGCCGCACTGCTGTCGGTCAGCCGGTCTGTGCCGGGACCGCCTTCGAGCTGGTCGGTGCCGGGACCGCCTTCGAGTGAGTCGTTGCCGTCCTCGCCGTAGAGGAGGTCGATGCCAGCTTCACCGCTGAGCCAGTCGTTGCCGGGCCCGCCGTGGAAGTTGTCCTGGGCTGCACCGCCGATGACCTTGTCGTTGCCGCCCAAGGCTCGCACGATCGACGAGATGTCGGGCCGGACGTCGAGGAGGATGTCGTCGTCACCGTTCGCCGTTTGCACCACCGCGGGGAACTCGAAGGGCTTGCCGTCGGTGGCCACCGCCTGGAAGTGGACGGGCCGGCTGCTGTTGTTCGCCGCCGTGTACTCGACCAACAGAATCGGTTGGCCGTTGGCGTCGAGGACCGGGAAATCCTCGAACTTGTTGTCGTTGGCCATCACGGTGACCGACACGGGCTTGCCGTCGGCGCCGTGGCGGGCGAAGACCTTGATGCGGTCGGGCTCGCCGGTCTTCAGGCCCCGCTGGTCGCCGTTGCGGATCCTGATGCTGCCGCCGACGCGGTTGGCCACGTCGGCCGCCGCCTCGGTGGTGCAGAGGTCCTGCTCGGTCAGGAACTGGTGGCTGGCGAGAGTCTCCGTGTAGGTCGGCACCAGGGGGATGTCGATGGTCGCGGTGATGTGCACACCGATGTTGGCCTTCGCGTCATCGGCCTTCAGCAGCTCACAGCCGAACTTGCCGCCGAGCGCGAACGGGCGCAGCTTGCCGTCGGGGGCGTCGGGCGGAACCCGCAGAACCACG
The DNA here is from genome assembly GCA_041166245.1 of Actinomycetota bacterium. Lineage (GTDB taxonomy): Bacteria > Actinomycetota > Acidimicrobiia > Acidimicrobiales > JAFATL01 > JBEEFP01. Next base: position 15,565 of record JBEEFQ010000252.1, on the reverse strand, counting down.
TCGGCCTTGGGCCCGCCGCTGATGGTGAAGATGTCGGCGAAGGCACCCACCGTGAGGCCGACGTCGCTGTAGAGCTTGGCGACCGGCTTGTTCCCGTCGGGGTTCTGCAGGAACAGCCCGTGCATGATCGCGTCCGCTGAGTCGCCCTCCATGGCGGCGCGGATGCCCTTGGTGTCGAACCCGCCCTTCAGTTGCAGCGAGGCCTCGACCGTGCCGCTGATGGACACCGAGAAGATGATGACGTTGACGATCGGGATCTTCACGAACGTGGGACCGCCGATCGGTCCCGTGTCGAACGTGAACAGATCGATGTCGCGCCCGAGCAGGAGCTCGGCGAGCGTGCCGGGGTTGTCGAGCACGGGGAACTTGAACTGGAAGCCGCCGCCGCCCGGGTTCACCTTGTCGGTGAGGGCCTTGAGCCCATCAGCGCAGACGGGGCACTGCTCGCCCACGAGGGTCGTGAGCTGCTGGAGGTTGGCGGGCAGGCCCTTCGGTTGCAGCGCCGTCCCGCCCGTGAGGGTGATGGGCGCGAGCGTGACCTCGCCCCCGCCCAGCAGGCGCAGGGCGTCGTCGATCACGATGAGCTTCTCGAGCGCCTTGCGGATGTCGGGGTTGAACCCAGCGGTGGTCTCGGCAATCCGCAGAATGGACACCGGGTCCCCGCCCAGGGCAGCCGACGCGTCGGACAAGCCGGGGATGGGCTCCATGAAGGGTGACGTCGCCTTGCGCAGCGGGCTCGTGATCTCGCGGAGCGCGGACGTCACCTCCGACAACTGCTCGCCGACCAGCCTGGCGGTGTTGATCTTCATGTTCTCGAGGGTGATGGTGAGGCCGTCGGGGCTGATGTCGCCGCCCGTCAGGGGCCAGTTGATCTTGAGGTCGCCCGACACGCCCTCGAGCGGGCTGTCCTCCGTCGTGGCCAGGTGCCATATGGCCGACACGCCCGCGTCGAACCCGAAGGTGGGGGCCGCGCCCGCACCGGCGAGCTCGGCCGTGATCTTGCCCCGGAAGCCGGGCGGGTCGACGGCCTTGGCCTCGACCTTCAGCACCCCTAGGTCCACCGAGAGCCCAGGCTCGTCGGGGTCGACCGGAAGGGTGACGCTCGCGTCGAGGAGGAGGTCGGGGCCATCGGCGCCTTCGATCCGCACGGGCTTGTTGAGCTCGGCGACGACGTTGAGGTTGACGGCCCAGTCGAGGACGACGTCCAGCTCGGCGTCCTTGGGCAAGAAGCTGATCGAGGGCAGCGGGAGCTTGCCGAACCCGATCTCTCCGTCCTTCTTGTCGTGCGCTGACACCGAGAACGCGATGGCGGTGACCTGCGCCACCGTGCTGTCCGGAGCGCAGGGAGCCGCGCCGCACGTGAGGGCGGGTGTGCCGAGCTCCACCAGGGGCATGGTGCCGTCGACCGCCTCGACCCTGGTAGCGATGACGGACGCCTTGTCGCCATCGTTCCACGTGGACGCGCCCAGATCGGACAGCTTGTCGAGCGCGCCGAAGACGCCTGGGAGGTTCTGCGTCGGGTCGGCGCCGAGGAACGGCACCACGGCCGCGTTGGCCTGCTTCCCGTACGCGCCGCTCGGGCCGACCGAGCCCGTCAGTTGGTCGACGAGCGCGTCCGCCCCGCCAAGGCTCTGGGCGACGTCAGAGCCGTCGGGCTCCGCGGAATCCGCCAAAGTGACCCAGAACATGACAGCGGCCACACCCGCGCCGACTGCCAGCATGATGCGTCCGATGCCGCGCCCCATGTCGCCCTCCCCCTACAAACCGATCTACGAATGGTGTGTTATGTGTGGTTCGTGTGTTTCGCCCGGCGTCATGATGCCGCGCTCAGCGGGCCGTCGCTGCGCATCCGTACCCTTTCGGGGTCCCAGCTGCTGCGAGTGCGCGAGCGGCGGATTGCCGGATGACTGCACCAGGTCCGCGTCGAGCCGTCGCAGCCCAGCGATGGCGATGCCCGCGGCCGCGGACCATCTGCGCACGTGGGCTTCGCTGGGGGCGCGGCAGATCCAACGGTCGAGCCCGACGACGACGTCCGGCGCGAGCGGCCCACGGTGCTCGACGATGAGCTCGGGAAAGCGCAACGTCGCGATATGCGCCGCCGCGTCGGCGAGGACGCGCTCCTGCGGTGAGGTCTCGAACAGGTAGCGGGGCATCAGGCGCCGGCGCTCGTCATGCATCGCACGATGAGGCAGGGGCGCTAACGGGCCGTCAACGGGGTTGGTAACTTTCGCGTCGTCACCCGTCCGTTCCGATTCCAGCCGCCGTCGCTCCCCCTACGGACTCTCACGCGGTCCCGGCTCCTGGAGGTGCTCGCGCAGCGTTGGGAACGGCGCCTGGTCACGGTCGTCGCCGGCCCTGGCTTCGGCAAGACGGTGCTGCTTGTCGCGGCGATGGCCCGCGCCGCCGTCGAGGGCACCGGCCGCGATGTGTGGCTGTCGTGCGAGCCGGCCGATGAATCCGAGGACCACCTACGCGTCGACCTGTGCGAGGCCGTCGGCGTACCCGGGCCGCGGATCGAGGCGTTCTTCGACTGGGTCTGGACACAGGCGCCGAACCCCGTCTGCGTGGTGCTCGACGACGTCCACGAGGTCCCCGCGGGCTCGACAGGAGCGGCACTCCTCGAACAGCTCGTCGCCGAGCTCCCCCGCAACGGTCACCTGTTGCTCGCGTCGCGCGACGTCGTACCGGTTGCAACCGCCCGCCTGGCAACGGGCGGTCAGCTCGTGCGTGTCACCGAGGGTGACCTCATGTTCGATCATGCCGAGCTCGAGGACTTCGCCGGTGCACGTGGCGTCGACACCAAGCTCCTCGCGTCGTCGGGTGGATGGCCCGCGCTCGCCGAGCTCGCCGCCAGTGCCGGAGCCGACCTGGTGCCCGACTACCTCTGGGAAGAGGTACTGGCCGGCATCGGGCCCGAGCGCGCCCGGGATCTCGCACGGTTCGCGCTGGCGGGCGGTGGTGACGACGAGATCGCGTCGGCGGTGACAGGACAGTCGATGCGAGTCGAGGACCTCCTGTCAACGGTGCCGCTCGTCTCGCGAACCGACACGGGTTGGGCAGTGCTTCACCCGTTGTGGCGACCGGTGTTGCAGCCCCTGTTGTCGGACGCCGACGCCAACGCGGCTGCCGCCCGCGCCGCCGACGTCCATCGCCGTCACCAACGGTTCAGCATGGCGTTCGACCTCCTCGCGGAAGCGGAGGCATGGGACGACGCCCTTGGGGTGATGGGCGAGGCGGCAACCGGCCTGGCCCTCGATGTCGGCGTGGCGTCCGGGGAGTTCGGCCGCTGGTGCCGGGCGTTGCCCGCCAGCCGTCGACAGGCTCCCGAGGCCCAGCTCGCGGCGGGGCTCGAGCTCCAGACCCGCGCGCCACGCGAGTCGATGACCGCCTTCGAGGCCGCCGCCGCGGGATACCGCGCCAGGGACGATATCGAGGGCGAGCTCGTAGCGATCGCGGCCGACGGACTGGTCCGGTGGTGGGCCAACGACCTGGCCGGCCTGCTCGGGTTGCACGAGCGCACGCAGGTGCTGGCGGCCACCGGGTCCCCCAGCGCCCGGGTACTCGCCGCGGTCGGGCTGGCAGCGATGGCCCATCTGGGCGGCGACTCGGCCGGCGTGCTGTCGGCGCTGGCTGACATCGGTGACGACCTGGTGGTGCGCTGGCTGCCGACGGTGCACTGGTTCCGCAGCGTCGCCCACCGACGCTTGGGAGACCTTCCGCGCGCATACGCAGAGCTCGACACGCTCGCGCGCGTGTCCGGCGGCCGATCCGATCTGCAGGCTGACATCGCCCGGCTTCGCTCCGACTGGCTCGACGGCCGGGTCGACCACGTCCCGGGGGGACTGCAGGAGATCCGTGAGCACTACCTCCGGAGCGGGGATCGCTTCTTCGAGATGGAGCTCACCCTCGAGCTCGCGAACAGACAGGCGTGGCTCGGCGACCGAGAGGCGGCCGCCACGCTGCTCGATGCCGTCGATCCCACCCTCCGAGACTGGTCGGTTGCGCAGGTGCGTCACATGCGGCTCGCCACGCAGGCCGCTATTGCCCTCGGTCTCGACGACGAGCCCGGCGCAGCAGCGCTGTTGCGCGACGGTGGCGTGGGCGAACTGACCGTGGCCGAGCAGGTGTTCTGGCGTGACCGTGCCGTGGCTGTGCTCGCCCATGTCCTCGTCCCCGAAGCCCGGTCGAGCTGGACACAAGAACCACTCGGTCCCGCGTACCTCCCCGCCGCCGAGCTGGCCGAGGCCTTGGAGGCGAGCCGCCGGGGTGACATCTCGGTGGTGCGGGCGCTGCGCTGGCCCGAGGCCGGCGTGGTCCGCGCCCACCTGCCGCTTCCCTGGGTCGTCGAACTGGCCTGCGCCGGGGTCGCGGCCCGCAATCCTCCACCGCACAACCTCCTGGACGCGCTTGGTCCACGTCTCCGGCCCGCGCTGTTGGCGCTGACCACCCGCGCCACTACCGACGTCGCGGCCGCGGCGAAGCGAATGGCCGCGCAGCAGCCCGCGGTTCCCGCCTACCGCCTTCGCATCGGCGTCATCGGCCCTTTGGAGATGCACCGCGACGCCGACGTGGTCGCGCCGCGCGACCTGCGCCGCGAACGAGTTCGCGAGCTGCTGTGCTACCTCGTCGCACGCCGTCGTGTGCGGCGCGAAGCGGCTGCCGAGGAGCTGTGGCCCGAGCTCGACGACCCTGGGCACAACCTCCGCGTGAACCTGAGTCATCTCCAGAAGGTGCTGCAACCGGAACGTCCACGCGACGAGCCGCCGTACTTCCTTCGCGCCGAGGGACCCTGGCTCGACCTCAGAGACGACCTGCTCGACGTGGATGCATGGCAGCTCGATTCCCACCTCGATGATGCCGACCGCGCCGAGCGGGCCAACGAGCCGATGGCCGCGCTCACGGCCTATCGCGCTGCGATGGACCTGTGGCGCGGCATGCCGTATGCCGACGTGCCGTACGCGGGGTGGGCGGACATCGAGCGGACCCGCATTCGCACGCGGCTCACCAAAGCCGCGACGCGAGCGGGCGAGTTGCTCCTGGCATCCGGAGCGACGGCCGACGCCCAGGCCGCCGCCCATCGGGCGATCGACGCCGAGTCCAGCTGGGAACCCGCCTACCGGCTGCTGATACGCGCCCGCATCGCGGAGGGCGACGTGGCGGGGGCGCGCCGGGCGCTCGACGACTGCCGGACCGCACTCGCCGAGCTGGGCGTCGAACCTGCACCCGAGACCATCGCCCTGGCGAAGTAGCTCAGGCGCGCATGGCGTGGAACGCGACGCGCCCGGCGCAGTAGGTCGCCACGACCACGACGAACACGGCGCCGTCGGCCTGGAGCACGTTGCCGCCGACCACGACGCCGACCAGGATCAGGGCGGCCCAGCCTGCCTCCAGCACCTGGGTCGGAACGCGGCGCTCCCATCGACCCTGGACGTCGGGCGCCCACATCCCCAGCCATCCACTGGTCGGTCGCCCTCCACAGCAGCCGTTCATCAGGCAACCCAGCCGGGTGATGGCCAGCCCGACCAGCATGGTCACGCTGGCCGCATCCCAGAACGCGAGGAACGGGAGACCGGCGGCCGGCAGCAGTGCCACCGATGTGGCGACACTGAGCAGCAGGCCTCCGAACAGCGCCGCGCCGCCGTCGCTCCGCGTCGCGACCTGACTCGGGCGGACCCGGTAGCTACGGCGGTGACGCACCACGTACAGCACCCGTGAACCGGCGAAGGCGGGCACCAGCAAGGCCACCACGATCAGGCAGAAGGTCCCCACGTCCATGCCCTTGTGGGCGGCGACGGGTGCCGATGCGTAGATGCCGAGCACGCAGCCCAGGTACAGCATCGCCTTGTAGCTGTGCACCTCGACCCGGCCCAACCGGAACAGGAGCCGCCTTCCCCGCACGCGGGGAGCGACGCCGACACTCACGGCGCGACCGCCGCCAGCACGACGCCCACCACCATCGCCGCGTCGGCCACGTTGAACACGGGCCACCGGCCGGCGGCGACGAAGTCAACCACCGCGCCGCGCCGCAACCGATCGACCACGTTCCCCGCCGCGCCCCCCACCAGCAGGCCGAGCCCCGCCACCACACCGGGCGCGGGACGGCTCAACCCGACCAGCAGCACCAGGCCGCCGGCGACGACCAGCCATGCCACCGCCGCCTGCCCGGGGGAGGCGCGGAGCAGCGCGCCGCGCCGGTTGTGCACGCGCCGGACGCCCCAGCTACCCGCAACCCCGTACAGCCGGCCCTCCGCAAGGTGCGCCGTCACCAGCGACTTGGTGAGCGCGTCCGCCGCCAAGGTCGCCGCTGCCGCGAGCAGCAGCACGGTCATGGAGCGAGGGCCGTGTCGTAGTGCTTCGTGATCGCGGTCACGGCCAGGGCCCGGTCGTACAGCGCGACCTCGTCGATGCGACCGCGGAACCCGAGGCGGGGCGGCGTGTTGGCGGACGTGAGCCGGCCGGCACCGATGCGAAACGACGGGCCGATGGGGCCCTGCACGGGGATGTAGTTGACCGCCGCTGGGATGGCGGGGGTGGGCAGCTCGGAGGTGTGCAGGGTCGTGCCCGCGTTGCAATACAGCTTGAGCTTGGTGCCATTGGACTCGTAGGTCATCACCAGGTGACGCCAGCCGTCATTGACCGTCCCGTCGCCGATGCCCACCTGGAGGGTCGTGAACTTGCTGCCGTCGCCGATGCGGGCCCGAGCGGTGGTGACGCCGCCCTGCCGGAGCAGCTCGAGGATGAATCCCTGGAAGTTCTGCGGGTTGTACGAGCCGACAATCGTGTTCGGGGTATCGCTGTTCAGGTCCGGCCGAATCCAGACCTCCACGGAGAAGTTGAGCGGCGGGTTCACCTGCTCGTGGTACGGCACCTCCACGTGGCTGCTGATGGCATCGAAGTTCACTGCGGTGTCCATCGTCAGCTTCCCCAACGCCAACGCGCCGCCGACGCCTTCGATCGTGTCCACGTAGGTGCCGGCCTGGGGCAGTGTCGGCTCGCTGTCCACGGCCGTGACCGCGCCCGCCGCCTCCGTCAAGCGCCAGTAGCAGCGCAGGCCCGGTTCGGCCAGGATGATCTCGGGATAGTTCTTGGCGACGGGGGGCGGCGGAGTCACGACAGGTGGCGGCGTGACGACGGGCGGCGTGGGTTCGGTGACAGGCGGGGTCGGGGTCGGGGTCGTGTCCTCGGCGGCCTCGAACGAGGCGCAGCCGGCGAAGGCGAGCAACCCGACGACGGCGAGCACCAGCACCGGCACCAACAGGATCATCGACGTCGTCACGTCATCTCCTCCTCGTCCTCGTCTCGGATAGTGACCTTGCTCACGCCGATGCTCACCGAGGTCGGCCAGCGCCGCACCCCGACGCCGCCGGCCAGGAATCCGTCGGGATCGGGGATCACGGTGAAGGCGGGGCCCAACGACTCGGCCAGTGCTTCGGCCTCCCGTTCATCGGCGCCGTCGAGGACGATCACCGCCCCTGGATCGTCCGCGCCCTTGTGCCCGTGATCGTTGCGCATGCGCTCGAGCTCGTTCGCCGTCGACACCTCACCTTGGCGCACGAACGACACTTCAGCGACGACGTCGCGCAGCTCCCCGGGTTGCACGGTCACCCATGGTGGGCACTTGGCGCGCTCGCGTGGCGCGGCAGGATCGAGGACGTGGTGATGGTCGAACAGCCACCCCAGCATCGCCGGGGACTCGAACAGTTCCTCGAGGTTCTCGTCGAGAGCGACGGGCGTGGCCGGGGGGCACGGATACAGGTTGCGGTCGAGCACGCCGGTGAGGTGCTCGGCGCTCACCGGTCCCTCGCCCATCCACAGCACACCGCCGTCAGAGCCGAGCAGGCGCCATGCGACCTGCGCCGAGTTGACGGCGAAGGCGCGTGACCACGCGCCGTCGACGTCCTCGTTCACCAGCAGCGGGGCCGGGAGGCGGTCGGCGAGGGCACCGAGCCGGACGTTGAGCTCTCCGCCGTCGGCCAGGGCCCCGTCGCGCAGCAGCACCATCACGAGCAGGCCCGCGTCCTTGCGGTCGCAGCCCGCCAGCCCCTCGACCAGGGTGGCTTCTGCCGCGTCGTCCCAGGCCTCCGGCACCACCACCAGCAGAGTGTTCGTCCCGACCGCCCTGGCATGACGGGCCGTGACGTCCACCAGGCCGGTCTCGACGGGTCCGGGCGGCCGCGGGACCCCTTGGGGCTGGGCGTCGAGGTACTCGCGGAGGTGCAGGCGGCCGGCGTCGATGCGCACCATGTCGGGCCAGCCGAACCGCGTGCAGATCGGCCCGAAGAACATCCGCATGAAGTCGCCGGTCGTGGTGTCCGTCGTCCAGCCGGAGATGTGCAGGCACACCTGGCCCGAGCCGTCCAAGCCCGGTATGGGCACCCTGCCGACGAGGTAGCCGAACCCATTGGAGGTGCCCCGCTGGCGCCGGAGCACGTACCTGTCCCGGTACCGGGCATCACCGGGGGGCCGCACGAAGTTGAACCAGGACCAGGACCACTCGAAGCTGTCGATGCCGCCACCGGGTATCCAGCTCTCCAACGCCGAGATGTTGTCGGCGTCGATCTTCTTGAACTTCACGACGGGCTTCTTCCGGCGGGCCACGGAGATCCAGCCCCGGAGGACGATGCCGGACGCGTGAAACCGTCCGTCGTCGAGATGGGCGTCGGAGCGGTAGTCCAGCGACGCCAGCACGTCACGGAGCTCCTGCGTCTTGGAGCTCATGCCGTCCAACGTCGACGCGAGCGATGCCGCGGCGCTGCCGGCCAGGTTCTGCACGGTCTGCCCGACGCCCTGGGCGATCGCGTTCAGAGAATCGCTGGGCAGGCCCAAGCCGGAGGCGTGTGCCGTCACCGTGTTCGAGAGCGGCCACACTCGGAGCACCTCGTCGCCGGGGTCGAAGTCCAGGTGGAAGGGCTGCGTGACGGTGAAGTCGATGTTGGGGAGCACCGAATCGGTGCGCACCCCTCCGCTGATCTCGACGCTGATCACGGCATGCGACCCGTACGGCAACCATTGGGCGCTGGCACTGTCCACCGACCCCCGGTAGACGGTGCTGATCGCCTCGTCGTCCCAGAACGTGCTCACAGTGACGCTCCACGTCTGCTGGTAGGAGCGGATGACGTCGAGGGCGGGCTCGACGAGAGCCATGATCGACTCGCTACTCACCGCCACCGCGAAGTCACGGTCGGCCAGCACGACGTTCGTCGGGCTGTCGATCAGCCCAGGCGGGGGGTCCTGGGCGACGCCCAACGGCACCACGACCGCATTGCCGCCGACCGGGATCTCGAAGACCCCGCTGGGCAGGAACGGGACCGGCAGCTCGTTCACCGTCCCGGGCGCCTGCGCCAGGCTCTTGAACGACCCTTTGCGGAACCGCGGCCCCACCTTGTGGGGCGCGGCCTCGAAGACGTGGACCAGCAGCACGGCCAGCTGCTTGGTGATCTGGGCGTTCATCGTCGCCTCGTCGGGCGGCATGATCACCGAGAAGTCGTCCTCGTAGGAAGCATCGCCGGTGAACGTGACCGAGCGCTCGACGGCGCGGAACCACAGGTACGACGAGGCGAGCTTGCCCCAGCCCCGGCAGTCGCGCGGGATGTCCTCGAGGGCGTACTCGGCTTCGACGCGACCGTGAACGTACGTCGGGAACGGCTCGGTGTCAGGGTCGGGCCGGTAGCGCGACCGCACCGCCACCTTGATGCGGAACCGGTCGGTGGCGCCATGGATCAACTCGATGCGTGGCGCGCTGACCTGTGCCCACAACGTGCCGCGCACGCCGTCGATCGGCACCACGTCGCCCAGCCGCACGCTCACCGTGTGCGGGAACGTCGGGTAGTTCTGGAGCGGTCCGTTGGCGCCGTGCTGGTGCATGCTCGCCAGCAGACGGTTGACCGTCGCCTCGCTCACCTGGAGCACGGCCTCGTAGTCCCCTGTCAGGAGATTCGCCACTGCTCCTGCTCCCCTCCGCCGGCACCCCTGCCGAGCAGCGGGCGAACCCTAGCCCTCTTGTTCCGCGACCGCGTGCGCCGCCAGCAACTGGAACGCATCGCCAGTGAACGAGCGTGACCGATAGCCTCCTGCTCCCCAGCCCCCGTAGCTCAGGGGATAGAGCGTCGGTTTCCTAAACCGTGCGTCGGAGGTTCGAGTCCTCCCGGGGGCGCCGTCGGGCTGCGTTGCGGGCGGGATAGCGCGTCAGCAGCTGACGCCGTACTCCGCCCGTATCGACGACGACAGGCGTTACTGGGCGCGGCGGACGAAGCCGAGGCGCAGCGTCCAACCCAGGCTGAGGAGCAGCAGGGCGGTCGCGGTCAGCGCCAGCGCGTCGGCGCCGGTGACGGGCAGCGTGGGCCCGCCGCCGATCGCCCGGCTCGAATCGTCCGACGACGTCGCCACCGTGGTGGGCGTGGTCGCACCGTTGGGGGCGGGGTCGCCGGCGGGTGCGCCGGAAAGACTGAGGATCGGCGGGCCGTCGTCGTCATCGGTTTCCGCGCCCGCGACATCGGGCGGCGCCGTGGTCGTCGTGACGCCCGCACCGGCGACGGCGACGGTGGTCGTCGTCGTGGGTGCGGCCGTGGTGGTCGTGGGCCCGGCGGGCGCGCTCGTCGTCGTGGTGGCCGGTGCCGCGGTGGTCGTGGTGGCGGGCGCAGCCGTCGTGGTCGTCGTCGGTGCGGCCGTGGTCGTCGTCGGTGCGGCCGTGGTCGTCGTCGTCGGCGCTGCCGTGGTCGTCGTGGCGGGTGCGGCCGTCGTGGTGGTCGGCGCCGCAGTGGTCGACGTCGTCGTGGTGGTGGGCGCAGGAGGCGCCGGGGTCACGGTGACGGTGACCGTCGCGGTGTCCGTGTCGCCGTCGGCGTCGCTTGCCGTGTAGTCGAAGCTGTCAGGGCCGACGTAGCCGTCGGTGGGCGTGTACGTGCAGCCCGTTGACGTGCACGTGACGTCGCCGTGCGCCGGGTCGGTGTGCGTCGTGACCGTGAGGGCGCCGTCGCCGGGGTTGTCGTTGTCGATCAGATCGATGGTGACCGGGGTCGACTCGGGCGTGGTCGCGCTGTCGCCGGCCAGGTGAGGCAGGTGGTCGACGGCGGCCACGTCGGTGTCGTCGTTGTTCGTCGCGACGTCGTCGCTGCCGTTGGTGACGGTGACGGTGTTGGTCAGCGGCTCCGGCGGGTCGATCCCGACGGTGACGTCGATGTGGATCGGGGCCGAGGCACCGGGGGCGAGGGGCGCCGCGTGCACGCAGGTGACGACCTGGCCGACCGCGCTGCAGACCCATCCGGGACCAGAGGCACCGGTGTAGGTCACGCCGTCTGGCAGCGTGTCCGTCACCGTGATGGGACCGCTGGTCGGGAAGCCGCCGGCGTTGGTCACGTCGATGTCGTAGGAGCCGGGGCCGCCCTCGGTGAAGGTGCCGTGGCTCGTGGTGACGGTGACGTCGGGAGCGACCACCACGTCGAACTCGAGACCGGTGGCGATGATGTCGCTGTAGTCGCTGTTGTAGTGGAAGCTCGAGCCGGAGTAGTCGTAGATGAGGGACTGGAGGGTGCCGCTGCCCGTGGCGGTGGCGACAACGGTGTAGGTCACCGATATCGGGTTGCCGCCGGCCTTGCCGTCGGTGTAGTTCTCGGGTCCCTTGCACGACAGGTAGGTGCCCGCCGGCGGTGTCGGGCCGATCTCGTTGTCCCAGCCGCACGCGTCGGCGTAGACGCTGTCGTTGGTGGCGCCCGTGGGCTGGTCGTAGGTCGCGTCGACACCGAGGATACGGAACATGGGGCTGGGGAAGGTGGCGAACGTCTCCATCTGCTCGTACCCGCCCGTCGCCGTCTTGGCGTTGACCGTGAAGTCGTACACATGGCCCACGAACACAGTGGCGTGAGCGGGAGCCGACGAGGTGGCGGCCTGGTCGATGGCCGAGCTGGTCGTCGACAGGACGCTGTTGCGTTCCTGGGAGATGATGTGCTCGACGTAGAGCTCGCGATCCGCCGGGGTCGAGACGGCGCTGACACCCGACGCGCCGGCGGTGATGTGGAAGCCCCGAGTGGTATCGAAGGCGTCAGCGTCCTTGACCACCCGCACGTGGAAGTACTCGTCGGCGCAGGCACCAGGCGCCAGGTCGCCGGAGGCGATGGTGCTGAGGCCGTCGATGTTGACGTAGGGGTTGGCCGAGTCCCACACGAGCTGTGCCGACACGGCTGGGGCCACGGCGTCGCCGGTGTTGCACACGCGTGCGCCGACCGGGAACAGGTCGGGCCCGGTCTCGGGCGAGTTGCTGTCGAGACCGATGACGTTCCAGCTCAAGGGCTCGATGGTGAGCACGGGCGCGGCGTGGGCCGACGTAGGGATCGCCACCAGGGCCAGCACGAGCACGGTGAGGAGGCCGGCGACGCGGGCGCGACGGCTCGATGCTTCCGACGACGTCTCGAATCCCAGCGCTTGGCGCACGCCGATGCATCGGAGTCGGACGACGTGGGCTGAAGCGCACGAGCGGTCTAGAGCGGACAATCCCCCACACGGGCCATCCGTGTCATGGTCACCGTTCCGGGCGGCCACGACTGGGTAGGAACGGGCCCGTGACCGCTCGCAGGACGGCGGGCCGGCCCCACGTGGGGTGCTCGGGCTGGCAGTACCGAGACTGGCGCGGCGCGGTCTACCCCGAGAAGCTCCCGCAGCGGCTCTGGTTCGAGCACTACACGACCCTCTTCGACACCGTCGAGATCAACAACACCTTCTACCGGCTGCCCCCGCCGGAGACGGTCGAGGGCTGGGCCCGCCAGGCGCCGCCCGGCTTCGTCTACGCCCTCAAGCTCGGTCAGTTCGGGTCGCACCGCATGAAGCTCAAGGACGCGGCGTCGTGGCTGCCCAACCACCTCGACCGGGCCGAGCGCCTCGGGCCCAGCCTCGGTCCGACCCTGGTGCAGCTGCCGCCACGCTGGAAGCGCAACACCGAACGGCTCGACGAGTTCCTCTCGGTCTGCCCGAAGACCGTGCGCTGGGCGGTGGAGCTGCGCGACCCCTCGTGGCTGCACGACGACACCTATGCCGTCCTCGCCGAGCACGGCGCCGCGCTGTGCCACCACGACCTACTGGCCGACCACCCGTGGGTGCGCACGACCGACTGGGTGTACGAGCGGTTCCACGGCCCCAACGCGATCGCGGAGCCGTACCACGGGTCCTACCCCCGTCCCCGGCTGGAGGCGAGCGCCGAGCGGCTGGCGGCCGTGCTCGACGGGGGCGGCGACGTGTACGCCTATTTCAACAACGACTGGCACGGCAACGCGGTGAAGGACGGACGCTGGCTCGCCGACCGCCTCGGCGCGGTCGCGCCCGCGGCGGCTCGCTAGCGGCTGAAGTTGAGGCGGAACTCGAGCTCGCCGTGGTCCTCGGTCTGGGCCGGGCCGCCCGACGGGTTGGAGATGTCGTAGTCGGCGAAGACCACGGGGATGGACCCGGCAACAGCGATCGTGGCGCCGGTGCGCTTGGCCTGCAACGGGAACGTCACCGTCTTGGTCGTGCCGTGCAGCGTCAGCTTCCCCATCGCCTCGACGTCGATCTGGGCGCCGTCGGCGGGCAGCGAGCCGAGCTCGATGGGCGAGGCGAGGACGAAGGTCGCGGTCGGGTACGTCGAGACCTCCATGATGCGACCCTGGAACTGGCCGTCGCGCCGCGACTGGTCACTGGTGACCGTCGTCATGTCGACGGTGAACGATCCCGCCGTCACCTTGGTGCCGGCGATGGTGAACGTCCCTGTGACATCCGACGTGCGACCCACCGCCTCGGCCGACTGGCCGAACAGCACCTCGTTGACGCGGTAGCCGGCCTGGCTGCCCGAGGCCACCTTCCACACGCCGTCGACACCAGATCCGCCGGTCGCGGCGGCTGACGTGCTCGTGGCGCTCGACTCCGACGAGGACGTGTCGACGGTGAGCCGGTCGGGCGCCTCGTCCCGCAGCACGTTGATGTAGAGCCACGTGCCCGCGGTCACGAGGACGACCGCGCTGGCAGCGACGGCGAACAGGATCCGGAGCGGTCGGTTGAGCGACATTGCTCCAGGATCGCGGCCTTTCCTGGGAGACGACTGTGGAATGCGCGACGTCCGTGTGTCGACTCGTGGGTATGGTGGCCTCCAGGCGGATCCGGGGAGATGGGTCCGTGGGTCCGGGGGGAGGTTGGGCCACGATGGCGACAGAGGAGGAGGAGTTCCTCCGACCGGCCGAGGCGGCCAAGCTGCTGCACGTGTCGCCGCAGACGATCAGCCGCTGGGCCAAGGAAGGAAGGATCAGCTACGTCGTGACGTTGGGCGGGCACCGCCGGTTCCGCGGGAGCGAGATACGGCGCATCGCCGAGGTCTCCGCTCCACCGCCATCCGCGTAGCCTCCGCCCGTGCTCGAGCTGTCGGCCGCCGAGGCGCGGCGCACGGTTCTTCGGGCCCAGGGCGTGCTGGGCGCACCGGACCGGCGGGCGGGTGTGCCCGGGGTGCTCCGCTCGTTGGGCGCGGTGCAGCTCGACACCATCTCCGTGCTGGCCCGGTCGCACGAGCTCGTTCCCTTTGCGCGGTTGGGGCCGGTCGGCCGCGACGCGGTGCACGACGCGTACTGGGGCCGGCCCTTCCGAGCCTTCGAGTACTGGGCCCACGCCGCATGCGTGCTCCCGATCGAGGACTGGCCTTGGTGCGCGTACCGACGACGCAAGGCCTGGGGCTATGAGGGCTGGCAGAAACAGTCCAGCGAGGCGACGTTCGCCGAGGTGCGGGCCCGGCTGGCGGACGCGCCGGAGGGACTGACCGCGTCGGACCTCGGCGGGGCCAAGAAGGGCGGGCCGTGGTGGGACTGGAGCGACGTCAAGATCGCGCTCGAGCGGCTGCTGCACTGGGGCGAGGTGGTCTGCGTGGAACGGCGGGGTTGGCGACGCGTCTACCGACTGGCGGCTGATGCGGTCCCGGCCGAGCTCCTGGAAAAGGAGCCGACCGACGAGGAGTGCCGCGCCCAGCTGGTGGCTCAGGCCGCGTCAGCGCTCGGCGTGGCCACGCGGCACGACCTGGCCGACTACTACCGCATGCGCCTCGACGCGATGCCACCGGCCATCGAGGCGGCCGGGCTGGTGCCCGTCACGGTCCAAGGATGGGGCCAGCCCGCGTGGGCCGACCCGGCGGCGCTGGCGACACCGCCGCGGGGCCGACATCGCACGACCCTGCTCTCGCCCTTCGACTCGTTGGTGTGGGACCGGGCGCGCACGTCACGCATCTTCGGGTTCGCGCACCGGCTCGAGGCCTACACCCCCGCGCCCAAGCGGGTGTACGGCTACTTCACCATGCCGCTGCTCGCGGGCGGCCGCCTCGTCGGGCGGGTGGATCCCAAGCGGGTCGGCACCACGCTCACCGCACGCGCCTGGCTCGACGATGCCAGTGCCCGCCCCGCCCTCGACGCGGCGCTGGAAGAGGCGGCGGCGTGGGTCGGCTGCGACTCGGTGAGCCTTACCCTGCTCGCCGGCTGAGCCGGCGCGTCAGCAGCGCGGAGGCGGCCAGTGCTGCACCCGCCACAGCCCACGGGGTGTTGCCGCCGGTGGAGGGCAGGCGACCGGCCCC
>JBEEFQ010000251.1:0-7957 GCA_041166245.1 Actinomycetota bacterium | reverse complement strand
CTCGCCGAGGCAACGGGTGCGACCTCCACGAGCACGACGGAGTTCGCGGGCAGCATGACCTCGATGACGCCAGTGCCGGCGGCGACTTTGTGGGCCTCCTCGGGGGCGCCGGCGGAGGTGCCCGCGTCGATCCGACGTGTGCGGACGGTCCGATCTGCGTCCGTGGCGGTGATGTCGATCCGCAGCCGCCGCTCGGTCGGCTGGGCCACCGAGAACGACGCAGCGAGGATCCGAGTCGCGCCCGTCTCCGGATCACCGGCCGCGAGGGCCCACAGTCCCGCGCCCGGATCGGCGCCCTTGACCGCCCGCGTCGGGCCGGTCATGGTCTGCCACAGCTCGAAGGCATGCCACACGGGCTTTCGTACGCCCGTGGCAGATGCAGTGCCCCAATCCCCGCAGAACATCGCGCCCTCGGGGTTCACCTCAGCGTTGGAGCAGTGCCGGTCGACAGCGGCGAAGAAGGTCGAGCCGTCGAGCCCGCGGGTGTGCATCTCGATCAATGAGGCGATGGTGTGGGCCGCACCGACGTGGGTGTCGTGGCGCCGATCGAACCCACCCGAGGAGAGGTTCCATTCGGTGATGAGCAGAGCCGGCGCCTCCTCGCTCCCGAGCATCGCGCCGGCGACGGCGGCGCGCATGACGTCGATCCCGGCGCCGAGCACGCTGGGTGAAGCCGCCGGGTTGGTGCCGTGCAGCGCCTCCCACACGGCAACGGCGGCGGGGCTGGATCGGTCCTCGGGACCGTCCGGTCCGAGCATCGGCGCGTTGGGATAGGTGTGCCACGAGACGAAGTCCGGCACCCGACCGGCGCTGCGCGCGGCTGCGATGAACGCGGTTGCGATGGCCGGGTCCGCGAAGAGCGCTCCCGGCCCGCCGTAGGTGACGGAGATGCCCGTGCCGGCCTCCACCCGCATCACGGCCCGCACCTGGGCCGCCACGTCGGATGCCAGATCGATGGGCAACTGACCGTGCGAGGTGGGAGGGAACTCGGGTTCGTTGCCGGACTCGAACCACACCGCCCTCTGGTGGGCCTCCGGCCGATCGATCAAGTAGTGGCGGA
This sequence comes from Actinomycetota bacterium, assembly GCA_041166245.1. Taxonomy (GTDB): domain Bacteria; phylum Actinomycetota; class Acidimicrobiia; order Acidimicrobiales; family JAFATL01; genus JBEEFP01. The sequence continues at coordinate 6,897 of JBEEFQ010000251.1, read as the reverse complement.
GCACCGCCTCGACGACGGCCTCGTAGCCCGGTGAGCCGGCCGTGGAGTCCCAGGGCGGGCGCTCGATGAGCACCACCAGCGGCGTGGCGCCGGTGGCTTCGATGGCGTCGAGCTCAGCGTCGGCGGCGGTGAAGTCGAGGACACCCGGCTCAGGGGAGATGCGAGCGAGCCGGACGGCGAAGGTGCGCACGAGGCCGGGCCGCAGAGGGGTCACCGCCGCGCCGCCTGCTCGCCAGTTGAAACCGACGAGCTCGGGCGCGAGTGCGGGGCCGGCGATGTCGTTCACCCGCAGCGCCGTCGTCGGTGCCTCTTGGGCGGCGACCGACGGGAGGGCGAGGACGGCGAGGAGTGCGAACGCCGCGGCTCGGGCTCCGCGGCTCACCCCGCTACTGGTGGGAGGGGCCGGGCCAGGCCGGGAACGGGGCCAGGGCCGGGGGCGCGACCTCGGTGTAATAGCGCAGCATCCAGTAGGGCAGCAGGTAGTCGATGCCCGGTGCCTCGTGATGGGCGGGCGAGCTGCCGTCCAGCTGGGTGGGCGGCCGCTGCCACAGGAAGTCGGTCGGCGGGCGGTCGGCGACTGGCAGCGGGAACCGGGCCCGCTGTTTGGCGACGGTGCCGGGCACCGTGACATCCAGGCCCGGGTCGACCATCACGTCGTACTGGTCGTCGGGCACGCACTGGATCGAGATCCCGCACTTGGTGCTGTTGACGGTGTTGACCCCCGTGTCCGTGCGGGACCGGTAGGAGCGCCACTCCCGCAGGTGCTGCACGGCGGCGTCGAGCCGTGCCGGCTCACCCGTCATGGCGTAGGTGATGGCTTCGAAGTGGGCGTTGACGTCGTCGCCCGTCGTCTTGTCCATGACACCGATGGCCTGCTTGACGAGCAGCTGCTCGACAGGGTTGGTGACGAACCGGAAGAGGTTGAGACCGGTGAGGTGGTGCAGGTTGAACTTGTAGTAGCCGGCATTGGGCTGGACCGCGTCGATCTCCATCGACGCGCCGAGCAGCGGTCCTTGCGACGCCAGCTCCTCGGCCCACACCGCCTGCCACTGCGCCTGCTGCTCCGCCGATCCCGCCACCGAAGCGACGTGGCGCGCCGCGTTGGTGAGGTTGAGCCGGGCCATGGGCACGTAGGTGAACAGCGGCGAGGCGAAGTTGTCGAAGTCGTGGCCGACGGGCGGCGCCGACACGAACCCGTGGGGACGGGGGTAGTTCCATCCGTACTTCAGGAGGAAGTTGCCGAGGGTGAGGATGTCGTCGCGGATGGACGCCCGCATGGCCGGGTCCTCACCGCTGACGAGATCGAAGGCGGCGAGGAGGCCGAAGGTCGTGCCCGCGTAGGTGTCACGACTGGGCGCCGTCTCGCAGAAGTAGCGCTTGCCGTCTGTCCACGTGGCGTTGGGGTCGGACGGGAGCTCGAACACCCGCTTGTTCTGGCCCATGGCCCACTGGGGCGGGGCGTCGGTCGGCGCGCAGGCCCGCATCAGCATCCCGGGCTCGCCCTGGATGATGCCGCCGCCGAAGTCGGTACGGTCGTTCGGGTCGGTGGGGTCCTGCGTCACGTACGGCGGCACCCTGGTCGACGTGCGCCAGGTCGACCCGATGTTGGTGAGCAGGTGGTACTTGGCCACCATGGCCTGCACCCGTGCGAGGGCCTCGGCGCGCTGGCCCGTCCAGAAGTCGCGGGCTTCGCCGACCACCTCTGGATCGGCCAGGTACTTGCCGGCGGTGGCGTAGCGGTAGGACTGGGCCGCGAGGTAGGTGCCGGTCCACAGACCCGAGTCGCCCCACCCACCGAGACTGGTGACCGTGCCTGGTGTGCGCTCCGGCCCGGCGAAGCTGGCCTCCAGCACCTGTCCGTAGACGAGGTGGTCGTCGATCTTGGCTTCCAGCGTCTCCATGGCCGACAGGTCGTCGCCGCACGCCAGCACTGGCGCGCACGGGTCGGGCGGGTCAGCCTTGGCCACAGCCGGCACCAGGCCCATGACAACCAGCGCCGCCACCACGCCGCCGATGACTCGTGTTCTCACTTGGTCCCAGCCCCCTCGAGGAAAACCGATCGCAACAGGTCCCGCCGTTCCAGCAACTCTGACGTCGGCCCGGAGAACCGGACCTCGCCCTTCTCCATGAAGTACGCGCGCTGGGCCAGCGTCAATGCGACGTTCACCGATTGTTCGACGATCACGATGGTGGTTCCTGCTGCGTTCATGCGCCGCACGGCGTCGAGCAGCCCTTGGACCACCGTGGGCGCGAGTCCGAGGGAGAGCTCGTCGATGAGCAGCAGCTTCGGGCGCAGTAGGAAGGACTGGGCCAGCGTGAGCATCTGGCGCTCACCCCCCGAGAGCGTCCCGGCCGACTGCGACCGCCGCTCGGCCAAGCGGGGGAACAGCGTCAGCACCTCGTCCATGCGCTCGGCCAGCTCGTCACGACGGCGGCGGAGCAGGAAGCCGCCCATGCGCAGGTTGTCCTCGACGGAGAGCCCGGGGAAGATGCCCCGCCCGCCGGGCACCTGCACGATGCCCCGCTCGACCGTGCTCTCTGGAGGCTCGCCGGTGATCGCCTCGCCCTGGAAGTAGACGTTGCCGCCGTCGGGCTCGTGCAGCCCCGAGATGGCGTTGAGCGTCGTCGACTTGCCGGCGCCGTTGGTGCCGAGCAAGGCGAGGATCTCGCCCTCCCGTACCTCGAGATCGACGCCGAAGAGCACCTGCACGCCGTCGTAGGAGGCGGTGAGGCCCGTTGTCTCGAGAAGGACCCCGGCACCGATCGATCCGCCGACTGCGCGCGCCGCCTGCTCGGGGCTGAGGCGGGCCACGTCGTCATCGAGGTACTTGGCCGCGTGGAAGAAGTGGAAGACGCCGCGCAGGAACACCGGCGCCATCACCGCGATCGCCCACCGGACCCCGTGGATGTCGCCGATGGCGAATCCGACGATGGTGAAGCCCGATCCGGCCAGGGCGATGAAGCCGGCCAGCGCGAAGGCGGTGGAGCGCAGCTGGGGCGGGGCCACGATGGCGGTGACGGCGTAGAGCGCCGGCGTGAGGTAGGCGACCGCCGCGGTCACGATCCAGATCAGCGGCACCGCCAGCCAGACCCACGGCGCCATCGCAGTCAGCAGGAGCCCGCCGGTGGCGAAGACGCCCGTCCAGCACACCAGCAGCAGCCCCGACTTCGGAGACTGGTTCAGCCGGCGTTGGGTCTGGGCTGTCCCCACGATCAGGGAGACGGCGGACAGGATGCTGCCGACACCGACGATGACGCCCCGTACGGCTGGCTCGATGCCGAAGTCCTCCTTCAAATAGAAGGGCACGAGCACGCCGAGGCCGAGCAGGGCGCCTGCCGACCACGCCAGGCCGATCCACTGGAACTTGAGCGACCGGATGGCCCAGAGGCGGCGGGCCGCGTCGCGGAACGGCGGGGTCTCCCGCTCCTCCATGACCTCGAAGCGGCCCCGCTCGGGCTCGCGGAGCCTGGAGGCGACGACGACGACGATGAACGTCGGCACAGTGAGGACGAAGAACGCGGCCCGCCAGCCCCAGAACTGGGCGATGACGCCGGCGACGATCGACGCCACCAGGACGCCGGCGTAGTTGGCCAGCCCGTGCACCCCGAACGCCTTGGCGCGGGCCGCCGGGGGGTAGAAGTCGCCGATGAGGGCACTGTGCACCGGGACGTTGACGACCTTGCCGAAGCCCGAGCCCACCCGGAACACGATGAGCAAGCCCAGCACCGGCGCCATACCCGAGAGCAAAGAGAAGACGCCCCACGCCGCCGCGCCGGCGACCGCGAGCGGCATGCGCTTCCACCGGTCAGCGAGGTAGGCGACAGGGAGGGCGACGATCGGAGCCAGGAGCAGCACGAGGATGGTGATGGCGCCGAAGGTGCCGACCCCCACGTTGAAGTGGTCGGCGATCTCCGGGCCGAGCAGCTCGAAGGTGCGGGTGTCGAACTCGTCGACGGCGTTGAGGGCGAACAACACCAGGATGGGGAAGGCGCCGTTGCCTCCGAGGTAGCGCACGAGCGCGGCCATGCCCGGCCACCTGCGACCACCAAGCTCAGCGGCCGACTCGAGCGTCTCACTCACGGCGAGATCCCCTCGACGGGTGTGGACTGCACGATGCGGGGCCGGGCGTCGAGGCCGGTCACAGCGCGAGCGACGAGGTCGCGGCCCTCGGCGAACAGGCGGGCCAAGCCGCCCGGGAGGAAGAGCACGAGCACCAAGAGGCCGACGCCCGACGAGAGCAGGCCGAGGTACGGACTGATCTGGCTGCCGAGGTACGGGACGAGCATGAGGTACAAGGCGCCCATCACCGCCCCGCCCACCGAGCCGAGCCCGCCGATGACGACCGCGGCGACAAGAGCCAGCGAGCGGCTGGGCGGGAACACTGACGTGCTGGCCAGCGTCACGCCCGCGGCCCAGAGGAAGCCCGCGCCGCCGGCGAACACACCAGACAGCACGAACGCCGTCAGCTTGGTGCGGACGACGTCGACGCCCATGGCCGCCGCCTGCCGCGGGTTGTCGCGGACGGCCACCATGTTGCGGCCGACGCGCGTTCGTTGCAGCGTGCGCGTACCCGCCACCGCCAAGCCCAGCACGACGAGGGCGACGTAGTAGTAGGCGGTGGTGTTCAGGTACGACGGCCGGGGCAGGAATCCCGTGCCCACGAACCACGACTGGTTGAACAACCAGGACGCCGACGCGACGGCGAAGCCCAGCGACACGACGGCCAGTGCCGTGCCGCCCAGACGTAGGGCCGGGAACCCGATGAGCAGGGCCACGAGGCCGCCCAGGAGTGCGGCGACGACGAACGCGGCCCAGAAGGGCACGCCCCATTGCGTCGCGAGCTTGGCGCCGAACACGCCCCCGACACCGGCCAGGGCCCAGTGCCCGATCGACATCTGCCCGGCCCAGCCGGTCAGCACGGTCAGGGACACGGCCACGACGGCGACGAGGAGCACAGTCGCGAGGAAGTGGGTGCCCGACACCGTCGCCAGCTGGGGAACGAGCAGCGCCGTCACGATGCACGCGGTCGTGACCACGCCGGTCACGGTTCGCCAGTGCGGGTGGGCCGCGACCTCGGGCGGCAGTGGCCGTACGGGTTCGGCCACCTCCCACGACGACTCCTCGGCCGCCACGGTCCGCCGCTTGGCCTCGCCTCGATAGAGAAGGGTGCCGAGGATGACGGCGAACAGCACGATGTCGGTGAGGCCGCTGCGGCCCGTGTAGAAGAAGACGAGCTGGTCGAGGACGCCCAGGGCGAGGCCCGCGCCGAAGGCGATGCCGACGGACTCCATGCGGGCGACGGTGGCGGCGGCCAGCCCCCGCATCAGGATGGGGAGGCCGACCGCTTCGGTGGCCGAGAACCCGATGATGGGCGCGAGCAGGATCGACGCGCATCCGGCCAGCAGCGCGCCCACCACCCACGCCAGCGTCGACACCCGCCGGACAGGAATGCCGAGCAACCGTGCACGCGGACCGTTCTCCGCCGCGGCACGGAGGGCGACGCCGTAGGCGGAGTGACGCAGGAAGGCGAACAGGCCGGCGGCCAGGAGCGGTCCGGCGACGAGGGCCATGACGTGGGCGGGCAGGATCACGACTCGGCCGAATTCGACGGGCGCCCAGTGGAACGGGACGGGGAACAGGTTGGCGCCGCCGGCCAGGGCCACCTCGCCGTCGCCGATGTCGGGCTTGGGCAGCACGAGACGGGCCACGATGATGAGCTGGGCGATGCCGATGGTCGCGATGAGCACGATGAGGCGCGGGCTCCTGAACAACCTCGCCAGGATCGTCTTCTCGATGACGGCGCCGAGGGCGGCAGTGGCGGCGAGGGAGCAGACCAACGCCAGCCAGTAGTTGAGGTGGGTGCTGCGCGTGAGGGCGATCATCATCGCCACCGCGAAGGCGCCGAGCTCGCCGTGGGCGAAGTTGATGACGCGGTTGGACATGTAGATGAGCACGAGGCCCGACGCGAGCAGGGCGTTCGCCATGCCGACCACGAGCCCGAGGGCGACGAGGTCCACTAGCGAGCCTTCTTCTTCTTGGCGGTCGGGCCCGAGCGGGTGATGGCCACCGAGTCAGCGCCCAGGTAGGAGCGGATGACCTCGGGATCGTGCACCACGTCGTTCGGTGCGCCCTCGGCGATGACGACGCCCGTCTCGAGCGCGTAGACGCGCTCGGCCAGGCCGAGGAGCAGCGGCATGTCGTGCTCGATGAGGACGACGGCGCAACCGGTTTCGTCGCGCACGCGCAACAGGAGCGGACGCAGGGCCTCGACCTCCCGCTGAGCGATGCCCGATGACGGCTCGTCGAGCAGCACGACCGCCGGTCGCTGCAGCAACAGGCAGGCGAGGTCGACAATGCGACGGGTGCCGGTGGACAGCTCCCGCACGAGCTTGTCGCGGTAGGGCCCGAGCCCCAGCGCCTCGACCTGGGTGTTGGCCAGTTGGGTGGCGTCGTGTTCGGCCCGGCGGGCGCCCGGCAGCCCGGCCATGGCGGCGGCGACGGGCGCGTGGTGCACGTGCAACTCGGCCGCCACTCGCAGGGTGTCGAGCACGGTGAGGGAGTGGTAGAGCCGCGCGTCCTGGAAGCTGCGTCCGAGACCGGCCTTGGCCCGTCGATGGGGCGCCAGCCCGGTGACCTCCGTTCCGGTCACCCATACGCGGCCCTCGCAGGTGACGAAGCCGCTCAGGCAGTCGAACAACGTCGTCTTGCCGGCCCCGTTGGGACCGATGACGCCGACGATCTCGCCCGGCTGCACGTCGATGGACACGGCGGAGAGGACCTGCAGACCGTCGTACGCGATGGACACGTCTCGGGCCGCGAGGGCGACGGACGCGGGCGGGGTCACGACGAGATCAGAGGTTGCTGCAGTGGCCAATGCTTCTCCCGCCTCGGGTTTG
>JBEEFQ010000250.1:0-10922 GCA_041166245.1 Actinomycetota bacterium | reverse complement strand
CGGCGCAGGTGCGGGCCCGGCTCGGCGATCCTGTGGTCCTCATCCTCATCGGGATGATGGCGGCGTGGTCGGCCTTGTTCATCTCCCTCGGCTGGATCCGACACGCCCGCTACTCGACGTTCGGCTTCGACCTCGGCATCTACGACCAGGGGATCTGGCTCCTCTCCCGCTTCAAGGACCCGTTCGTCACCATCCGCGGTCTCGACCTGTTCGGGCACCACACGAACCCGATCCTGCTGCTGCTCGTGCCCTTCTACTGGCTGGGCGCGGGGCCCATCTTCCTGCTCATCGTGCAGGTGCTGGCCCAGGCGTCGGGGGCGGTCGCGGTGTTCCTGCTCGCGCGCGACCGGCTGGCGGACCGATGGCTGGCGCTGGTGCTGGCCGGCGCGCTGCTGCTGAACCCCACCATGCAGTGGCTGACGTGGGAGTTCTTCCACCCCGACTCCCTCGCCATCGCTCCGCTGCTGTTCGCGTACTGGGCCGCCACCCGCAAGAGATGGGGATGGTTCGCGGTCGCCGGCGTGCTGGCCCTGGCGTGCAAGGAGGATGCGGCGCTCGCCCTCTTCGCCATGGGACTCGTCATCGCCCTGCGCGGCGACCGCCGCATCGGCGCGGTGACCTCGTTCCTCGCGGTGGCGTGGTTCACCCTCGCCTCGCGTGTGCTGATCCCGTTCTTCAGCGGCGGCGAGACCTTCTACGAGTCGTTCTTCGGGGAGTTCGGCAAGACCCCACTGGAGGTGGCCGGGAACGTGCTGCGCCATCCCACCAAGGCGTACGAGACCGCCACTGAGCCCGACCGCATGAGCTACTACCGGATGATGCTCGCCCCCATGGCCTTCCTGCCCCTCGCCGCGGCGCGCACGTTCCTGATCGCGGTTCCCATGGTGGGCGTCAACGTGCTGTCGACGTTCCCGTACCAACGGGAGATCCGCTACCACTACCAGGCCGTCGTGCTCGTCGGCCTCACGTTGGCGACGGTGGAGGGCATCGCCATCCTCGGCCGCACGATCGGGATGCGACGCTTCCTGGTCGGCCTGGTCGCGGCGACATCGCTCGCCACCACCGTCGCGTGGGGCCCGTCGCCTGTCTCCGTGAAGTACAAGTCCGGCATCTGGCCCCTGGGGGAGGACAGCCGGCGGGCGACGAAGCAGGAGGCGCTGGCGCTGATCCCCTCGGGGGCGCCGACGAGCGCGATCTACTACCTCGCGCCCCATCTCACCCACCGCGCCAAGATCTACGAGTTCCCCGTCCCCTGGAAGCCAGCCAACTGGGGCGTGAGGGGTGAGAACCTGCACGACCCCGCCGACGTCGAGTGGCTGGTACTCGATCGCGGACCCCTCAGCGAGGAGGACAAGGCACTGCTGGAGTCGCTCCTCGACACTCAGTTCCAGGTGCGCTTCGAGCGTGACGACATCGTCGTCGCCGAGCGGATCAAGGTCCCCTAGCTGTCAGCTCACGAAGAGCCGGCAACGCAGCACGCCCGCCCGCTGGAGCCGGAAGCGCGCCATGGTGCCGAGCGTCGTCAGCCCGTAGCGGATGTTGGCTCGCATGGAGGTGGACGACGCTTCCGCGAAGTACCGGGTGTGGATCGGGACCTCGGCGATGCGCTGGCCGAACGCCACCGCCTGGGCGATCACCTGGCTGTCGAACACGAAGTCGTCGGAGTTGCGCATGAACGGGATGGTCTCGAGGAAGATGCGCGAGTAGGCGCGGTAGCCAGTGTGAAGCTCACTGAAGGACGTGCCCAGCATGGCGTTCTCCACCGCGGTCAGCGCCTTGTTGGCGACGAAGCGATAGCGGGGCATGTGGCCGGCGCGAGCGCCGCCCTTGATGAGCATGCGGCTGCCGAGCACGAGGTCGGCTTCACCGGATTGGATCGGCGCGATCAGGTCGGGCAGCAGCTTGGGGTCGTACTGGCCGTCCGGGTGCAGCATGACCACCATGTCGGCGTTGAGGCGCAGCGCCTCGAGGTAACAGACCTTCTGGTTGCCGCCGTAGCCCACGTTGTGGGGCAACGCGATGGTGCGCACCGGCAGCTCCGCCGCGATCCGGAGGGTCTCGTCGTGGCTGCCGTCGTCGACGAGCAGCACCTCGTCCACCGCGTCCTGGGGAATGGCCTCCCAGGTCATGGCCAGCGTCTTGGCCGCGTTGTACGCGGGCATGACGACCAGGACGCCCGTTCCCATGCCGCGAACCCCGAGCGGCTAGGTGTCCTCGCGGATGTCGAGCAGCTTCTCGCGCACCGCGTAGATCACGGCCTCCATCCTCGAATGCAGGTGCAGCTTCTCGAGGATGTTGCGTACATGGTTCTTGACGGTGTTCTCGGAGATGTAGAGCTCGTCCGCGATCTCGCGGTTGCTCATCCCCTTGGCGACGAGCTTGAGCACCTCGAGCTCGCGTGACGTGAGAGCGGGTGCCGGGAACTGCTGCTTCTCCTCGGCCCGCTTCGACATGGCGTTGAACTCGTTGAGGAGCTTCGACGCCATCGACGGGGAGATGAGACTCTGGCCCTGCACCACGGCGCGGATGGCTTCGGCGACCTCCTCGACGGAGATCTCCTTCAGCAGGTAGCCGTTGGCTCCGGCCTTCACCGCCTCGAACAGGTCCTCTTCCTCGTCCGAGACGGTGAGCATGAGGATCTTGGTGGTCGGGACCTCGGTGCGGATGGCCCGGGCCGCCTCGATGCCGTTGACGCGCGGCATGCGCACGTCCATCAACACGACGTCGGGCGCCAGCTCCTGTGCCTTCTGGATGGCCTCCTCGCCGTTCTCCGCCTCGGCCACGACCTCGATGTGGTCCTCGGTGCCGAGCACGACGTAGAGACCGCGGCGGAACAGGGCCTGGTCGTCGGCGATGAGGACGCGAATGAGCTCCCCGTCGCCCCTGCTCTGTTCGTCGGACAAGAAGCTCCCCTTGCTATGTGGCGTCGATCAGACCGATGTCCCCGTCATCTCGACGGTAGACGACTGCTGCCTTGCCGGTCTCTGCGTTGGTGAAGAAGAAGAAGTCATGCCCCAGCAGCTCCATCTGCAGTGCCGCTTCCTCGGGTGTCATCGGCTTGATGGCGAACTGCTTGGTCTTGACGATCCGAGCGTGGAGCAGCTGTGACCCGTCGAGCCCATCGTCGCCCGGGTCGAAGTCTGCGCCGTCGTCGAACCCCTCTTCGTCCTCCTCCATCACTCGTGCCGACTTGACGGCAAATTCTACCGATCCGTGCCTGCGAGGGTGCGACCGTCCGATCAGCTTGCCTTTGAGCTTCTCCATCCGGTGCTCGAGCTTGTCCACCACGCGGTCCACGGCGGCGAAGACGTCGGTGGCCGCGGCCTTGGCCCGCACGATGTGGCCGTGGCCGTGCATGGTGACCTCACACACCTCCTTCTCGGAGATGCGAGGGTTGCGCTCCTCCGTGAAGACCACGTCGGCCCGCTCCATGCCGTCGAGGAACCGCGTCAGGCGGGTGACCTTCTCCTCGACGGTGTTGCGCAGGGCATCAGTGACCTCGACGTTGCGGCTACGGATGGCGATGTCCAACGAGGGTGCCTCCCGGGTCGATGGAATGAATGGGCCGCGTGCGGCTGACCTGGTCTTTGACCCCACACTCGCCTGCTGAGGAGCTGGCGCGCCGAGTGACGGCGGTCCGAGGACCCTGCGTCACCCATGCCGGCACGCGTCGCTCCTTCTCCACCGGGCGCCGCCAATCGGCACGCCGCCAGGCAGGACTTACTCCTAAGCCGCACCATGCTCAGCAACCAAGGGTTGCCTTACGTGGGTCGTTTCGCCTGCGGCTGGCTTCGACTTGCAACCACAGACCCGCACGCGGCCCATGACGCAGTGTACGCAGGCTGGTCAGGGCAACCGGCGTTCAACCAGACAGGCGACGAGCTCGGCCGCCACTTCGTCGGCCTTGCACCATCCGCTCGATCCGAGCCGCTCGCGGCACCGCATGACCGCTTCGGGACGAACGTCGGACAGCGCCATCACGCTGGCCACCATGTGGTCATGAAGCATGGGGTTGCCGCCCTTCGCCGGTGCCATTGCTTCCTCTTTCGACCACGCTGGGTGGCAGCTTGAGAGGTGTGCTGGCCGCTGTGACGCCGTCGACGCGGGTGGCGCCCGCCCCCCGCAGGGCCAGGGCCGCTGCCGCGAGGGTGGCCCCGCTGGTCACGACGTCGTCGACGACGAGCACAGCCGCCGGCACTGGACGGCGAACCCTGAGCCGGGGACCGGCCCGGCGCTCGGCCAGCGGGCGACCCGTCTGGGGCGGTCCCGGGCTCCGTCTCAGGAGACCAAGACATGGCAGGCCCAGATGCTTGGCGACGGCTCGGGCCAGGACCTCGGCCTGGTCGAAGCCCCGCCCCCGCCGCCGTCGGGTGGTGGTCGGCACCCATGTGACCGCCTGCAGGCCGCCTGCGTCGATCACGCCGGCCATGGCCGCCGCCAGCCACGGCACCGCGGCCCGGGCGTTGCGGTACTTGAGACGGGCCACCAGCTCGCGGCCGCCGCCCACGTAGGCGAATGGCGAGGCCAACCGGTCGAGCCCCCGCGGCGGCGGTCTCCTGGGCGAGGGGTCGAGCCCGTCGATGCACGCCTGGCACGGGGCGGGCCCGGGCCGGGCGCACACGGGGCAGCGGTGGGCGAACAGCACACCCCAACCGTACGAAGGCGCAGTGACATTGCCCGGCAACGTTGGAGCTGGTCGGGCGGTACCGCACAGGCCACCCGCTATGGTCCGCAAGCCGTGGTGGGATTCCTGGCGTGGCTGCGGGGCCGCAGCGCGTGGATCGTCGTGCCGATCTGCGCACCGATCGGGATCTTCTGGTCGGCACTGACCGGCCAGCAAGGGCTCGCGCCGAACGATGGCTACCGCTACTACCTGCCCCTCCGCCTCGTCGCGGGCCGGGTCTGGCGCACGGGCCACATCCCGGTGTGGAACCCCTTCGAGTACTCGGGCTATCCGTTGCTGGCGAACGGGCAGACCGCGGTCCTGTATCCGCTGAACGCGGTGCTGGTGCTGTCTCCGAGCGTGCGGGCGTTCAACGTCGTGACGGTGGCGCACTTCGTCATCGCCGGGATCGGCGCTTATCTGCTCGCCCGCAAGATGACGGGGGACGTCATCGGCGCCACGGTGGCGGCGGCGTCCTTCGGGCTCTCGGGCTTCCTGTTCGCCCACGTCGGACACCACGCCATCATCGCCAGCGCGGCGTGGCTGCCCTGGTGCTTCCTCGGCTACGAGCTTGTGGTCGAGAAGATCACCCCAGGTCGGGTGCTCCTCGGTGCCGGCGCCGTCGCGATGACGCTGCTGGCCGGGCATCCCCAGACGTGGTTCGTGCTCCTTGCCGCCCTCGCCGGCTACGCCCTGCTCCAAGCCGTGCTCGACCAGTCTCGTCGAGCGGCCCGCCTGGTCGCAGCAGCCGCGCTCGTCCTGGGTCTTGGTGCCTGTCTCGCCGCGGTCCAACTGCTGCCCACGGCATCGATCGTCGACGAGAGCGACCGGTCGACGGTCGATTACGAGACCGCGGTGTCGTTCTCGTTGAGCCCCGCCGACCTGCCGTTGCTCGTGTTCCCGATGGAGTACGGGGGCTATGCCCGCGGCCTGTTCGACGAGCCGTACAAGGGCCCCTGGAACTTCCACGAGCTGGCCGCGTACCCAACCGCCGCGGCCCTCGTGCTCGCGGTGGCGGGGCTGACCGCGGCCCGCAGGGACCGCCGTGTGCTCGCCGCCGCGGCCGTAGGCCTCGCCGCGGTCGTGGTGGCGCTCGGCGGCAGCACACCGCTCGGCAAGGTCGTCTACAACCTCGCCCCCTACGGCCAGTTCCGTGCGTGGAGCCGGTACCTCGTGTTCTTCGACCTGGCCGTGGCCATCCTGGCCGCCTACGGCGTGGCCCAGTTGCGCTCGGAAACGGCGCGCCAGCGACGCGGGGCCGTGGTGGCGGCGTTCACCTCGGCAGCGCTGATCGTCGGCACCGCACTGGTCCTGCCGCTCGTCGGAAACGAGCACCGGGCGGCAGGGCGCCACCTGCTGCTCGCGCTCACGTGGCCGGCGGCCGCGGCAGTGGGCGTGGCCGTGGTCGCGCTGTTGGTCGTGCGCCGGCCGAGCTTCGCCGCGGCCGGACTGGTGGCGATCGTGGTCGCCGACGCGCTCATGCTCGGCTGGCACACCGAGTGGCGTGGACCGCCCTCGGTCGCGGCGCTGGAGCGGATGTTGTCGGGGGAGGTGACACCGTCCTACGGGCCAGTGACCGACGTCGCGGGTGGCATCGACCGCTACATCTATCTGGGCAACCGGCCCGACAAGGTCCCGGATTTCGTCTCGACCACCGATGCCAAGGGCATGTACGCCGCATCCGGGTACGACCCCCTCGCCCCCAGGCGGTACCTGGCCTCGGCCGCGGGGATGACCACCTACGGGGGCGCTCTCGACGGAGCGGGGGTGTGGAACCAGGGCAGCGACCTGTTGGACCTGCTCAGGATCAGCGTGGTGCTCACCACGTCGAGGGAGCCCCAACCCGATCCGGCCACGTCCCTGCTCGGAGCAGGCACGCCGGTTCGGGGTACCTCCGTCATTCGGTACGAGCACCGACCGCGACTGCCGGAGGCCTACATCGTGGGCCAGGTCAGGCAGGTGCGATCTGCGGACGTGGTGCGCGCCGTGCGCGGCGACGTGGCCTTCGACCCCGTCGAACACGCCATCGTCGATGAGACGTGCGGGGTCTGTCGCGGGCTCGACCAGCCGGGTAGCGCCGGTACGGCCGCTGTCGTGAAGCGGGCGGCGAATGCCCTCGACATGCGGGTGCGGGCCGATCGCCGGGGGATGCTCGTCGTCAGTCAAGGATGGTTTCCCGGCTGGCGAGCGACGGTCGACGGTCGAGCCGTAGAGCTGCACCGAGTCAACGGCATGCTCAACGGCCTCGTCGTCGACCCCGGCAGCCACACGGTGAAGCTCTCGTACCGAGCCCCGGGTTTGCGGGCCGGCGCCCTCGTCTCGCTCCTCACGCTCCTCGGGCTCGTGGCATGGGCCGGCGTCGCTCGAACGGTGGACAGGCCGTGGCGAAACGCGAGGCACGCGAAGGGCCGCGGTAGTCTCCGAGCGCAGTGGCCACAACGCCAGGAACAGAACGACCGGCCGCTCCTGCGCCGCTGACAGCCAGCAGCTTGCAGCAGGAGATCGGCGCTGCGGTGCTCGCCGCCCTGCCCCACGACGTGGTGGCGCAGCTCGCCCTGCTCGCGAACGACGGCGCCGTTCCGGTGGTCTCCGTCGTCATGCCGGTGTTCAACGAGATGGAGAACCTCGACGCGATCCTCGACAGGATCGTGAGCGTCCTCGAGCCTCATGGCGCCTTCGAGGTGCTGGTCGTCGACGACGGCAGCACTGACGGCTCCCTCGCGCACGCCATCGGGCGCCACGATCGCGACCATCGGATCAAGGTGGTCGCCCTGTCGCGGAACTTCGGCCACCAGAGCGCGTTGCTGGCCGGGCTCCATCACGCCCGGGGTCGCGCCGTGGTGCTCATGGACGCGGACGGCCAGGACCCGCCTGAGCTGCTGCCCGCGATGATCGAGCGATGGCAGGGCGGCTCGGACGTCGTGTACGGCGTGCGTCGCAACCGCCAGGAATCGCAATGGAAGCGCACCAGCTACTGGCTCTTCTACCGCTTCCTCTACAAGGTCGCCGATCTGGAGATCCCGCCGGACGCCGGGGACTTCTGCCTCATGGACCGCAAGGTCGTGGACGCTCTGCGATCGCTCAACGAGTCGAGTGCCTATCTGCGCGGGCTGCGGAGCTGGGTCGGGTTCACCCAGAGCGGCCTCGAGTACGACCGGCCCGCCCGCGAGGCCGGCGAGGCCAAGTACACCCTCAGAAAGCTCGTGCGCCTCGCCCTCAACGGCGTGATGGCCTTCTCGGCCGCGCCGCTGCGGCTGGCATCTGTGCTCGGGGTCATCACGTCACTCCTCGGCTTCCTCTACGTCGGCTTTGCCGTCGCCGCCCGCCTCTTGGCCGGCGAGGTTCCCAAGGGGTGGACGTCGTTGATCGCCATCATCCTCATCGTCGGCGGATCCCAGCTCTTCGTGATCGGGGTGCTCGGCGAGTACGTGGCCCGCGTCTACGGCGAGACGAAACGGCGACCGCACTACGTCGTCGGCAGCCGCCACCTCTGATGGACGACTACCTGCTCGCACAGCATTCCGAGATGGAGTGGTCGCACTGGTGGTTCTCGGGGCGCCGCATCATCCTCGCCGACATCCTCCGCCGTTGGCTCGGGGCACGGCAGGACCTGCGGCTCCTCGACATCGGATGCGGCGCCGGGACGATGATCGAGGTGCTCGCCGCGTACGGTCAGGTGGCGGGTATGGACACCTCAGAAGAGGCCGTTCGTTACTGCCGGACCCGGCTTCCCGACGTCACCTTCTCGGCGGGCCGGGTACCGGAAGCGCTGCCCGCGCCAGAAAGCCTCGATGTGATCACCGCCTTCGACGTCATCGAGCACATCCCCGATGAGGCACCCGCGCTCGCCGGCATCCGCGACACGCTCGTGCCCGGCGGCCTGTTCGTGTGCACCGTGCCGGCGTACCAGTGGATGTGGAGCGCGCACGACGAGCTCAACCATCACTGCCGGCGTTACACGCGCCGTCAGCTCGTAGGGCGGCTCGAGGCGGCCGGCTTCGAAGTGGAGTGGTCGAGCTACTTCAACGCGATCCTTTTCCCGCCCGCCGCGGCCGTCCGGCTCGTGCGCAAGCTCCTGCGGATGGAGGGATCCGGTGGGTCCGACTTCGACGTCGGTGTCTCGAAGGCCAACGGTCTCCTACGCCGGCTGTTCGCGTCCGAGCGCATCGTGTTGCGCCGCGCCCGCCTTCCGTTCGGGCTGTCGATCGCCGCGGTGGCGCGCCGTCCTGCCGACAGTCAGGCGACGGGCGCGCGGCCCGCAGCCAGCCGGGCCAACGCCTCAGGGTAGGGAGCCACCGCGACACCGCCCTCGGTGATGATGGCGGTCACGAGGGCGGCGGGGGTGACGTCGAAGGCGCGGTTCTCGGCCATGGCGGCCGCCGGTGCGATGCGGGTGCCCATGATCTCCAGGACCTCGTCGGGGTCACGCCGCTCGATGGGGATGGCGGCGCCCGACGCGCAGGCCAGGTCGAGCGTCGAGAGTGGGGCGGCCACGTAGAAGGGCACACCGTGGTGGGCAGCGAGAACGGCAAGGGTGTAGGTGCCGACCTTGTTGGCCACGTCGCCGTTGGCCGCGATCCGGTCGGCGCCCACGATCACGCAGTCCACGTCGCCCGCGGCCATGAGCGAGCCCGCCATCACGTCGGCCACGAGCGTGGCGGGGATGCCGAGGCGGTCGAGCTCCCACGCGGTGAGACGGGCGCCCTGCAGCACCGGCCGTGTCTCGTCGACCCACACGCTGGGCGCCTTGCCCTGTTCGTGGGCGGCGCGGACGACACCGAGGGCGGTGCCGTAGCCGGCCGTCGCCAGCGCGCCCGCGTTGCAGTGGGTCAGCACGCGTGCGCCCGCGGGCAGCAGCGCTGCGCCCAGCTTCCCCATGGCCTGGTTGCGGGCCACGTCGTCGTGCGCCAACCGTTGCGCCTCGGCGATGGGGTCGGCAGCGGCCAGGGCCCTGGCCACGCCCCACGCCAGGTTCACCGCCGTCGGGCGCGTCGCGACGAGCCGCTCTCCCGCCGCGGCGCCGTTCTCACCATTGAAGTGGGCGAGGGCCACCCCCATGGCCCCGGCCACACCGAGGGCCGGCGCGCCGCGGATGGCAAGCGACGTGATCGCGTGGCACACGTCGTCGACGCTGCGGCACTCGAGGAACACCAGCTCGGCCGGCAGCCGGCGCTGGTCGATCATGCGCACCACTCCGTCCACCCATTCGATGGTGGGCGGAATGGCGCTCATGCTCATCTCAGTAGCGGTAGTGCTCCGGCTTGAACGGGCCCTCCTGGGGCACGTCGATGTAGTCGGCCTGCTCCTGGGACAGCTCGGTGAGGTGGACGCCGAGCTTGTCGAGGTGGAGCCGCGCCACCTTCTCGTCGAGCTCTCGCGACAGCCGGTAGACACCGACCGGGTAGTCGTTGGTCTTGGTGAAGAGCTCGATCTGGGCCAGCACCTGGTTGGTGAAGCTGGTCGACATCACGAAGCTGGGGTGGCCGGTGGCGCAGCCCAGGTTCAGCAGCCGCCCCTCGGCCAGCACGATCACCGAGTGGCCGTCGGGGAAGGCGAACTCGTCGACCTGGGGCTTGATGTTGAAGCGCTGGACGTCGGACATCTTGGCCAGCCCGGCCATGTCGATCTCGTTGTCGAAGTGACCGATGTTCCCGACGATGGCGTTGTGCTTCATACGCGCCATGTGGTCGGCGCTGATGACGTCCTTGTTGCCAGTGGCGGTGACGAAGATGTCGGCCTTGTCGACGACCCGCTCGAGGGTGTTGACCTCGAAGCCCTCCATCGCCGCCTGCAGCGCGCAGATGGGGTCGACCTCGGTGACGATCACACGCGCGCCCTGGCCCCGCAGGGAGAAGGCGCAGCCCTTGCCCACGTCGCCGTAGCCGAGCACCAGCGCGACCTTGCCGCCGATCATCACGTCGGTGGCGCGGTTGATGCCGTCGATCAGCGAGTGGCGGATGCCGTAGAGGTTGTCGAACTTGGACTTGGTGACCGAGTCGTTGACGTTGATGGCGGGGAACAACAGCGTCCCCGCCTTCTCCCGTTGGTACAGGCGGTGGACGCCGGTGGTCGTCTCCTCGGTAACGCCGATGATGCTCTTGCCGATGGTGGTCCAGAGCCCGGGGTTCTCGGACAGCGTGCGGCGCAACGTGTCGAGCACGACCTTGAACTCGTCGGAGTCGTCGTCGGTGGCGTCGGGTACCTTGCCGGCCGCCTCGAACTCGGTGCCGAGGTGCACGAGCATGGTGGCGTCGCCGCC
>JBEEFQ010000249.1:0-15802 GCA_041166245.1 Actinomycetota bacterium | reverse complement strand
TGATGGGCTGCAGATACCCCGGGAGGGCGTGCACGGGATAGAAGCAGCCCGAGAAGGCCACGACGATGAACAGCACGCCCCACGCCAGGATCTCGGCGCCATTGCCGAAGCGCAGCACGAGGCCGATGACGTAGAGCGACATGCACCAGCCCACGAGCATGAGGACGCCGACCACGGGGATCAGGGCCCACCCGATGTCGAAGATGTTGAACGAGAACAGCACGAAGGCGGCCAGGGCCACCATGCCCAGGCCGACGGCCAGCTTCAACAGCCCGAACAGGATGATGCCGCCCATGTACTCCCGCTCGCGGATGGGCGTGACCATCATGTTGACGAGGTTGCGCGACCACGTCTCCTCCATGAACCCGGTGGAGACGGAGATGTTCGACTGGTACAGCACGTGCATGAGCAGGATCCCGCTCAGCATGTAGGGCGCGCCGGAGCGCGCCGCGCCGCCCTGCTGGTCGACGAACACGCCGATGGCACCCCAGATGACGGTGTCGACGACGGGCCACACGATGATGTCGAACCACCGGTGCCAGCCCCGCTTCTGCACGTAGGCCTGGCGGCGCACGACGGCACGCGCCCGCTGCCAGTCGAACCGCTTCGGCCGGGCGATGGCGACGGCCACGGCTACCACTCCTCCGTGGCGAGATGCAGGAAAACCTCTTCGAGGTTGTCCCTGCCGAACTGGGCCGCGACCTCGCTCGGGTGGGCGTCGGCCACGACCTTGCCGTGGGACAGGAACACCACCCGATCGCAGATGCGCTCGACCTCGCTCATGTTGTGGCTGGTGACGAGCAGGGCGGTGCCGTTCTCGTTGCAGATGTCCTCCAGCCCGCAGCGGGCCCGGTGGGCGACGTCGGGATCGAGCGACGCGGTCGGCTCGTCGAGCACCAGCAGGTTGGGGCGGTGCATGGCCGCCTTCACGATGCTGACGAGGGTGCGCTGTCCCGACGACAGCTCGTTGGCCATCTCGCCGGCCAGGTGGGCCACGCCGAAGCGCTCGAGGCCCTGGCGGGCCGCGGCCTCGGCGTCGGGGACGCCGTAGAGGTCGCCGAACACGCGGAGGACCTCCAAGACCCGCAGGCGGTCGGGGAGGGGCAGGTAGCCGGCGGTGAAGCCGACGCCGACCATGGCCTCGCTGCGCTCCTTCGGCAGGCGGTGGCCGTTGATCTCGACGGTGCCGCCGTCGGGCGTGACCACGCCGAGCACCATGAGCAGTGTCGTCGTCTTGCCCGCACCGTTGGCTCCGAGGAGCGCGACCCGCTCGCCGGCGCGCACGACCAGGTCGACACCGTCGACCGCCTGCTTGCCCTTGAAGGCCTTGACGAGGGCGCGCGCCTCGAGCACGTACGACATACGAACCGCAGCCTGGCAGAGGTACGATTGGCTGTCCCGTTGTTTTCCAAGTGGGGGCAGCGCGCATGCGCATCCTCGCCCTGGTTGACGGTGAGCACTACCCCCCGGTGGTGCGTGCCGCCCTCGGCTCACTTCCCGGCACTGTGGTCGCGGCCGTCCTCTTGGGCGGCGGCGAGAAGCTGCCATCGCCGGGCGGCGCGGGCGATGACAGAGCCGCGCCTCCTGACCTGGGTGTCCCGGTGATCACGGGCGCCGATCCCGAGGACGCGCTGGGGCGGGCACTCGAGTGCACGCCCGCCGACCTCGTCTACGACCTCTCCGACGAACCGGTGCTCGACACCCCTCGCCGGATGCGCCTGGCGTCGCTCGTCCTGGCCCGTGGGATCCCGTACGCAGGTCCCGACTTCCGCTTCGACCCGCCGCCGCGGCCCCGACTCGCGACCAAGCCGTCGGTCGCGGTCATCGGCACGGGGAAGCGCACCGGCAAGACCGCGATCGCGGCCCACCTCGCCCGGCTCCTCAGGGACAGGGGCACGCCGCCGGTGCTCGTGACCATGGGCCGAGGCGGCCCACCCGAGCCCGAGCTCGTCGACCCCGCGGCGTTCGACCTCACGCCCCAAGGGCTCCTCGCCCTTTCGCGCGCCGGACGCCACGCCGCGAGCGACCACCTAGAGGACGCACTGGTGGCAGGCGTCACGACCATCGGCACCCGACGATGCGGCGGGGGCCTGGCCGGCGCGCCGGGCGACGACACCTTCGCAGCGGGGATCGCGCTCGCAAACGACCGGCGCGAGGAACTGCTCCTGCTGGAAGGGAGCGGCTCCGCCATCCCGCCGGTGGCGGCCGACGCGACCATCTGCGTGATCCCGGCCCACGTCGATCGCGAGCTGCTGACTGGCTACCTGGGCAGCTACCGCGTGTTGCTGAGCGATCTGGTCGTGGTTACGATGGCGGAGACATCGCTCGCCGATTCGGGCTCGGTCTCCTCTCTCGAGAGGGACGTCCGGAGGCTGGCGAGAGGGGGATCGGCGGATCCGGCATCACCACCGGCTTTCACTCCGGCGATAGCCGTCACCGTGTTCCGTCCCTTCCCACTCGAGCCCATCTCAGGACGTCGTGTCTTCTACGCCACGACCGCGCCGGCTTCTGCCGTCAAAATTTTGGCGGACAATCTGGAGCACGAACACGGCGCCGAGGTCATCGGTACGTCCACCCACCTCGCCGACCGGCCCCGTCTGGCGGCCGATCTCGAGGCGGCGGGCGAAGCCGACGTCCTCGTCGTCGAGCTCAAGGCGGCGGCGGTGGACCTCGCGGCGAGGGTTGCCCTCGAGCGAGGGATGGAGGTGGTGTTCTGTGACAACCGGGTCGTCAGCGTCGGCGGTGACGGACCCTTCGAGGAGCTGGCCCTGAACACCGTGCACCGAGCTGTCGAGCGGTTCTCTTCGTGAAGATCGGACGCATGCAGACCACGCAGCGACATGTCGTCATCAGCGACCAGGAGTACGAGCTTCCGTACTCCAAGGGCCTGATGGCGTCGAGGATCATGGCCACCGGCCTGGCGCCGGCGCGGGCATTCCACGCGGCCGAGGTCATCGAGGAGCGCCTGCACGCCCTCGACAAGCTCTCGGTCACGGGCGCCGAGCTGAACGACCTCGCGCTGGAGGTCCTCAGAGAAGAGGTGGGCGAGCGTTACGCCGCGTCCTTCGCTCGGTGGCAGACTGTGCGTCAGCTGGACCTGCCGCTCGTCATCCTGCTCGGGGGCGCGACCGGCGTCGGGAAGTCGACCGTGGCCACCATGCTGGCCAGCCGGCTCGGCATCACGAGGGTCATTCCCACCGATGCCATTCGCGAAGTGATGCGGTCGATGTTCAGCGAGCACCTCATGCCAACTCTCCACACTTCCTCCTTCGACGCCGCCCGACTCGTGCGCAGCCCGCTGCCGCGCAACGCGGATCCGGTGATCATCGGCTTCCGTGAGCAGGCGGCTGCGGTCGCCGTCGGCATCGAGGCGCTCATCGCCCGAGCCGTCGAGGAGGGCACCGACCTGATCGTCGAGGGTGCGCACGTCGTGCCCGGGTTCGTCGACGGCAATCGCTTCGCGGAACAGGCCGTCGTGGTGCCGCTCGCCATCACCGTCGAGGACGAGGAGCTGCACCGCAGCCATTTCGTGTTCCGGGCCGACGAGACCCGCACCCGGCCGTCGGAGCGCTATCTCGAGTTCTTCGAGAACATCCGCAAGGTCCAGAAGTACGTGAAATCCCTGGCGCTCGAACACGAGGTGCCGATCGTGCCGTCGTACAACCTCGACGCCACCCTGTCCCGCGTCATCGAGCTGGTCATGAACCAGGCCATCGAGGCGCTTCCCAACAACAAGCGAGGTACAACATGAGCGACGGGCAGCAGCTCGAACGCTCGGTGCTGGAGGGCAAGGAACGCGATGAGCTCCACGCCATCGCCGATGCCATGGGCCTCAAGCCGACCAGCCGGAGCGCCAAGGCGACGCTGGTGACCAAGATCCTGCAGGCCGCGGGCGTGGAGGAGACGGGCGAGAACGGTGGCAAGAAGCCACGCGCGACCAGGAGTCGTGCCGCGGCCAACGGCGACGACACCCCGGCACAGCCAGACGCGCCACCCGAGGAGGCCAAGGACGACCCGCCTGTGGCCGCGAACAGCGAGAAGTCCGAGAGCGCGCCGGCCGAGCCACGCGCCGAGCGCGAGCCGCGGCAGCACCAGGGCGGCCAGCAACAGCCCCGTCGCTTCGACAACGGTGGCGGCGGCGAGCCGGGCAACCGTCGCAACCGCCGGCGGCGGGGCCGCGACCGGGGCCAGGGCCAGGGTGGGCCCGGCGGCGGCGGCCAGAGCGAGCGCGACCTGCAGGGCGGGGGGCAGGACCAGCAGTACCAGGGCGAGCCCATCGAAGTCACGGGGCTGCTCGACCTGCGCGACGAGGGCTACGGCTTCCTGCGCACCAACGGCTACCTGCCGAGCGCCAGCGACGTCTACGTCTCGATCAGCCAGGTGCGCCGCTTCGCGCTGCGCAAGGGCGACCAGATCGAGGGGGCGAGCCGGCCGGCGGGCAGCAACGAGAAGTACCCGGCCCTGCTCCGCATCGACACGGTCAGCGGGATGACGCCCGACGAAGCCCGGGCCCGGCCGCGGTTCGAGGATCTGACGCCGCTGTTCCCTGACGAGAAGCTCCCGCTCGAGGTTCCCGGCGACCCCGCCAACATGACGGCGCGCATCGTCGACCTCATCTCGCCCATCGGCAAGGGCCAGCGCGGCCTCATCGTCTCGCCTCCCAAGGCGGGCAAGACGACGGTGCTCAAGCAGATCGCCCACTCCATCGAGGCCAACAGTCCCGAGGTGCACCTCATGGTGCTGCTCGTGGACGAGCGCCCCGAGGAGGTCACCGACATGCGCCGCTCCGTCAAGGGCGAGGTCGTCTCCTCGACCTTCGACCGGCCTTCCGACGAGCACACGTCGGTGGCCGAGCTCGCCATCGAACGGGCCAAGCGCCTGGTCGAGCTGGGCCGCGACGTGGTGATCGTGCTGGACGGGATCACCCGCCTGGCCCGGGCCTACAACCTGGCCGCCCCGGCGTCGGGCCGGATTCTCTCCGGCGGTGTCGACTCCGCCGCCCTGTACCCGCCCAAGCGGTTCTTCGGCTCGGCGCGGAATATTGAAGAGGGTGGATCGTTGACCATCCTGGCCACCGCCCTGGTCGAGACCGGATCCCGGATGGACGAGGTCATCTTCGAGGAGTTCAAGGGCACCGGTAACATGGAGCTGCGGCTCGACCGTCGGCTCGCAGAACGCCGGATCTACCCAGCACTCGACGTGAACGCCTCGTCCACCCGGCACGAGGAGCTGTTGTTCGACAGGTCGCAGCTGCAGCAGGTCTGGAAGCTCCGCAGGGTGCTCAACGCTCTGGGGAACGAAGGAAGCGGGGCGGCGGGCCTCGAGCTGTTGATGGACAAGATCAAATCGACCAAGAGCAACGACGAGTTCCTCTCGGAGATCGCCAAGGGCCCCGCGGCCCCGGTGTAGGAGAAGACATGAAGCAGGGCATCCATCCCAACTACGTGGAGTCGACCGTGAAGTGCTCGTGCGGCTCGACCTTCACGACCCGTTCGACGAGCCCTGACATGCACGTCGAGCTCTGCAACGAGTGCCACCCCTTCTACACGGGCAAGCAGAAGCTGGTGGACACCGGCGGCCGAGTCGAGCGCTTCGAGCGCCGCTACGGCCGGCGCGGCGCCAAGAAGAAGTAGCAACCAACTGAGTCTCGACGCGGCACAGCGCGCTGCGCTGCTCCAGGCCTCGCTGCGCGCCCTCGTGAAGCAGCACTGGGGCGCGGGCGACAGGGAGCAAGGCACGTTCCCGGGCGGAGCCACCCTCCGCGAAGGCGACCGGGGCTGGGTGCTGGCCAAGGAGGAGCCAGACCGGGCTCTCGGCCGGGCCATGGCGTGGGCGCGCGGCAACGAGATCGCCGACCTGCACCTGGTGGTGAACGATGCGGCGGGGGCGCTGGCCCGCCGGGCCGCGGCGTTCACGCATCCCCCCACCGTGTGGCGGTCGACGGGCGACGACGTCGTCCGCACCGAGGCCGAGCCGCTTCGGCCGCCCGAGCCGCTGCCGCCGGAGCTCGAGCCCTACGTGGAGGTGGTGCGCGCCGCGGGCGCCGACCCCGTCGTGGAGCACGGCGTGCTCATCGGGGAGGTGCTGGGGCTCGAGGTCGTGCGCATCGTGGCCGACGAGACCGGCATCGACGTGCAGGTGGGCGTGGGCAAGCACGACCGCGAGGCCCAGCGCCTCGTGCACGGCGATCGGTCGCCCATCGATGCCCTCGCCGACGCCGTCGCCTCCGTCCGGGAGCGCCGCACGCCTGGCGCTCCCGCCCACCCCGCCAACCAGCTGGCGGCCGAGCGGTGGCTGCGCCGGGTCGTCATCGCGGAGCCCGGCATCGTCGGCGCCCGCCGCCTGGAGGCCGTCGCGCCGGCGCGGCTGCGTGACGACCTGCGCGTGCCGAACCCGGCCCCGGCCGCGGGCGAGGACACTGACGGTGCCCCGGTGCTCGTCGTCTGCTCGACGGGCATCGACCTCGCGCTGGTGCCCAGCGCGGTCGACGACCGGCTACTCGACGGTCGCGAGCCCCGCCTCGTGCTCGTCCTGCCCGAGGGCGACGACCACCCGGTGACGCGGGATCTGGCATCGGCCCTGCGGGAGCCGGCCGAGATCGTCACCGTCGAAAGGGACTGGAAGTCGCGCCAGTACCCTCGGTAACGATGCTCGAGCGGTTGGCTGGTCTGGAACAGGAGTACGACGAGGTGGTCGCACGGCTCAGCGACCCCGCCGTGCTCGGCGACCGCCACACGCTCCGCGACGTGTCCCGCCGCCACAAGCAACTCGAAGCGATCGTCGTGCCCTACCGCGAGTACCGCCAGGCCCTCGACGACCTCGCCACGGCCAAGGAGATGATCGGCGACGCCGCGGGCGACGACAAGGACATGGTGCGGGCCGAGATCGACCAGGCCGAGGCCGCCATCACCCGGCTCGAGGACGAGCTCAAGGTGCTCCTGCTCCCGCAGGACCCCAACGACGACAAGAACGTGATCGTCGAGATCCGCGGTGCCGAGGGCGGGGAGGAGGCCAACCTCTTCGCCAAGGACCTCTTCGACATGTACACCCGCTACGCCGACCGCCGGGGCTGGAAGCTGGAGGTCCTCGGCACCGACCTGTCCGACAAGGGCGGGTTCAACGAGGTCACGTTCCTGCTCAAGGGCGACGGCGTGTGGAGCCGCATGAAGCACGAGGGCGGACCGCACCGGGTGCAGCGGGTGCCCGTCACCGAGTCGCAAGGGCGCATCCACACCTCCTCGGCGACGGTCACGGTGCTGCCCGAGGCGGAAGAGGTCGACGTCGACATCGACCCCAACGACCTGGAGATCGACGTCTACCGGTCGTCGGGGCCCGGTGGACAGTCGGTCAACACCACCGACTCGGCCGTGCGCGTCACGCACAAGCCCACCGGCCTGGTGGTCGCCATGCAAGACGAGAAGAGCCAGATCCAGAACCGGGCCAAGGCCCTGCAGGTGCTCCGTTCCCGGTTACTTAAACTTGAGCAGGATCGGCAGGCGGCCGAGCAGTCCGACGCCCGGCGTAGCCAAACGGGCGGCGGCGGCCGGTCGGAGAAGATCCGCACCTACAACTTCAAGGACAACCGGGTCACCGATCACCGCATCGGGCTCACGCTGCACAAGCTCGACAAGGTGCTCATGGGTGAGGTCGACGACCTGTCCGACGCGCTGGTTGCCGACGAGCGGGCCCGCCAGCTCGCCGGCGACACCGAGTGACGATGGCCACCGTCAGCTGGCGCGAGCTGCTGGCGGAGACCGAGCTCGCCCTGTTGTCCGCCGTCGACGCCCGTCGCATCGTCGAGGAGGCGTGCGGCGACGACTGGCAGGTGCGCCTCGACGAGCCCGCGACCCAGCGGGCCGTCGCCTACCTCGACGCCATGGTGGCGCGCCGCGCCAAGGGCGAGCCGCTGCAGTACGTGCTGGGCCGGTGGGGCTTCCGCGACCTCGACCTGTTCGTCGATCGCCGCGTGCTCGTCCCTCGTCCTGAGACCGAGGTGGTCGTCGACGTCGCGCTGGAGACGCTGAACGGGAAGGCGGAGCCGACGGTCGTGGACCTGGGCACCGGCTCGGGTGCCATCGCACTGTCGATCGCCGTCGAGACCGATGGCGCGCACGTGTGGGCGACGGACGTTTCGGCCGACGCCATTGCCGTGGCCCGGGCCAACCTGGCGGGCCTCGGCCGTGCGGCGACGCGAGTGCGGCTGGTCGAAGGCTCCTGGTTCACACCGCTACCGCCCATGCTCGCGGGCCATATCGACCTCGTCGTGACGAACCCGCCGTACATCGCAGCGCGGGAGGTGCCCGACCTGCCGCCTGAGGTCGCGCACTGGGAACCGCACGCCGCACTCGTCGCGGGCGAGACCGGGCTCGAGCAGTTGCAGCACATCGTCGCCGAATCCCGTCCGTGGCTGGCGCCCGACGGCGCACTGGTCGCGGAGATCGCACCTCATCAGGCCGAGGCCGCGGTGGTGCTGGCGTACGGGGCCGGTTTCACCGACGTCGAGATCCGTCCCGACCTCGCAGGCCGACCGCGGGTGCTGCGCGCGTCATGATCGTCCCGGCGGACGCCGATCTGGACGCGGCCGAGCGGGCGTTGCGTGCCGGCCAGCTCGTCGGCATCCCCACCGACACCGTCTACGGGCTGGCTGTCGACGCCTTCGGCACCGGTGGCGCCGACCGCCTCTTCGCGGCCAAGCGCCGGCCGCGCGAGGTCGACCTGCCCGTGCTCGTCACCGGTCCCGTGCAGGCGCGGAGCCTGGCGACTGGCATTCCCGACGTCGCCCTCCGGCTCATGGAGCGGTTCTGGCCCGGCGCCCTCACCCTCGTGCTGCCTCGCAGCCCCGACGTCACCGCCGACCTCGGCGATGACGAAGCGACCATCGGTGTGCGCTGTCCCGATCACGACGTGGCCCGGGAGCTCTGCCGCAGAGTCGGCCCGCTCGCGACAACGTCGGCCAACCTGCACGGCCAGCCGACGGCGACCACCGCGGGGGAGGTCGCCAGGCTCTTCGGCACCGCAGTCGCGCTCGTGCTCGACGGCGGCACCTGCGCAGGGTCGCCGTCCACCGTCGTCGACTGCACCGGCCAGGAGCCCAAGCTCCTGCGCGAGGGCCGCGTCCCCTGGACGGACATCACCGCTGTTTGACGGGTTGTCAGCTGAGCTCGAGGGTCCCGTCTTTCCGGAGTTGTCCCTTGGCGCCGATGGGGTCGTCGGCGAGTAGCGACTTCAGCGCCCCTTCCTCGCGCACGTTGCCCCACGCGCGCTGCCCGTCAGGAAGCAGGCAGGCGACGATGCCGAGGGAGGGCGAGCCGTCGCGCTCGTGCATCACGGTGAAGGACTCCACAGTGACGGGGCCGTCGTAATCGCCGGTGTACCCGCGGCGGGGGAGGGCGTCGACCTCGGCCTGGGGCGACGCGCGCCGGTACGGACCGGCGGGGGGTTCGGTGGAGTACAGCCCGATGGAGTGCTTGGTCACGTACCAGCCCAGGGCGGTGACGAGGCCGAGGGAACCGGGGTCGGCCCGCAGGGTGTCGGCCATCGACGCGATGGAGTGGGTGACGTAGTTGTTGCCGGGGCCGCCGGCGAAGCAGAGCCCACCAGTGACGGTGAGCTGGCGGTCGAGAGACAGGCCGAGCTCGGCCGCGCCGATCTGCACCGCCGATGGGAAGCACGAGTAGACGTCGACGTGGGCGACATCGTCCACGTCCCGACCCGCCATTTCGAAGACAGTGCGGCCGCTCGCGCCGATGGCGGGGGAGGAGTGCAGGTCGGCCCGCTCGGACACCCACCAGTGATCATGGGCGTCGGCTCCCGCCCACGGGAACACCCAGCGCTCCTCGGGGATGCCGAGCGCCCGCGCCGCCTCGACCGAGCACAGCACGACGGCGGCCGCCTGGTCGGTCTGCAGGTTGGAGTTCATGTACTTGGGATAGGGGAAGCCGATCATGCGGTTGTCGGCGGTGACCGTGCGGATCTCCTCCGCCGACCGCGCCGTGGGCGTCCACGCGTGCGGATTGCGCGCGCCGACCTCGGAGAACGCAGCCCACAGCCGAGCAACCTTCTCCTGGTGCTCGTCGACGCTCTCACCAGCGGCGACGCGGAGAGCGTTCTCGAAGATCGGGTACACCTGGGTCGGCAACGCCATGGCCCGTGCCATCTCGACGTCGTTGGTCCCGGCTCCGTCGTTGCCGAGCACGACCGGCGCGGGCGTCTCGGCCGGCTGGGCCGTCCACTCCAGCCACTCCTTGGTCTTGCGGGCCAGGAACCGGGTTCGCATGGCCTCGGCACCGGCGATGAGCACCACGTCGAGGTCGCCCTGCTGGATGGCAGCAGCGGCGTCGTTCAGGACCATCTGGGGGCTGTTGCCGCCGGTGGTCGACTTGACCAGCTGGCGGGGCGACGCGCCTACCCGCTCGGCCACGAGCAGGCCGGGGTTGGCGTAACGCCACGACAGCACCTCGATCACGCGGACGGAATCGGCCCGCTCCAGCAGCGCGGCGCCCACCCCGGCGTCGTCGGCTGCGACGCGCAGCGCGTCCACCATCATGTCGACGGGCTCGGTCGCTTCAGCCGCAGTGTCGAGCCGCCGCAAGGTCTGTCCGACACCCACGATGACGGGCGTCCGCGGGTCCAGAGGCATGTCGGGAGGCTTACCAGACCCCTCCTAGACTCGCCCGATCGACGTCCTCTTCCTTTGCACAGCCAACATCTGCCGCTCGCCGATGGCGGAGGCCCTGCTCGCCAAGCGTCTTGCTGAGGCTGGTGTCGACGCGCACGTGCACTCCGCCGGCCTGCTCTACGACGGTGAGTCACCTCCTCCTGACGGGATCGAGGTCATGGCGGCCCGGGGGATCGACACCAGCGCCCACATCAGCCGACGCATGACCGCCGACATGCTGGGCGACGCCGACCTCGTCGTCGGCATGGCCAAGGAGCACGTCCGTGAGGCAGTGCTGCTCGCGCCCGCCACGTGGCCCAGGGCGTTCACCATCAAGGAGCTGGTGCGCCGGGGCGAGAACGTGGGGCCCCGCCGCCCCGGCGAGACGCTGCTGGATTGGACCGGCTCCGTCCACGAGGGCCGCACCCGGGCCGACATGCTCGGCGCGTCGGCGGACGACGACGTGGCCGATCCCATCGGTCGGCGCCGTTCCTTCTACGACCAGACCGCTACCGAGCTCGACGACCTCACCGCCCGCCTGGCCAAGCTGATCGCGGGGTAGGCAATTGCGGGTTGCCATCGGGTCGGACCACGCCGGCTTCCTCCTCAAGCAGCACCTCATCACCACCCTGGCCGAGCTCGGCCACGAGGTCGACGACCACGGCACCGACAGCGAGGAGTCGGTCGACTACCCGCCCATCTGCGCGGCCGTGGGCCGGACCGTCGCCGGTGGCGGGGCCGACCGGGGCATCGTGCTCGGCGGCAGCGGCCAGGGCGAGCAGATCGCGGCCAACAAGGTCCATGGCGTGCGGGCCGCCCTCTGCAACGACCTGTACACCGCCCGGCTGTCCCGGGAGCACAACGACGCCAACGTCCTGTCGATGGGAGGACGTATCGTGGCCTTCGGGCTGGCCGACGAGATCCTGAAGCTGTGGCTGGCCACCGACTTCGAGGGGGGCCGCCACAGCCGGCGGGTCCAGCAGATCTCCGACCTGGAGGATCAGGCATGACCGACAGAGATACCGAGCTGTTCGCGCTCATCGACAAGGAGCGCGAGCGCCAGAACACGACGCTGCAGCTCATCGCGTCGGAGAACTTCACCTCGGCCGCGGTGCTGGAGGCGACGGGCTCCGTCCTCACGAACAAGTACTCCGAGGGGTACCCCGGCAAGCGGTACTACGGGGGCAACGCGGTCGTCGACGAGGTCGAGATCCTTGCCGTCGATCGCGCCAAGGCCCTGTTCGGAGCCGAGCACGCCAACGTGCAGTCCCATTCCGGATCCAACGCCAACATGGCCGTCTACATGGCGCTGCTCGACCGGGGCGACAAGGTCATGGGCATGCGCCTCGACCAGGGCGGGCATCTCACCCACGGGTCGCCGGTCAACTTCAGCGGCCAGCAGTACGAGTTCGTCTCCTACGGCGTCACCGAGAGCGACGAGCGCCTCGACTACGACGAGATCGCCGAGCTGGCAAAGGCAGAACGGCCCCGGGCCATCGTCGCCGGCGCCACCGCCTATCCGCGAATCATCGAGCCCGAGCCCCTGCGGCGCATCGCGGACGACGTGGGGGCGCTGCTGATCTTCGATGCGGCTCACATCGCCGGGCTCATCGTCGGCGGCGTGCACCCCAATCCCATGCCGTTCGTCGACGTGATGACGTTCACCACCCACAAGACGCTGCGTGGGCCGCGCGGCGGCTGCATCCTGTCGAAGGCCGAGTACGCCCAGGCCATCGACAAGGCGGTCATGCCCGGGAGCCAGGGCGGCCCGCTCGACCACGTCATCGCGGCCAAGGCCGTCGCCTTCCGCGAGGCGGCCCAGCCCGAGTTCAAGGACTACGCGGCCCAGGTCGTCAAGAACGCCCGGGCCCTGGCCAAGGCCCTCGCCGACCAGGGCTTCCGCCTGGTGTCCGGTGGCACCGACAACCACCTCATGCTGGTCGACCTGCGCAGCTTCGACCCCGACCTCACCGGCAAGCAGGCGCGCGTGACGTTGGACCGCGCCGGCATCACCCTCAACGAGAACACCGTGCCGCGCGACCCGCGACCCCCCTTCCAGGCCAGCGGCCTGCGCATCGGTACGCCGGCCGTCACCACCGCCGGCATGCGGGAGCCGGAGATGACCGAGATCGCCCACCTCATCTCGCGCGCCCTCGGCGCCGGCGACGACGACGGCGAGCTCGACGCCGTCCGTGACGACGTCGCCGTGCTGTGCAGCAAGTTCACGCCCTACCCGTGACCCCTGCCAGGTTTCTGGTGCACTGGCGGTCGACTATGGCAACCACTGCACCAGAAACCCGCCGTTGACGGCCTACCTGACCATCCTGGCCGTGGCCGCGGTGGCGACGTTCGCGCTCACGTTCGTGGTGCGGGGGCTGGCCGGGCGCTTCGGGGCCGTCGTGCCCCCGGACGAGCGGCGGCTGCACGAGCGAGCCACGCCGACGGCGGGCGGGGCGGCCATGTTCGTGGCGTTCCTGTTGGCCATGGTGGCGGCCACCCGCATCGACCAGTTCGAGCCCATGTTCGACGGCACCACGCCCCTCGGGGTGGTGGCGGCCGGCACCGTGGTCTTCGTCGTCGGCCTGGTCGACGACCTCAGGGAGATGTCGGCCCCGGCCAAGCTGGCCGGGCAGGTGCTGGCCGGCAGCGTGCTGTCGCTGCTCGGGGTCGTGATGGTGTTCTTCCGGGTGCCGTTCTTCGACCTCATCGGCGTCTCGTCCGACCTGGCCCCGCTGGCGACGGTGGTCTGGGTCGTCGCCATGACCAACGCCATCAACCTCATCGACGGTCTCGACGGCCTGGCCGCGGGCGTGGTCGCCATCGCGGCTGGCGCGTTCTTCCTGTACGGCTACCACCTGCAGTCGGGCGACGTGGGCCTCCTCGCCCTCAACAACCCTGCGCCCCTCCTGGCCGCCATCGCCTGCGGCATCTGCATCGGGTTCCTGCCCCACAACTTCCACCCCGCCCGCATCTTCATGGGCGACGCGGGCGCCATGCTCCTCGGGCTGCTCATGGCCGCCGCCACCCTCCTCGTCGGGGGCAGCACCGACACCGAGTTCAGCGGCCAGACCTTCTTCTTCTACGCCCCGATCTTCATTCCGTTCTTCATCCTCGGCGTGCCGATCCTCGACACCGTCTTCGCCGTCCTGCGCCGGGCCGTCCGCCGCAAGGGCGTGGCCATCGCCGACCGCGACCACCTCCACTACCGCCTCGAGCGCATGGGCCACGGCCACCGGCGGGCCGTCCTCATCCTGTGGGCGTGGACGGCGATCCTCTCCGGGTTCGTCCTGTACCCCGCCTTCACCGAGCGCGGCAACCACGTGGTGGTGTTCGGGGTGGCCGCATTGGGGGTGGGTCTGTACACCCTCTTCCACCCCGGCGTCAGGGTGCGGCAGCAGCCGATCGACGTCTAGGGTCCCTGCGATTTGCGCCGTCCAAAGGGACGGTTTAGATTGGGAAAAGTTTCACAAGCTCCCTACGCAAAACGAGGACGTCGGTGGATCTGAAGGCTCGGCAGGACCTGAACCAAGGCTTCGGCAACGCCCTCGGGCTCGCCGTCGAGATGGTCGGGACCCCGATGCTCTTCGGCCTCCTGGGCTGGCTGCTCGACCGCTGGATCGGCACCGCTCCGCTGTTCACCCTCGTGCTCTTCCTGTTCGGTGTGGTCGGGATGTCGCTCAAGGCCTATTACGCCTACGTGGAGAAGATGAAGCGGGAAGAGCAGAACACGCCGTGGGCTTCAGGGGCGGGGTCGAAGTCGGTGTCCGGATGACCGCCGCCACCACCGCCGACACCGTGATCGAGACCCCTGCGGTGGAGCGGGCCATCGCCCGGGACCTCGTGCGCCGCGGCGCCCTGCTCGCACCGGCCGTCGTCATCATCTGCGCCCTCGGCTTCGGCCGGGCCGGTGCCCTCACCGCTGCGTACGCCGTCGCCATCGTCCTGGCCAACCTGATCGGGTCGGCGGCCCTGCTGGCGTGGGCCGCACCGAAGGGCCCCACCGTGCTCATGGGCACCGCCCTCGGCGGCTTCCTCGGGCGCATGATCCTCGTCGGCCTCGCCGTCTGGGCCGTGAGCGACGCCAGCTGGGTGCACATGAAGCTGCTGGCCGTCACCGTCCTTTTGACCCATCTCGGGCTCCTCGCCTGGGAGACCCGTTTCGTGTCCGCCTCGCTCGCCTACCCGGCGCTGAAGCCGAGAGGAGAGAAGTAAGTGGTGCTTGCCCTCGAGTTCCCGCCGATCAGCCACCTCATCGAATGGCCCGACTTCTGGTTGAAGGGCAACGAGCTCTTCGGCATCAACAAGGTCGTCGCCCTGATGTGGATCTCGGTGGCCCTGGTGTCCGCGTTCTACCTGACCGCGGCCCGCAAGAAGCAGCTCGTCCCCACCGGGGTGCAAAACGTGGCCGAGGCGGCCGTCGACTTCATCCGCGAGGGCATCATCATGCAGACGATGGGCCGGGACGGGCTGGTGTTCACGCCCTTCCTGTTGACCATCTTCAGCTTCGTCCTCGTCTGCAACATCTGGGGCATCGTCCCTCTCGCCCAGATGCCGGTGAACGCCCGCATCGCCCTGCCCATGTTCATGGCCCTGCTGGTGTGGGTGCTCTACAACGGCATCGGCATCGTGAAGCAGGGCCCCATCGGCTACTTCAAGAACATCATGTTCCCGCCGGGCGTCCCGAAGCCGATCTACCTGCTGCTCTCACCGATCGAGTTCGTCTCGACCATCCTCGTGCGGCCCTTCTCGCTGGCCGTCCGACTCTTCGCCAACATGCTGGCCGGCCACCTCATCCTCGTGAGCTTCGCTGTGCTGGCCACCGCGCTGTGGGACGCGACCTATATCGGCGCCATCGCCCCGGGCGGGATGCTCGTCGCCCTCACGGCCTTCGAGATCCTCGTGGCCTTCCTGCAGGCCTACATCTTCACCATCCTCACCGCCGTGTTCATCGGCGGTGCGTTGCATCCCGACCACTAATTCGCAGTCTGTCCGTCAACTAGGAGGGAAAGTGCTTCATCTACTGGCCGCTCAGGACGCCGGTGAGCTCGTCTCGGGCCTGACCGCCGTCGGCCGAGGCATCGTCTACGGCGGCGCCGCCATCGGCCCGGGCATCGGCATCGGCATCGTCGTCGGCAACGCCATCAC
>JBEEFQ010000248.1:0-11645 GCA_041166245.1 Actinomycetota bacterium | reverse complement strand
AGTCGAAGGCACCCATGTCCCACCGGTCGCCCGACGGCGACGCGCCGGACCAGGCCAGGAGGGGAAGGAGCAGCGCCGCCAGTCGCATGGGAGGGTCAGATTACCCGGCCTCGGTCGCAATGCGCCTGGCCCCGGGGTAGTCCGGCTTGCCGCTCGGCTGCCGGGGTGTGCGCTCGACGAAGTGCAGCTGGCGGGGGACCTTGTAGCCGGCGATCTTGGTGCGGCAGTGCTCCTGGATGTCCTCCAGGCTGAGCTCGGCGCCGCTGCGGGTCTGCACGACGGCCGCCACGCGCTCGCCCCATCGCTCGTCGGGCACGCCCACGACGAGGGCGTCGAACACGTCGGGGTGGGCCTTGAGGGCGTCCTCCACCTCCTCGGGGTACACCTTCTCGCCGCCGGTGTTGACGCACGCCGACCCCCGCCCGAGCAGGTTGATGGTGCCGTCCGCCTCGACGGTGGCCATGTCGCCCGCGAACGCCCACCGCTGACCGTCGATCTCGATGAACGTCGACGCCGTCTTCTCGGGGTCGTTGTAGTAGCCGACGGGGATGTGCCCGGTCTGCGCCAGCTTGCCGACGACCTCCGAACCGGACTCGACCCGCTTGCCATCGGCGTCGAACACGGCCGTTGTCGCGTCGACTGAGAAGCGCCTGCCCTCCGACGCCCGCCCCTGGTAGCCGGATTCCGAGGACCCGAAGCTGTCGAGCACCATGACGTTGGGCAGGCTCGCCGCCAGCTGCTCCTTGACCGCGGGGGAGAGGGCGGCGCCGCCCGATCCGATGACGAAGAGGGTCGACGTGTCGTAGCGCGACGGGTCCTCGGCGATCGCCTCTGCGAGCGGGCGCCCCATGGCGTCACCCACGATGACGACGCTGCCGACCTTCTCCCGCTCCACCAGCTCCCACGCGTGATGCGGATCGAAGCCCTTGCCGTCGAGCAGCACGACGGTCATGGCACCGAAGAACGCGCTCATGGCCACCCACTGGCCGGCCGCGTGCATGAGCGGCGGCACGATGAGGAAGGCGAAGCGGCCGGCGTTGCGCGCGTTCTCGACGAGCTCCTCTTCGCTCCCTACCGGCGGGCCCGCGTAGTTGCCGCCACCCATGGTGGCGTAGAAGGCGTCCTCGCTCCGCCACACCACACCCTTGGGCATGCCTGTCGTGCCGCCGGTGTAGATGATGTAGGGGTCGTCGCCCGACCGCTCCCCGAAGTTGCGCTCGGGCGACGCGGCGGCGAGTGCCTTCTCGTAGTCCTCGCCGATCCGCAACGTGGGTCCGTCGAACGGGGGATCGTCGAACTCGGGTCCGTGCACGAGGGCGACCATCTCGCTGTTCTCGAACACGTAGCGCAGCTCGTCGGTGACATACCGGAAGTTGATGTTGATGCCGGAGGCGCGCGCCTTGAAGCACGCCATCCACGTCTCGATCCACTCCGGGCAGTTGTAGGCGTAGATGCCCACGTGGCTCCCTGGGGTGACCCCGACAGAGATGAGGTGGTTGGCCAGTCGCGTCGACCGCTCGTCGAGCTCGGCGTAGGTCATGCGGCGGCCGCCGCACACCAGCGCTTCCCGGTCGCCGGCTACGTCGGCCACCTTCTCGAACAGATCCGCGAAGTTGAACGGCATGAGCGGACCCTACCGGGCGCGATACCCTCCGAGCCGAGGACCGCGGACCGGGGGGGTCACGGCGTGATGTACCAGCTCGGAGTCGACCTCGGCACGACCTACACCGCCGCGGCGGTCGCGCGCGACGGGCGCATCGAAGTGGTCACCCTCGGGAGCCGGGCCGCGTCCATCCCGTCCGTGCTCTTCCTCAAGCAGGACGGCACGCTGCTCGTCGGCGATCCCGCCAACCGACGGGGTCTGGGCGAGCCCGACCGGGTGGTGCGCGAGTTCAAGCGCCGCTTTGGTGACCCAACGCCGATTCTCCTCGGTGGCACGCCGATCTCGGCTGACACACTCATGGCCAAGCTGTTGCGGTGGGTCGTCGACACGGTCGCAGAGCAGCAGGGTGGCCTGCCGAGCGCGGTGACGGTGTCGCACCCGGCCAACTGGGGTCCGTACAAGCTCGACCTCCTTGCCCAGGCCCTGCGCCAGGCCGACCTGCCCGACCCGACCACGTGCACCGAGCCCGAGGCGGCCGCCATGGCCTACGCCTCCACCGAGCGCTTGGAAGCAGGGGAGGTGATCGCCGTCTATGACCTCGGGGGCGGCACCTTCGACGCGGCCGTGTTGCGCAAGGGGACCGAGGGCTTCGAGGTGCTCGGTCGCCCGGAGGGCCTCGAGCGTCTCGGCGGCATCGATTTCGACGAGGCCGTCTACGGGCACGTGGCGACGACCGTTGCCGACGCCTTGGCCGAGATGGATCCAGACGATCCCGGCGATCGCGCTGCCGTCGCCCGGCTGCGAGAGGAGTGCGTCGAGGCCAAGGAGGCGCTCTCGGCCGATACGGACGTCACCATCCCGATCCTCCTCACTGTCCGGCGCGAGGTGCGACTCACGCGAGGGGAGTTCGAGTCGATGATCCGGCCTGCCCTCGACCCGACGGTCGACGCGCTCAAGCGCACCATCGCGTCGGCCGGGCTGGGCCCAGCCGACGTCAAGACGATCGTGCTCGTCGGCGGGTCGTCGCGCATCCCCCACGTCGGGCAGCTCCACGCGTCCGAGCTCGGTCGCCCGGTGTCGGTCGACGTGCACCCGAAGCACGCGGTCGCGATCGGTGCCGCGCGCATCGCGGGAGACCACGCGGGAGCGATGGGGGAAGCCGCCGCTGCCGTTCCGTCCTCACCGCCTCCGCCGCCCGCGCCATCCGCCCCGCCTCCCGCACCGCCGCCCGCGCCATCCGCCCCGCCTCCCGCACCGCCACCCGAGCCACCGCTCGCCCCGCCACCCGAGTCACCGACGCCTCCGTCGGAACCTCCTCCCGCGGCGCGTCCGAAGTCGGCCCGCCGAATACCGCTCCCGAAGAACCGAGCGGTGCGCGCCCTCGTTGCCGTTGCCATCGTGGGCATCGCCGGTGCCGCAATCCTGCGGGCCACTCCGGGCGGTCTCGGCGGCGACCGCACGACCACCACGACGTGGCCACCGCCGCTCACGCTCGCCCAGGCCAAGTCGGCGTTGGGCAAGGTGCTCGCGGGAGAGCACGTCTACCAGCGCGCTCACGGCACGTACAGCGACAGCCTGGAACCCCAGTACAGCCCCGATTTCACGGTTCCCGGTGTGCGCGTCGAGCGCATGGAAGCGGTGTTTCTCGCGGAGAGACGGAATGCGGTGGTCGTCTACCAGGTCGGCGACGCCATCTTCCTGAACGCCCTCGCCGAGCGCCGTTGCCTCTACGTGAAGGCGACCTCGCCCGACGACGTCCAGACCGCAGAGGTGGCCGCCCCGGGTGGGGGCGAGTACCCGGGGTGTCCGGAGTCGACGAAGGTCGCGTTCAACGGCCAGGCATGGGCGCTCCCTGCTTGACCCTCAGGAGGCAGTTCCGTAGGATGTTTGCAAATTCGATCAATCGTTCGACATAGCAAACACCACAGGAGCTGCGAAACCGTGAAGCTGGACCTGTTCTACGAGATCGACGTCCCCCGCCCGTGGCCCGGCGAGTTCCCCGAGAACCAGCGCAGGGAGGAGCAGCGGTCCTACAAGGAGGCCCTGGAGCAGATCCAGCTCGCCGACAAGCTGGGCTTCAACACGGTGTGGCTGGTCGAGCACCACTTCCGTGAAGGGCGCTCGCACTGCTCGGCCCCCGAGGTCGTGCACGGCGCACTGAGCCAGATCACCGAGAACATCCGCCTCGGCTTCGGCGTCGCCCTCATGCCGCATGCCTTCACGCCCCCCGCGCGCGTGGCCGAGAAGATCGCCACTGTCGACATCCTCAGTGGCGGCCGCGTCGAGTGGGGCACCGGTCGCTCCACGCCGATGGAGCAGCTCGCCTTCGGCGTCGATCGCGACAAGAGCCGGGCTGCGGCCGAGGACGCCATCAAGGCCGTCGTGCACATGTGGGAGACGGAGTACGCCGAGTGGCACTCGGAGTTCCTGGACTTCCCCGAGCGCATGGTCTGCCCCAAGCCGGTGCAGGACCCGCACCCGCCGGCGTGGATGGCCGCCACCAGCGACGGCAGCGCCGAGATCGCCGGCAGCCAGGGCCTCGGCCTCCTGTCCTTCGCCATCATGCAGCCGCTGAGCCGCATGGCCAAGCAGATCGCCGCCTACCGCGGTGCGGCCGCCAACCCCAAGCCCATCACCCGCATCGCCAACAACCGAGTGGCCGCGTACACCCTCGTGCATTGCGTCGACGACCTGGCCAAGGCCGAGGCCGAGTACGACCTGTGGCAGTCCGTGTGGTGGTGGTACCAGAACCTCGCCGAGTTCACCCTGCAGTGGGAGTTCCCGCATTTCGGCCAGGAGCAGAAGGACGCCTACTTCCCGTTCCTCAAGAAGAACGCCGAGGGCGACTTCGACCCGAAGATGTTCAACGAGCAGGACATGATCATCGTGGGCACCCCCGACGAGTGCCTCAAGAAGATCCTGCACTACGAGGAGATCGGCGTGGACCAGCTGCTCTGCTACACGCAGTTCGGCTACCTGCCGCATGACTCCGTCATGCACACCATCGAGCTGCTGGGCAAGGAGATCATCCCCGAGCTCGAGAAGCGCGGCCACAAGGTGAACGTCGACGTCAAGGCCTCCTAGGCCCGATGACCAGCTCGGACGACAGTCCCGTCCCCCAGTACACGGGCCTGCTCCGGCTCGACGGCAAGGGCGCCGTTGTCGTCGGAGCGGGCCAGGGGATCGGCCGGCAGACCACCCACGCCCTGGCCCAGGCCGGGGCGCGGGTGTTCTGCATCGACAACCAGGAGGCGCTGGCCAAGGAGATCGCGGAGGAGGTCGGTGGCATCCCGTGGTCATGCGACGCGCGTGAGCGCAACGAGGTCGAGGACGCGGTCGCCGCGGCCCGGCGGGAGCTGGGCCGCATCGACTGCCTCGTCG
Organism: Actinomycetota bacterium; assembly: GCA_041166245.1. Lineage (GTDB taxonomy): Bacteria > Actinomycetota > Acidimicrobiia > Acidimicrobiales > JAFATL01 > JBEEFP01. The sequence goes on along the minus strand of JBEEFQ010000248.1, from coordinate 6,661 downwards.
ACATCGTCGGCATGGCCAAGTACATCGACCTGCTGGAGACGTCCGACGAGGAGTGGGACTGGACCTTCGGCATGGTGCTGCGCCACGCATTCCTGTTCGCCCAGTACGCGGGCAAGGCCATGTCGGAGGACGGCGGCGGGGCGATGTGCTTCGTCGCCTCGGTGAGCGGCATCAGCTCGGCCCCGCGTCACGCCGCCTACGGCGTGGCCAAGGCCGGCCTCATGTCACTGGCGCGGTCGATGGCCGTCGAGCTCGGACCGGCGGGCGTCCGCACCAACTGCGTGGCACCCGGGATGGTGTGGACGCCGCGCATCAGCCAGCTCGTCCCCGAGCAGCTCAAGAAGCTGAACGAGGACAACACGCCCCTCGGTCGGGTCGCCATCCCCGCGGACATCGCCGCCGCGGCGTTGTTCCTGGTCTCGGACCTGGCGTCGTACGTGAACGGCCAGACGCTGACGGTCGACGGCGGGGTGGGGGTCAAGTTCCCCTACCCGATGAGTCTGTAGTGGACCCCGCGCCCTTCATCCGGGGCGCTGCCTTCCCCGGGTCGTCCAAGGTGCCGTACCCGCGCGCCAAGCGGGACGACCGCCTGCCCCAGGACACCTGGGGCATGGCGTGCATCCCATCGGGCGTGCGGGTGGAGTGGGTGGGGACCGGCACGGTGGAGCTCGACGGCGACGGTGAGCTCACGTGGTGTGAGGAAGCAGACCGCAGCATCGGCTACCTGCCGCTCGTGGTGGGAAGGCGCGTGGTGTCAATCGAAGGAACAGCCGAGCCCGCGCCGCTCCAGCCCCGCTGGCTGGCCTACGGCGACTCGATCACCGAGGGGTGGATCACGTCCACGCCTGCCGCGGCATGGCCGGCGATCGCAGGACGCGCGCTCGGGCTCGACGCCATCAACATGGGTTATGCCGGCGCGGCGCGTGGCGAGATCGTGTCGGCCGAGCACCTGGCCGAGTTGGAGGCCGACGTCATCACCGTGGCCCACGGCACCAACTGCTGGAGCCGCACCCCCCACACTGCGGCGATGGTCGCCGAAGGCATGCGCGCCTTTCTCGACGTGGTGCGCCAGGGCCATCCGGAGACGCCGATCGTCGTCGTCTCGCCCATCGTGCGGCCGGATGCCGAGGCAACGCCCAACAGGCTCGGCGCCACCCTGGTCGACCTGCGAACGGCCATCGAGGACGTGGCCACCGAGCGCGCCGACGTCACGCTCGTCCCGGGCCTTCCACTGGTCGCGCCCGAGCAGCTGCCCGACGGCATCCACCCGGCCGACGACGGCCATGCCGGCATCGCAGACGCCGTTGCCATCGCGCTCCAGAAGGCGATGGGCTGATGGCCAGGCCCTCGCCCGGCGTCGAGCGCGCCATCGCGGTGCTCGACTTCCTTGCCGCCCACCCGGGGGAAGGATTCACCCTCTCCGAGCTGGCCCGCCGCCTCGAGCTCAACAAGGCGACCGCGCATGCCCTGCTCGCCACCCTCACCGACGCCGGGTACCTGCTGCGCCACCCGACTCGTCTCACGTTCCAGCTCGGGCCGTCGCTCATCGCCCTGGGCGCGGCGGCTCACGGGCAGTTCGAGGCGGCCGACTTCGCGCGGGAGGAGATGCGTTCGCTCACCGAGGACCTCGGGCTCGAGTGCCTGGCCACGACGGCGGTGGGCGACGAGATGCTGATCGTGTCGCGGGCGGGGCCGCCGCGCGCCCTCAACAGCGTGCAGCCCGGTCAGCGCCTGCCGCTGACGCCGCCCCTCGGCTCGGTGTTCATGGCCTGGTCGGAGGACGATGCCATCGAGCGGTGGCTGGCGCGTGCGCCGGCGGAGGACGCCGCGCAGTACCGCGCCGGCCTCGAGGCGACGCGCGACCGTGGGTACGCGGTGGGCCTGGAGGCCGACCCTCGCGCCGCCCTGGGCCAAGCGCTGCGTGGGCTGGCCGACGACGACCGGGCCCGGCTGCTGGTCGACCAGCTCATCGACGAGCTCGGGCACCAGGAGTACATCCTCACGTCCATCCAGAGGAACGGCCGCTACCTCGTCAACCATCTGGTGGCGCCCGTGTTCGGCCAAGATGGCGACGTGGTGCTGGCGCTGTCGCTCTTCGGCTTTGGCGGGGCCATCACCGGCAAGCAGGTCGAGTCGTACGGCGAGCGTCTGCTCGAGGCCACGCGCAACGTGACCAAGTCGATCCACGGGCGGGAGCCGTGAAAGGCCGAGTGGTAGTCATCACCGGCGGCGCCAGCGGCATCGGGCGGGCGACCGCGGTGGCGTTCGCCAATGCGGGCGCGTCAGTGGTCGTGGGCGACGTGGACGAGGTCGGCCTCGACGAGACGGCGCAGCTGACGGGCGCGACCGCGGTGCCGACGGACGTGACCTCGTCTGCATCGGTCGACGCGCTGGTGGCTGCCGCGGTGCAGCAGCACGGTCGGATCGACGTCATGGCCAACATCGCCGGCATCATCGCCATGGCGCCCATCGTGGAGCTGACCGAGGACGAGCTCGACCGCGTCCTCGCCGTCAACCTCAAGGGTGTGGTGTTCGGCACTCAGGCCGCCATGCGGTCCATGCAGTCGGGCGGGTCGATCGTCAACATGACGTCGACGGCCATCGACCAGGCCTCGCCCACCCTCGGCGCCTACGCCATGTCGAAGGCCGCGGTGGCCATGCTCACCAAGACGGCAGCGGTCGAGGGCGGCAAGGCGGGTATCCGCGTCAACGCGGTCGCTCCCGGCTTCGTGCTCTCGCCCATGACGGAACGGAGCGGGCCCGAGCGGACCCAGGCCATGCTGGAGATGATGCGCAAGCGTTCGCCAATCGGTGCGACCGGGATGCCCGAGGACATCGCGGCCGCCGTGCTCTACCTGGCGTCGGACGCAGCGAGGTACGTGACAGGGCAGGTCCTGCGCGTGAACGGAGGGACGTCGATGCCATGGTGATCATCGTGCAGGGTGACGACGTGCGGCTCGAGGAGCACGCCGACTTCAAGGGCTTCAAGGTCGTGGTCCGGGGCGACGACACGTCCGCGATCGACACCGTCGGGCGGCTCGAGGACCCGGACACCGCGTGGATCCAGATCGAGGCCGTGCGCAAGCTGGCGGGCGACGCCGCCGACCAGGAGTGGGAGAACGGCTACGACGCCATGCTCGCCTACGCCCGCACCAAGGGCTGGCTCCACGACGCCCGTCGCGAGATCCAGGCCCACGTCGAGCGCGCCTGAACAACCCCGCGTGTCTCGAGGAAATAGGCCACGGGATCCGTGGCCTATTTCCTCGAGAGCCCGCTCTCGGTACCGTTTGGGCGTGGGTTACCGGGGGAGTCTGAAAGGCAAGCTGTTGGTGGCCGCGCCGGCGTTGCTCGACCCGAACTTCTTCAGGACGGTCGTGCTGGTGCTGGAACACGGCGAGGACGGCGCGGTCGGGGTCGTGCTCAATCGGCCCAGCGACTTCGAGCTCGTCGCCACCCTGCCGGACTGGGAGGAGCGGGCGGCGGCGCCGTCGGTGGTCTTCGTCGGTGGGCCGGTGGCCGAGGGCACCGCCATCTGCCTGGGCCGGGTCGCGGGCGAGGACGGCATCACCGTGGTGGACGCAAGCCGCGATCCCGACGATCTCGCCGCCCAGGAAGTGCGGTTCTTCTCCGGCTACGCGGGCTGGGGGGCGGAGCAACTGGAGGACGAGATCGACGAGGGCGCGTGGCTCGTGGTCGAAGCCGACTCCGACGACGCGCTGGACGACGAGCCCGAACTGCTGTGGTCACGGGTGCTCGAACGCCAGGGCGGGCGCCTCGCCCTCCTCGCTCGCTACCCGGACGACCCCTCCACCAACTGACGTCGTTGTAGCGTGCCGCGCATGCGGATCGAATCGGCGGTCGTGTCGCTCTCCTGGATCCCGTCCGAGGCCATCACCGGCCTGACCAAGCTCCCGTTCGAGTTGGGCATGACGCAATACGACAAGCCGCCGCCGGACCGCATACGGGACCTCGATGCCATGCAGGACAAGGGCGCCTTCCGGTTCGCCAACGAGCTGCGGGCGTGGGTCGAGGTGACCGACGGCGAGATCATCGACGCCGGCTACTCGCCGGGCAGCACGGGTCGTATGTCCACGACCGTCGCCAAGGTGGGTCCCGCCGAGGTCACGTTCCAGCCCGTGCCGTTCCCCGATCTGCGGGCCGACCCGAGGCAGTTGGGACGCACCGTCACCTTCGTGCAGACGGCAGGCGGCCGCACGGGCATCCCCGCACCGCGCCGGGTTCGGCGCAAGCCGTTCTTCCAGCTGTCGGCCCCGTCGTGTTGGACGACGCTCTCACTCACCATCCGAGCCGACGGCACGAGTGAGCACACCGTCAAGGGCGCCAGCCCGTTCCCCCGGCACTGGGTCTACGACGACAGGGGCCGCCTCACCGACAAGGTCGGCATCACCGACTTCAAGGAGTGGTACGTCGAGGCCTTCGGCAAGAACTCGCCGTGGGGGGCCAAGGAGTCGCCTGCGTTCGTCACCAAGGTCGAGAGCGCGCTCGAGCGCGAGCTGTCGTCGGCGATCATGCAGGCAGGCACCAAGCCGAAGCGCAAGAAGCTGGCCAAGGGCAAGACGCTGGTGGAGCAGGGCGACGAGGGTCAGGACCTGTTCCTGTTGCTGAACGGGGTGCTGGCCGTCGAGGTCGACGGTGCGAAGGTCGGCGAGATCGGCCCCGGTGCCGTGCTGGGCGAGCGCGCCCTGCTCGAGGGCCGGGGACGCACTTCGACCCTGCGGGCCGTCACCGACGCCCGCGTCGTCATCGTCTCCAAGGACCAGGTCAGCACCGAGGCCATGGCCGAGCTCGCCAAAGCGCACAAACGGGAACGCCGCCGCTGAGCCCAGCTCGTTCTTTGGCGCGTAGGCCCCGATATATGGGGGTGACGCGCCAAAGAACGGAGAGGGTCAGGCGGGAGCGGCTCGTCTGAGGGCGTCGGCGAGTGGTGTCACGTCGCCGCTCTTGAGCACCAGCGGCACGTTCATGCGCGCCATCTCGTGGCGCACGAACTCGCCGGCGACGCCGGTATAGGCGACGACCGCGACACCGGGCAGCTCGCGCTGCATCGCTTCGATGGCCTGGAACCCGTTCATCACCGGCATGAGCAGGTCCATGACCACGGCGTCGGGCTGCAGCTGCCGGCACAGCTCGAGTGCCTCCGACCCGTCGGCCGCGGCGCCGACGACCTCCAAGTCTGGCTGGGCACCGAGCTGCATGCGCAGCATGAGGCAGACGTCGCTCTCGTCGTCGGCGACGACGACGCGAAGGGTGCGCATGGGCGTCATGGTGCCGGGAGCTCCACGGTGGCGACCACGGTGTCGCCCTCGGCCCGCACCGCCAGCCGCCCGCCGTCCTGCGCGGTGAGAGCGGCGGCCACGGCCAGGCCGATCCCGAGACCAGGGGCGGCGGTGACCGCGGCCTCGCCGCGGTAGAAGGGCTCGAGGGCGAGCGCCAAGTCCTCGGCCTTGGGCGCACCGTTCGAGATCACATCGATGGTCACCGCGCCATCTGTTGTCCCGATGCGCACTACATAGGGAGGCCGCCCGTACTTCACCGCGTTGTCGATGAGGACAGCGAGCACCCGGTCGAGCGCATCCGCCCGGGCCGCCACCACGGTCGAGCCATCGCCTTCCAGGTTGACGCTGACGCCGGCCGCGGCAATCGCTCGGTCGACCGCAGCGCCGACGGCCTGGGGCTCCGGCGGCTCGACGGGCAGCACGGTGAAGATGCCGGCTGCGAGCAGGAGGTCGTCGACCAGACGCTCGAGGCGGGCGCTGCTACGGATCAGCGCAGGCGCGATCTCGGTGGCGATCTGGTCGGGCGACGCGTGCTGGAGCGACGCGGCCAGGCCTCGGATGGCGCTGACTGGAAGTTTGAGCTCGTGACCGACCACGTTGACGATGCGGCGGCGCAGCAGGTCGACGTCGTCCCGCTGGCGCGCTACGTCGTCGATCGCGTCCTGCCCCACACAGTGACCTTAGGGGGCCGAGACCGGTTGCGGCGGAGCCGGGGCGGGCGCCGCCGCGGCTGCCGGGACCGGGATGCGCCCTTCGACACGCGTGCCCTCCCCAGGAGCCGAGATGATCGTGAGCGTCCCGTCGAGGGACTCGACACGGTCGTTCATGTTGTCGGTGCCCGCACCCTGCTTCGCCGTCGACGGGTCGAAGCCGGTGCCGTTGTCACTCACCGAGAAGTGCAGCTCGCTGCCGACCTCGCGCAGGTCGACGGTGACGCAGTTCGCCTCGGAGTACTTGGACGCGTTCTGGAACGCCTCCAAGCACACGAAGTAAACGGCGGTCTCGATGTCCTGCGGGTACCGGCCCACTCCGTCGGCCTCGATCTGCACCTCGAAGCTCGCCTTGCGGGCCTGGCCCGCCAACGCCGAGGGCAGGCCCTCGGCCGCCAGCAGCGGGGGATAGATGCCGCGCGCCAGGTCGCGGAGCGTCTCGAGCGCCTCGCCCGTCTCGTCCTTGAGCTGGCGGATCATCTCGGCCACGGGCTGGCCCGCCTCGGCCAGCCGCTCGGCCAGACCGAGCTGCACCTTGATGGCGACGAGCTGCTGCTGGGCGCCGTCGTGCAGGTTGCGTTCGAGCTTGCGCCGCTCCTCGTCCTGGGCGGAGACCAGGCGCTGGCGGGAGGCGCGCAGCTCTTCGAGCCGGGC
>JBEEFQ010000247.1:0-16855 GCA_041166245.1 Actinomycetota bacterium | reverse complement strand
GCGACGCAGTCGCCGGTGCCGGTCCTCCTCGGGCCGGCCAAGTGATGTTCCCGTCAATCGCAACGACGTTGGCCGCGGCCGAGGGCGCTGGCGGTGAGTTCGCCAGCTTCGACGTACCGCCGTGGGCGTGGCTCAGTCTCGTCGGCGCCATCGTCGCCATGCTCGTCGTCGACCTCCTCCTCGTCCATCGCACTGCGCACGTCATCACGATCAAGGAAGCCGCCATCGAGTCGGGCGTGTGGATCTCGATCGGCTTGCTCTTCGGGGTCGTGCTGCTCGTCTGGCAGGGGGGCCAGGCGGGCGGGGAGTACTACGCGGGCTTCCTCATCGAGAAGAGCCTCTCGATCGACAACGTGTTCGTGTGGGCGGTGATCTTCTCGTTCTTCGCCGTGCCGCGCGAGTTCCAGTTCCGGGTGTTGTTCTGGGGCATCTTCGGCGCCCTCGTCCTGCGCGGCTTGTTCATCTTCGCCGGCGTGTCGCTCATCGAGCGCTTCGAGTGGATCCTGTACATCTTCGGAGCCTTCCTGCTCTACACGGCTTGGAAGATCGCCCACCACGACGAGTCCGAGCAGGTCGACTACAACGCCAACATCGCCATGCGGCTCGTGCGCCGCCTGGTGCCCACGACCGATCGCTACAGCGGCCAGAAGCTGTTCACCCGAATCGGCGGCAAGCGGCTCGCCACGCCCCTGTTCGCGGTGCTCGTGCTGATCGAGGCCACGGACGTCGTGTTCGCCGTCGACTCGGTGCCCGCCATCCTCGCCGTCAGTCGGGAGCCGTTCATCGTGTTCGCAGCCAACGCCTTCGCGATCCTCGGCCTGCGGTCCCTGTACTTCCTCCTCGGCGGAATGCAGGGCAAGTTCCGGTACCTCAACGTCGGGCTCGGCGTCATCCTCGCCTTCGTCGGCGTGAAGATGCTTCTGATCGGGGAGCCCTTCGAGGTCCATCTTCCGACCTTCGTGTCGCTCAGCGTCATCGCCGCCGTCGTCGGCGCGTCCGTCGTGGCGTCGCTGGCCGCCGACGCGAGGGACCACCGCGCCGAAGCCGGTTCCACAAGCAAACCCTGACGTTTCGCCTTCCCACGACCACAGGAGGTCACATCATGCAATGTCCTGTTGACGCCACCACCTTGCTCATGTCCGAACGTCAGGGGGTCGAGATCGACTACTGCCCGCAATGCCGCGGGGTGTGGCTCGACCGCGGCGAGCTGGACAAGTTGATCCAACGATCCGACGACGACGACGATCGGGAGCAGCGGCCGTCCCGAGACAGCCGCGGGCACTACCAGCCCAAGACGAAGAAGCGCTGGCTCAGCGAGATGTTCGAGATGGACTGAACCGCACATCTGCGGCCGTCCTCAGCGCGCTCGGGGTGACTCGAACACCCAACCTTCTGATCCGTAGTCAGATGCTCTATCCATTGAGCTACGAGCGCTGGTGGAGCACGCCAGTGTATTCGCGCCTGGTGACCCGCTTCATTGGGTGCACTTGGGGGCGTATATGGCCACAAGTGCACCCAATGGAGTCGGGCCTACGCTCGGCGGGTGGCGCAAGCGCTGGCCGACCGGAGTTTGGAGGAGCCGCATCCGTCGCGGCTGACGGCCGACGCGCCGGGGCGGGAGGCGATCCTCGCCGCCCACCGGGCGGCCATGGCCGCCGGCGAGCCCGGCTACCTGGACCCGGTGAGCGGGCTGTTCGTGTTCACTGCCGCGTCGCACGCGGAGCGGGGAACGTGCTGTGAGAGCGACTGCCGCCATTGCCCGTACGTCGCATGAGGGCGTGGATGAGCTGGAGCAGCGGGAAGGACAGCACGTTCGCGCTGCACGCGGCGCGCCACGAGCTCGGTATCGACGTGAGCGCGCTGCTGTGCACGGTGAACGCCGACGCCGACCGCGTAGCCATGCACGCGGTACGGCGGGATCTGCTGCTCGCGCAGGGCGAGCGGCTGGGGCTGCCCGTGCACGTGGTCGAGATCCCGTCGCCATGCCCCGACCGCGTGTACGAGGCGGCAATGCGGGGCGCTGTGGACGCTGCGCTCGCCGACGGGGCTGAGCAGATGATCTTCGGCGACCTGTACCTGCGCGACGTCCGGGCCTACCGCGAGCAGCACCTGGCCGGCACCGGCCTCCAGCCCGTGTTCCCGCTGTGGGAGCGACCGACCGGCGCGCTGGCGCGGGACATGATCGACAGTGGGCTGCGAGCCGTACTGACCTGCGTCGACCCCGCCCAGCTCGCTCCCGAGTTCGCGGGCCGCACCTTCGACGATGACCTGTTGGCCGACCTGCCCGCGGACGTCGACCCCTGTGGCGAGAACGGCGAGTTCCACACCTTCGTCTACGACGGGCCCGGATTCCGGTCCGCCATCGACGTGCAGGTGGGCGAGACAGTCGAGCGCGACGGCTTCGTCTTCTGCGACGTCGGGGCCGCCTGAGGCGCCCCCGGGGAGTCGGGGCCCCGGCTGGCGAGGGCACGGGGCCGCCGACTCTCGGTGGGTGTCTCCAGTACGGCGCGGGTCAGAGCCCGGATCACACCTTTGGCGGAGAGGGAGGGATTTGAACCCTCGGACCCAGTTTCCCAGGTCAACTCATTAGCAGTGAGTCCGATTCGGCCGCTCTCGCACCTCTCCCGAGTGCGCCAGTGTCGCACAGCAAACGGCGTGGCGGAGCGGGAGGGATTCGAACCCCCGGGTCTTTCGACCGCCTGCTTTCAAGGCAGGTGCAATCGTCCACTCTGCCACCGCTCCGGCCCGGGCGAGCCTACCGGTGGGCGCAGGCGGCGAGGCCGGTGCACCATAGGGACAGTCATGGACGAGTCCACCCTCCGCCAGCTGCTCGACGATGTGCGATCCGGCGACCTCGACGCCGACGAGGCCGTTCGTCGCTTGCGCCGGCTGCCCTTCGCCGACCTCGGCTTCGCCCGCGTCGACCACCACCGCAGCCTGCGCCAGGGCATGCCCGAGGCGGTGTACGCGCCGGGCAAGACGCCCGAGCAGTGCGCGGCCATCGTGGCCGAGCTGCTGGCCGAGGGCAGTGGGCCCGTGCTCCTCACCCGGACGAACGACACCCAGGCCGCGGCGGCCATGGCGGCCAACCCGAACGGGACCAGACGGGCGGGCACGCTCGTGTGGCGGGCGGCGGCGGAGCGGCCCGGTCGTGTGCTCGTGCTCACCGCCGGCACCGCCGACCTCCCGGTTGCCACCGAGTGCGTGACCACGCTGGAGGCGCATGGCTTCCGGCCCCACCTCGTGGCCGACTGCGGCGTAGCCGGGGTCCACCGGCTGCTGGCCACGGCCGACGAGCTGGCCGACGCCGACGCGGTCGTGGTCGTCGCCGGGATGGAGGGCGCCCTCGCCAGCCTGGTCGGGGGTGTGACGGGGGCGCCGGTCGTGGCCGTGCCCACCAGCGTGGGCTACGGCGCCGCCCTCGAAGGGGTGACCGCCCTGCTCGCCATGCTGTCGAGCTGCGCGTCGGGCCTCACCGTGGTCGGGATCGACAACGGCTTCGGCGCGGCCTGTGCGGTGACGCGGATGCTCCCGTGACCCGCACCGGCGCGTGGTTCCACTGTTTCTGCGGCATCGCCGGTGACATGGCTCTCGGGAGCCTGGTCGACGCGGGCGCCGACCTGGACGAGGTGCGGGCCTTGCTCGCCCGCCTGCCCGTCAGCGGATGGGAGATCGAGGCCAACGTCGTGACCCGCGCCGGGGTGCGCGCCACCCGCCTCGACGTGAAGGCGGAGGAGACGACCGTCGTGCGCACCCACGCCCACATCGCCGGGGTCATCGAGGAGGCGCGTCTGCCGCACCGCGTCCGCGACCGCGCCCTGCAGACGTTCGCGGCCCTGGCTGAGGTCGAGGGCCGCATCCACCGCCGCCCGCCTGCCCAGGTCCACTTCCACGAGGTGGGCGGGCTCGACGCGGTCGTGGACATCGTGGGCACGTGCGCCGCACTCGAGGTGCTCGACATCGACGAGCTGTACGCCAGCCCGGTGGCCACCGGCACGGGCATGGTGCGCAGCGCCCACGGCATGCTGCCCAACCCCGCGCCGGCCGTCGTCGAGCTGCTGGCCGGCGCACCCGTCTACGGCCGGGAGACGACCGTCGAGCTGACCACGCCCACCGGCGCCGCCCTCCTCGCGGCCAACGTGACCGCCTTCGGGCCCATGCCCGCCATGCGGCTGACGGCGACGGGGTTCGGCGCGGGGAGCCACGACATCGAGGGCATGCCCAACGTCACCCAGGTCGTGCTCGGTCAGCTGGCCGACGACGCGCCGGCCGACCGGCCCGGGCAGCCGGTGACGCTGCTCGAGGTCAACGTCGACGACGCGACGGGCGAGACGCTGGCCCATACGGTGGCCGCCCTGCTCGACGCCGGTGCCCACGACGCGTGGGTGACGCCGATCCTCATGAAGAAGGGCAGGCCCGGCCATACCGTGAGCGTGCTGGCCGATCCGGTGCTGGCCGGCCAGCTGGCCGACGTCCTCACGCGCGAGACGGGTTCGCTCGGCGTCAGGGGACGTCAGCTCGAGCGGTGGCCGGCGGCCCGCACCGAGGGCGAGGTCGAGGTGGGCGGTTTCCCGGTGCGGGTGAAGATCAGCCCGGGTCGGGTCAAGGTCGAGCACGACGACGCGGCCCGGGCGGCGCGCAAGGCGGGCCTGCCGCTGCGGGAGGCAGTGCGGCGGGCCGAGGATGCCTGGCACCGCCGAGTCGAGCACGACCCCGACGACGCGTCCTGACTCAGCCGCGGACGAGCAGGGTGCGACTGATCTCGTTGTCGTCGGTGTTGTCCTCGCCTGTCACCGGGCCGGCCCGCACGCCGAGCGCCAGCTGCTCGTTGCGGGTGGGTTGCAACCCGCCGAGGGTGACGGTGAGACGCTGACCCGGAGCCAGGTCGACGAACTGGCGAGCGGTGTCGACGGCACCCGAAGGCGTGGTGATGGCGGCAACCACCGGGACGTCCTGCTCGCGCGTGTTGCCCACGTTGGCGACGACGACCTCGAGGCGCAGCGCCTTGCTCGGCGGCAGCACGTCAGCCGTCCCCTCCTTGCCCACCGCCGTCGGATCGGTGGACACGACGATCACCACTACGTCGTGCACCGGGGCGAGGGTGGAGTTGGCCCGGAGGGTCGACACGAGGGCGCGCAGCTCGGGCTCGCTCCACGAGCCGGCGCGCGACACCCACCGAGACGGGGGCATCGTCGCGGCCGGCTTGCCCCCCGGAGGGGCAAGGGAGCGACGAAACACGGCGTAGATGCCGTCCGCGGTGCTGAGGTCGGCACCCGCCAACCCCATCTGCTCCACGACGTCGCCGCTCCCCTCGGCCGCCAGCGCCTCGGGCAGGGACGCAGCCAGACTGGCCGCGGCGCGCGAGCGGACGAACATGGTCGACTCGAGCAGCGTGTGAGCGTTGGCCAGCGAGGACGGCGGGTCGGCGGCCCGCACCTCGCGCAGCACGCGGGCAGCCTCGTCCTCCAGGCGCTCCAGCTGCTTGGTGACGCCCACCCGTCCGAGCTTGCCTGCGTCGTCGCGCGCCGCCTCCAGGTCGGCACCCTGCTGGGTGGATCGTTCGACCTTGGGGCGCATCTCGTCGAGGTAGGCCTGCTCCGCCAGCCGACGCGACTGGGGATCGGACCCGCTCGACGCGATGGCCCGCAGCACCATGAAGCTCAGCGCCACCAGGACAACCAGCACCACCCAGCGGGGTCGACGGCGGCGACGGCGGCCGGCGACAACCATTTGGGGCACCCTAGTGGGGGGTGAAAGGCTGCCCCCTGTGCGCGTGCGACGAGTGGTCACCGGTCATGACAGCAGCGGCAAGGCCGTGTTCGCGTCGGACGAGGAGGTGGAACCCGTCACCACCGCGCTGATGCCCGGCACCGAGTTCCACCGCCTCTGGGGCGGCGACGAGGCACCGTCGTACCCGGACGACGGCGGCCGGCCCGACCACACCACGTACTTCCCCGCTGTCGGCGGCTACCGGTTCGGGTTCTTCAGCCTGCCGCCCTCTGGCACCCAGCCCATGGGCGACATCGACATCGGCGCCGAGCTGACCTCCCTCAACGAGCGCCTGCCCGGCATGCTCGACCACATGGAGCTCGACGCGCCGGGCATGCACACGACCGACACCGTCGACTTCGAGGTCGTGCTGTCGGGTGAGGTCACCCTCGAACTTGACGACGGCGCCGAGCGCACCATGGGCCCAGGCGACACCGTCGTGCAGAACGGCACCCGCCACCGCTGGCACAACCGCGGCACCGAGCCCGCAGTCATCGCCGTCTTCATGGTCGGCGCCCACCGCGCCGGCTGACGCCTCACGGCCGAACTGCGAAGAGCTGCCACTCGCCGGGCACGCCCTTGAGCGCGTGGGCGCCGCGGTCGGCGAAGCCGATGCCGGAACCCACCACCAGGTCGCTCACGGTGCGGGACACGAGCACCTCGCCCGGCGCGGCAGCGGCCTGCACCCGCGCCGCGATGTGCACGGCGATCCCGCCCACGTCATCGCCGCGGACCTCGACCTCGCCGGTGTGCAGGCCGGCGCGCACTTCGATGCCGAGCGGCGCCAGTGACGACTGCAGCTCGACGGCGCAGCGGATCCCCCGGGCGGGGCCGTCGAAGGTCGCGAGGAACCCGTCGCCCGTGGCCTTGACCTCCCGGCCGCGGTGACGCGCCAGCAGGCCCCGCACCACCGCGTCGTGGTCGTCGAGCGTCTGGCGCCACGCGCTGTCGCCCAGTTCGCTGGCCCGTTCCGTAGAGCCCACGATGTCGGTGAACAGGACGGTCGCCAGCACCCGGTCGGGCTCGGCCACGTGGCGGTGGCCGGTGAGGAACTCCTCGACCTCGTCGAGGAAGGCGGCGGTGTCGCCGAACCACGGGAAGTGGTCCTGGCCCTGCAGCTCCACGTAACGGGCGCCGGGGATCTGCGCCGCCATCCACTCGCCGGCCCGGCGGTTGACCACACGGTCACCGCGCCGGTGCATGACCAGGGTGGGCACGTTGATGGTCGGCAGCACAGCGCGCACGTCGATCTCGAGGAACATGAGGAAGAGCTGGGCCAGCGCGCCGGGGGTGATGCTGAGGCGGCGATAGCGGCCCAGCCACGCGATGGCCTTCGGGTCGTCGGCCATCGACGGCCCCCAGACCTCGAGGTCGGTGCCGTCGAACAGCTCGGGCTCGATCAGGGCCGCGCCCTCGAGGAGGGCGTCGGCGGGCGTGGCCCAGGGGTAGTCCGGTGCCCAGGTGGAGCGGGCCATCCCGCCGCACAGCACGAGGGCCTCGACGCGCTCGGGGTAGGTCGCAGCGAACAGCACGGCGACCGGGGCGCCCTCGGACAACCCCATGAGCACGACCCGCTCGGAGCCGAGGGTGTCGATCACGGCCAGGATGTCGTCCATGCGTTGCTCGAGGGTGGGCGCGGCCTCGAGGCGGTCCGACCCACCGACGCCGCGCTTGTCGAAGAGGATCAGGCGGGAGAACTTGGCCAGCTCGCGGCGGAAGCGCGCCATGCCAGGCTCCTCCCACGCGATCTCCACGTTGCTGATGAAGCCTTCGATCAGGACGAGGTCGCGCTCGGCGTCGCCGAGGGTCTGGTAGGCGATGTGGACGCCGTCGGCCGTCTTGGCGTAGCTGATGGCGGGAATCTCTGGCACCGCCGCACAGTCTGACTGGAATGCTCCCGTCGTGAGGACGCCTTCGACCGATTGCTCACTGGCATCGGCGATGCCTCACCGGCGTCGCTCAGCTGATTCGCTAGTCGTCCGGCAGCAACGACCGGGTGAGCGTGTCGGCGAGCCAGCGGGCGTGCTGGGTCTGCGTCCAGCCCAGCTCGTCGCAGAGCATGCGACCGACGTCGGGACTGGCAAGGGTCCAGATGATCTCGCCTGCCTTCTTCGTGCTGACGCGCAGTGGGCCGCGTGCGGCGATCCACTTCGCATACGCCTGCACGTTGTCCATGCGGAAGCGATCCATCTCCTCGAACACACTCGCCATCTCAGGCTCGACCGCTGAAGCGGTGCGCAGGATCTCGAAGACGGGCCGGAGCTGGGTCGAGATGCCGGCGATGAAGCTGGCGAACAACTCGATCTGCTTGCGCTGGTCGGTCTCGTCTCTGATCGCCTGCGCATCGGGTCGCTGCCTGACGTTGGTCACGGCACCGTCCGGCACCAACCGCAGGTCGATGAGCGCTGTCAGCACCCGGGCCTTGCTCCCGTAGACGGCGTGCACGGTGTCTCGTGCGACGCCCGCGGCATCGGCGATGTCCTTGATCGTGGTACGGGCGTACCCCCGCTCGAGGAAGAGCTCGGCCGCGGCGTCGAGGATCCGCGTCCGTGTGCGGGCCGCCTGCTCGTCGCGCACCACCGAGGAGTACTTGCGAGGGCCCTTGACCTTTGTCACCTGTTCATCCTACAGTGCTCGTATTCATCCGACATAATGTCGGATGATTGTTGAGGAGGACGCGATGATCGAGCTGCTCGTTCAGCCACCGCCGATGGAGGCGATCGCCAAGATGACCGCCGTGGCGGGCGTCCACATCACGCCGGCGGTGCTCGGGACCCAGCAGGGGCCGGACGGCCACCTCGGGCCCGAGGCTGCGGGGGCGATCCTCGTCCTGCAAGCCACCTTCGTCGACGAGGACCGCGCCGCCGAGTTCTGGCTGACGGCCGCGGGACTCATCGAGCGGCTCGCCACGGCTCCGGGCTTCATCCGTCGCTTCAACTTCGCCGACGGGCCGCACTACACACTGATCGCCTTCTGGCGCACAACGGCCGACGCCCGCGCCTTCTTCTCGAGCGACGAGCACCAGACGGCGATGACAGAGCTGTACCGAAACCGCTGGCAGTACAGCCACTTCGCCCAGCTGTGGGAGGTGGCCACGCCCCACCAGCGCGTGATCTTCTGCCAGCGGTGCGACGGCGTGACGCCCGCCACCGCCGGCGTGTGCAGCGGCTGCGGCACTGAGCTCTTCGATCCCTTCGCCGTTCCCAGCCATGTCGGCGACTGAGCGCGACGCCTTCCTCGAGTCGACGCTCGCCGATCAGATCAAGGCCGAACGGGCCATGCACGACGGCGACGTCGTTCCTCGCCTCTCGACGTGGTCGCACGACGACCCCGTGACCGTGTTCGGCGCAGGCGTGCCGCTCAGCAAGGGCTGGCCCGCGGTGCGGGCCGTGTTCGACAAGGTGGCGTCGAGCTTCGCCGCGTGCGAGGACTACGACTTCGAGCTCATCGCCAGCGGCGCAGACGGCGACCTGGCGTACACCGTCGGCATCGAGCGCTATCGGGCGACCACCACGTCCGGCGACCGCGTGAACAACACCCTGCGCGTGACCCACGTCTATCGACGCGAGGCTGACGGTTGGAAGATCGTCCACCGCCACGGCGACCACATGGCCACCGACGTCAGCGCACACGCCGGGTGAGGTGTTCGGGGTTGTCCGCTGTCACGGCACCGGCTGGTGGATCTGGCGACGCGATGGGTACCACTCGTCCCCTACGGGTTCGCCCGCCATGTTCCAGCTCCACGAGACCGTCGGCGTGATCCGCACGTAGATGCCGGTCCGACGAACCCGACTCGTTCGAGGGGGGCGGACGCCCGGCCGTAGACGCGGACACCTCGTGCGATGCACGGGTCGAACGAGACCATGTCGTCGACGACGAGAGCGACCTCGTCGTGGCCGCTCAAGATGTTCCGGAGCTTCCTGGTCGCCAGCACGGGCTCGCCGGAGCCGCCGATCCAGAGTCCGGTTTCGCCGGTACGTGGGCTCTGTGGACAGCCCGACCTCTCGCCAGGCGATCGCATCTACGTTTGAACCGAAGTGGCCGCTGAAGCGATCAGACCGCTGTGAGCGACCGGTGCGAGGCTGAGCTTGCCGACATCACGCGCCGGGAGTACCCGCGGCTCGTCGGGATGCTTGCGCTCTACACCGGTGACCGGCAGGTCGCCGAAGACTTGGCTCAGGAGGCGCTCGTGCGTCTGCACCAACGTTGGGCACGAGCCCCTGAGCTGGAGCGGGTAGAGGCGTGGCTTTCACGCGTGGCGATGAACCTCGCGAACTCGTGGTGGCGCCGCCGCTATGCCGAACATCGGGCCAATCGGCGGGCCCTGGTGGAGCGGACGCCGGCCACGCTCGAGCCCGAGACCGTGCTGGCCGTTCGGGCCGCGGTCGCCGAGCTCCCTCGGCGCCAGCGCGCCGCTGTGATCTTGCGCTTCTACGGCGGTTGCAGCGTCGCTGAGACGGCACAGGCGATGCGATGCCGCGAGGGCACGGTCAAGTCCCTCACTTCCCATGCAGTGACTCGGCTCCGCGCCTCACTGCAATTCTCTGACGACGAGGTGCTCATCCCATGAATGATCTTGCGCAACTGTTGCGGAGGACTGAACCGGCCGGTCTCGAGCCCCCGGACGTCCGTCGCATCGCTGCCACGGCGCGCGCACGTCGACTTCGGCGACGCTCGATGGTCGCCGGCCTCACTGCGCTGGCAACCGTTGGCGCAGCAGTGGTCGTGATCGACCGACAGGATCACCCCGAGCGGGTGGCCACGAGCCTGCAGACGCCCACGGGTGAGGTGCTGTCCGCCCCGGTCGGCCGATGGAAGCCGGGCGCTCCGACGCCCCTGCGCGGCGTGCGCGGGGCCATGCCGAACGCGGTCCTCTCCGACGGGCGCGTGCTCGTCTGGGGGACCTCGCTCGGGGTCAGGCCGATCACCGACGGCGCGATCTACGACCCCAAGCTCGATGCGTGGCAGCACGTGCCGTCGGCACCGATCGCCGGTTTCCACGACTACCGGTGGGCCGTGGCTCGGGATCGTTTGGCCGTCGTCGGCTTCGACGCGGGAGCGCGTCTCACGGGCGGCGTCTACGACGTGGTCGCCTCGACGTGGACCCGACTTCCGGTCGACGACACGATCCGGGTGTTCTTCGACGGATTGGCATGGGATGGCGAGGATCTGGCAGTCGTCCGCGTCGCATCCGGAGGTGTCGGACATCAGGACGACGAGCAACTCGATTGGCGGGCCACCGCTCCGGTGACGCGTCGGTGGAGGATGGGCTCGGACACCTGGACCAGCGGAGCGCCGTCGCCAACCGGCCTTCGCAACCTCGCGGCCGTCGCGACGGATGCAACACAGGTGACGGTCTGGGGCGGCACCACCCAGTCGCCCTTCACGGACCGACCGGCCGAGCTGGAGCCAGGCAGTGTGCGGGCAGATGGCGCGACGTACGAGCTCGGGTCCGATTCGTGGATCGCGGTCCCGCCCGCACCCGTCGGAGGGGTCAATGCCATCGCGGCGTGGCTCGACGGCAGTCTGGTCATCGGCGGGTTCACCAACGACCTGTCCGACGTCAGCGAGCTCGACGCCAGGGTGCTCTCGTACGGGCTGCAGTCGCAGTCATGGACAGCCCTGCCGTCGCCGCCGACCGGCGGCGCGGGCGTGACCGACGGCTTCCTGGTCCGGCACTCCATGATGGGGCAGAGCGGCCCGCAGCCACAGTTCGTCTATCTCGACGGGGCATGGGAAGAGGCGCCGCTGCAGCACCTGCGTCGGTGGGGCAACATCGTGGTGGCGACGTCGCGCACGATGGACAATCCCGGCGACGACGACTTCGAGGTGCAGTTCCGAGTGGCCCGCGACACGTGGTTGCCCAGCGCCGAGGCCCCGTTCGTGAACCGGATGGACGCGGTCGTGGTCGTGAGCGGGAACAAGGTCGTGGTCATCGGCGGCCAAGCCGGCCCCTCGATCGCCCCTGCGGCCGAGACCTGGATCCTCGAGCTCCAGCCCGAGTGACCCCGAGACGAGGAAGCCCCTCGAATGCCACCGCCTAAGGGCAGGTCAGACAGGTTTCGCGAACATGCCGTGGTGGGGTGGTGGTGGGCGAGGGGGGACTTGAACCCCCACATCCTTTCGGACACAGGAACCTGAATCCTGCGCGTCTGCCAATTCCGCCACTCGCCCGTGACTGAGGAATCCACGCTACCCGAGCGGAAATCTGCGCCGGAGGGGAGCGAGAACGGCTCATGGGTAGATTGTCTTGACCATGGGGCTCGCCGATCTGGAGCGGAGGCTGGAACGCCTCGTGGAGGGCGCCTTCGCCAAGGCGTTCCGCTCCGGCGTGCAGCCCGTCGAGCTGCTGCGACGCCTGACGAGGCAGATGGACACCGAGCGCAGCCACGGCGTGCGGGGTGTGATTGCGCCGAACCACTACACGATCGCCTTGGCGCCGGCAGACCACGAGCGCTTCGTGTCGTTTCGCGACTCCCTCGTGCGCGACCTGGCCGACGGGGCCCGTGAGCATGCCCGCACGGAGGGCTACCAGTTCCTCGGTCCGGTGGTGGTCGAGCTCACCGAGGATCCGGGCGTGAGCACAGGCACCTTCCTGCTCGCCAGCGAGGTTCGGGAGGGCCCGGGCGGGCGCGGCGTCGGCACGGTCGTGACTCCCGACGGCGAGCGGGTGAGCGTGGGCGACGACCCCGTGTGCATCGGGCGCATGCCCGAGTGCGAGATCACCCTCTCGGACCAGAACGTGAGCCGCCGCCACGCCGAGGTGCGGCGCCAGGGCGGCGAGTTCGTCGTCGTGGACCTGGGCTCCACCAACGGCACCAAGGTCAACGGCTCGGGCGTGAAGGAACGGCGCCTGACCGACGGGGACGAGATCACCGTCGGCGCGACCACCCTGCGATTCGAGACTTCGTAACCGATGCCCGAAGGCCTGCTCACCATCCTCAAGCTGTTCTTCCTGGCGCTGCTGTACCTCTTCTTCTTTCGGGTGCTGCGGGCGGTGTGGGCCGAGCTCACCGCCCCCGCAGTCGCCCCGGCGCCTGTCCCGTCGGGAGGCGGCGGCGCCCGACCGGCAACCCGCGGCGGCGCCCCGGCACCGCGAGGGGCGCTGCGTCTCAAGGTGGTCGAGCCGCCGTCGGACCGGGGCCGCATCTACGACCTGGGCGACGAGCTCACCGTCGGGCGGGCCTCGGGCTGCCAGATCTCGCTGCCCGATGACACGTTCGTGTCCCAGCTCCACGCCCGCATCTTCCGGCGGGAGGGCCAGATCTACGTCGAGGACCTCGGCTCCACCAACGGCACATTCCTCAACCGCAAGAAGGTCACTGCCCCCCAGCCCGTGCGCCGGGGCGACCGCCTGCAGATCGGCAAGACCGTGCTGGAGCTGGCCAAGTGAGCGAGCCTGTGAAGCGAGCCAACGTGATGGAGCTGGACAGCCATCGAGCGGGCGAGATGGCTGGCCAAGTGAGCGAGCCTGTGAAGCGAGCCAATGTGATGGAGCTGGACAGCCATCGAGCGGGCGAGATGGCTGTCCAGTGACCGAGCTGCGGATCGGTGCCGCCACTGACGTGGGCCAGGTACGCACCAACAACGAGGACGAGCTCCTCGTTGCCGAGCCCCTCTTCGCCGTCGCCGACGGCATGGGCGGCCACGCCGCCGGTGAGGTGGCCTCGCTCACCGCGGTAGAGGCGCTCAAGGCCGCCTTCCAGAAGAACCCGACCGCCGACGGCCTCGCCGACGCGGTGCGCGAGGCGAACCGCGCCGTCTGGCGCCGGGCCGCCGAGCAGACCGACCTGCGGGGCATGGGCACCACCGTCACCTCCGTCGCCTTGGTCAACGACGAGGGCGAGGACCTGCTGGCGGTTGCCAACGTGGGCGACTCCCGGGCCTACCTGCTGCGCGACGGCGAGCTGGATCAGATCACCGACGACCACAGCCTTCCCGAGGAGATGGTCCGGCGGGGCGAGCTGGCGCCCGAGGACGCGGCCACCCACCCGCAGCGCCACATCCTCACGCGCGTGCTCGGTATGGACGACGAGATCGAGGTCGACTGCTTCCGCATCGTCCCTTACAAGGGCGATCGGGTGCTGCTCGCCAGCGACGGGCTGACCAACGAGCAGACCGACGACCAGATCGCGTCGATCCTGCGTCGGTTGGCGGACCCGGAGGACGCGGCTAAGGAGCTAGTGCGCCAGGCCAAGGCCAGCGGCGGGAACGACAACATCACCGTCGTCGTCATCGACGTGGTGGACGACGACGACCGGGCAGGCACGGCGTCGGCTGCCCTCGCGGCCGAACCGGAGCGACCCCGCACCGGTCGCGTCGAGCACGTCAGCGACCGTGGCGACGACGGGTCGAGCGGCGGGGGCAATGCGGAGCCGGCCGCGCCCAAGGCCAGGCGCTTCACGGGGCGGGTCGTGGCTTTCGTCCTGGTGTTGGCGCTGCTCATCGGCGGGGCCGTCGGCGCGGTGCTCTGGTACGCCCGCAGCTCCTACTACGTCGCGGTGGACGGGGGGCGCGTCGCCATCTTCCAGGGTCGGCCGGACGGACTGCTCGGCATCAATCCCACGCTCGAGGAGCGCACCGACCTCCTCGTCGATGATGTGGCGCCCGCCCGCCGCGACGATCTGGCCCGGGGCAAGGAGGTGCCGTCGCTCGACGCGGCCCGCACCTATGTCGCCAACCTCAGAGAAGAGGCGGCCGCGCTCCAGCCCACGACGACGACCACGACGACGACGGCCGTTCCGCCGCCGCCGACGCCCGTCGCTCCCCCACCGTGATCCGCTCGTCCCGGAGGACAACCGAGCTCGGGCTCGTCGTGCTGGCCGCGCTGCTGACGGCCGCGGCCTACACGCTCGTCAGCCTGGGGACCACGGCATCGGTGCCGGCCAACGTGGGGCCCTTCCTCGTGATCGTGCTGGGTCTCCTCGTGCTCGCCCACCTCGGCACCCGTCGGTTCGCTCCGAACGCCGACCCGGTGATCCTCCCGGTCGCGCTGCTGTTGAACGGCGTGGGCTACGTGTTCGTCGCGCGGCTCGACGCCGACCTGGCTGCCCTGCAGGCCACGTGGACCGCGTTCGGCATCGGCGCCTTCATCGGCACCCTCGTGCTCGTGCGCCGCGTCGCCGACCTCGAGCGCTACCGCTACATCTTCGCCCTCATCGGCATCGGCCTCCTGCTCTTGCCGCTGGCGCCCGTCATCGGCCGCAACATCAACGGGGCGCGCATCTGGGTGCGCTTCGGACCCGTGTCGTTCCAGCCCGGTGAGTTCGCCAAGATCGCCCTCGCCATCTTCTTCGCGTCCTACCTCGTCGAGCGGCGCGAGCTGCTGTCCGACATCCGCGCCAACGCCGGCCAGCTGCGAGTCCTGGGTCCGCTGCTGCTCGCGTGGGGCGTATCGCTCGTCGTGATGATCGCCGAGCGCGACCTGGGCTCGTCGATGCTCTTCTTCGCCCTCTTCGTGGTCATGATCTGGGTTGGTACGGGCCGGGCCGTGTACCTGGGCGCCGGGGCCGCCATGTTCTCCCTCGGTGCCGTCGCGTCGGTGTCGATGTTCGCCCACGTGAAGCAGCGCATCGTCACGTGGATCGACCCGTGGTCGCGCGCCGCGGACCAGGGCTTCCAGCTCGTGCAGGCGCAGTTCGCGCTGGCGGCCGGCGGCCTGGCCGGGGCCGGGCTCGGGCTGGGCAGCCCACAGAAGATGCCCGCGGCCGAGACCGACCTCATCGTCGCCGTCATCGGCGAGGAGCTGGGACTGCTCGGCGCCGCGGCCGTGCTCGTCGCCTTCCTGCTGCTGGTCGGCAGTGGCCTGCGCATCGCGCTGCGCGCCACCCGCCCCTTCGAGCAACTGCTGGCCGCCGGGCTCACCACCGCCCTGGGCGTGCAGGCCTTCATCATCATCGGGGGCGTCACCCGCCTGGTGCCCCTCACCGGCGTCACGCTGCCGTTCGTCTCCTACGGCGGCTCTTCGCTCCTCGGCAGCTACGTGCTGCTGGCACTGCTCATCCGAATCTCGGACGGTTCTGCGACCGAGCGAGTGGCCCAGTGAGCAAGCAGATCCAGCGCTTGGGGCTGGCCCTGATGGCGATGTTCGTCGCACTCTTCGCCCAGCTCAACTACGTGCAGGTCGTCCGAGCCAACAAGCTCAACGACGACCCGCGCAACACGCGCAACGCCACGCGCGACTTCGCCCGGGCGCGCGGCTTCGTCCAGTCGGCCGACGGCGCGGTGCTGGCCCGGTCGGTGCCCGTCGACGCCGTGTTCAAGCGCCAGCGTCAGTACCCGGAGGGCGACCTCTTCGCCCACGTCACCGGCTACTTCTCCTTCACCTTCGGACAGGAGGGCGTCGAGCGCACCTACAACGACGAGCTGGCCGGACGCGACCTCGACGTGCGGTTCAACCGCATCCAGGACCTCCCCAAGGTGCTGACTGATGACGACCAGGCCACCGGCAATCTGACCCTCACCATCTCCAAGCGCCTGCAGCAGGTCGCGCGCGACGCGCTCGGACCGCGTCGGGGCTCGGTGGTCGCTCTCGATCCCAAGACGGGATCGATCCTCGCCATGTGGTCGTTCCCTTCCTACGACCCGAACCCGTTGGCCGCCCACAGCCAGGAAGCGGTGCAGGAGACCTGGAAGCAGCTCCAGGCGACCGAGGGCCAGCCCCTGCTGCCTCGGTCCTACCGGCGCCGCTACGCCCCCGGCTCGACGTTCAAGGTCGTCACCGCGGCCGCCGCCCTCGACCGCAAGCCCGAGCTGGCCACCAAGAGCTACCCCGTCCTGCGCCAGCTCGACCTGCCCGCGACCAACCGCAACCTGCCCAACTTCGGCGGGGGCGCGTGCGGCGGCGTGCTGCCTCAGCTGCTCAAGGTCAGCTGCAACACCGGCTTCGCGCAGATGGGGCTCGACCTCGGCGCCGACAACCTCACCGCCGAGGCCAACGCCTTCGGGTTCACCGAGCGGGCGCCCCTCGACCTGCCGGCCGTCGCGGCATCCTTCTTCCCCGAGGTAGGTGCGTTCAGCCGCAACCAGCCCGCCCTGGCCCAATCGGCCATCGGCCAGCAGGACGTGGCCGCGACCCCGCTGCTGA